>JAKALD010000226.1 GCA_021813275.1 Pseudomonadota bacterium | reverse complement strand
GTCGTCCTCGCGCGCGGGCTCGCCCCCGAGCGCCGCGTGCAGCGCCGCCATCGCCTCGTGCGGGCTCTCGAGCGCGGTGCGCGAGGCGAGCGCGCGCCGCTCCTCGGCGCCGAGCGGCAGCCGCGCGAGATAGCGCTCGAGCTCCGGGCGCGCGGTGCCTTGCGCGCCTAGCCGGGCGGAAGGATGTAGCTCCACGTCTCGGACAGCGTGCGATCGCCCTGGCGGAGCGCCGCGCGCAGCTCCACGGGCTTGTCCTTGTCGATGCGGCGCACGCGCAGCGCGAGCCGCACGCCGCCGGTAACCGGGTTGCGCTCCGTGACGCTTTCCACGACCTGGCCGTTCGCGTCGGCCGACACGACGCTCTCGGGTACCGCGTTCGCGGGCAGCCGCTTGAGCGCCGGGCCCTCGAAATCGACGATGAAGCCGATGCTGTCGTCGGGCTTGGGCGTGTAGCCGCGGCCGCGCAGCGTCTGCGCGACCCAGGCGTGCGGCGGATGCGTCTGCTGCTCGCCTTCCCACAGCAGCCGGTAGGCGAAATCGAACGGCTTGCCGGGGGCGGGCTCGCGGTCCGGGACCCAGTAGGCCACGATGTTGTCGTTGGTCTCGTCGGGGGTCGGGATCTCCACCAGCTCGACGCGCCCCTTGCCCCAGCTGCCCTCGGGCTCTACCCAGGCGCTCGGCCGGTTGTCGTAGCGCGCCTCGAGGTCCTCGTAATGGTCGAAGCGGCGCTCGCGCTGCATTAGGCCGAAGCCGCGCGGATTCGTGGTCGCGAACGAAGTCACGAGCAGCCGCTTCGGGTTCACGAGCGCTCTCCACAGCCACTCGCCGTTGCCGGCGTGGAGCGACAGGCCGTCGGAATCGTGCACCTCGGGGCGGTAATCGTCGCCCGTGCCGTGCTGATTGGCGCCGAAGAAGAACATGCTGGTGAGCGGCGCGAGGCCGAGCTTGCCGACCGGCTCGCGCAGGAAGATGCGCGCCTTCACCTGCATCGCAGTGCTCACCCCGGGCCGCAGCACGAAGCGGTAGGCGCCGGTGACGCGCTTCGAGTCGAGCAGCGCGTACAGCGTGAGCGTCTTCGCGCCCGGCGCCGGGCGCTCGATCCAGAAGGTGGTGAAGCGCGGGAACTCCTCGCCCGAGGCGAGGGCGGTGTCCACCGCCAGGCCGCGCGCCGACAGCCCGTACACCTGGCCCTTGCCGAGGGCGCGGAAGTAGCTCGCGCCGAGGAACACCAGCACCTCGTCCTTGTACTTGGGCGTGTTGATCGCGTAGTGCACGCGGAATCCCGCGAAGCCGACGGCCCCGAGCTTCGCGGTGTCGATCCGGTTCGCGCCGTAGTCGAAGTCGCGCGGATCGAAGCGGATCGGGCGCACGTCGCCGCCCGCCACCTCGTAGAGCTTCACTGGCCGGTCGAAGTGCCAGCCCAGGTGGAAGAACGCGAGCTCGAAGGGCAGGTGCGCGCCGCGCCAGTACTGCCGGTCGGGCTTGAAGCGGATGTCGCGGTACTGGTCGTAGGTGAGGTTCTGCAGCGCCTTGGGCAGGCCGGGGCCGGGATCGTAGGGCTTCGCGGCGAGCGCCCGGGCGCGCGCCGCGACCTCCTCGAAGCCGAAGGCGTACGCCGCCTTCGATGCGGGCAGCGACAGCAGGATGAAGAAGAAGGCGAGGACGAAGGGCGCGAGGCGGTTGCTCGCGCCGCGTGCGTGGGCGGCGAACATGGGGAAGCTGGGCGGTGCGGAGTTCGGACGAAATTCGACGGGCCGGGTGCCGGCGCGGAGAGCGTGAATGCGATCGAGCGAGCGTTCGGCGAGCGTGGCGCCGGCCGCTCGAGGCTCATCGAGCCGCGCATGCGGCGAGGGCGGCGCGATTGTACACGCGACGCGCCGCGCTGCGCGGTCTAACATTGCGTTGCTCGCCATCGCGTTCCGAAATCCTTGACCTCGAGCCCCAAGCAACCGCGTCGCACCCGGCGGCGCCCGGTGTTCACCATCGCGCTCGCCGCCGCCGGCGCGGCGCTCGGCGCCGCGCTCGCGGGGCTCGGCGCGGGCCTCGGCAACCGCTTCGGCCTGTGGACGTACGGCACCGGCTTTCGGATCCTGTCGGCCGCGGCTGCGGTCGGCGCCATGGGCGCGCTCGCCTCGCTCGCCGCCGGTTTCTGGTCCTGGCGCGTGCGCGCATACCGGGCGCTCGCGGCGTCGCTGCTGGGCGTCGCCGCAGGCGCGCTCGTCCTCGGGGTGCCCGTGACGGAGATTTACCAAGCGAAAAGCGTGCCGCCGATCCACGACATCAGCACCGACACCGGGCATCCGCCGCAGTTTGTCGCGCTGCTCGCGGCGCGCGAAGCCTCGCCGAACGGAGCGGCCTACGGCGGCGCCGCGCTCGCCGAGGCGCAGCACCGCGCCTACCCCGACATCCGGCCGCTCGACTACCCCGCGCGCCCGCCGGTCGCGTTCGAGCGCTCGCTCGCCGCGGCGCGCAAGCTCGGCTGGACGATCGCGGCGGCCGATGCGCGCGCGCTGCGCATCGAAGCGACCGCCACCACCTTCTTCTTCGGCTTCAAGGACGACGTCGTGGTGCGCATCACGCCGCTCGGCTCGGGGAGCCGCATCGACGTGCGCTCGGCTTCGCGCGTCGGCGTGAGCGACCTCGGCGCGAACGCGCGCCGCATCCGCGCCTTCTTCCGCGATCTCGCGCGCCAGGGCTGACGCCGGGGCGCTTGACACACTCTTACACCCGCCCCCCGCGCCGGCCGCTACGATCCCGGGCGAGCTGCAAGGGCAAACCCGACCGAAAGGCGGGCACGCAAAGTCACCGGTCTACGGAGCGTTCGCTCTAGGACAGCGGGACTGCCAGCCGGGCGCAAGTCGTTCCTGTCCCTGGCGCCGCGCCGTCCGGCGCGGCCAAGGCCGTGCCCTCCGCCTTTCCGGTCGTCCCTCGCAGCCGCACAGCACAGCGCGCCGTCGAAGCGCGTTCAAACACGGAGGAACGGATGGAACTTGCGGCAGCGGCAGGCTGGTTGACGGCGGTGAGCGCGAGCGCTGCGCCGCAGCGTGATGCGGAGCGCGCGGGGCTGGAGCAGCACCTGTGCGAGCTCGCGGCGATCGTCGAGCAGTGCGAGGACCTGGTGTGCGTCACCGACCGCGACGGCGTGATCGAGTACGTCAACCCGGCGTTCGAGCGCGCGACCGGCTACGCGCGCGACGAGGCAGTCGGCGCGAAGCCGAGCCTGCTCAAGTCGGGCGCGCACGACAGCGCGTTCTTCGCGGAGCTCTGGCGTGCGCTCGCCGCGGGGCGAGCGTTCAGCGCACGCTTCGAGAACCGGCGCAAGGACGGCGTGCGCTACTTCGAGGACAAGACCATCACCCCGGTGCGCGACCGCAGCGGCGCGATCACGCACTTCGTGTCCACCGGCAAGGACGTCACCGAGCAGGTGCGCGCGGCGGGCAAGCTCGAGCGCGCGCAGCGCGCCCTTGCCATCATGAGCGAGTGCCACCGCGCCGTGCGAACCGCTTCCAGCGGCGACGAGCTGCTCGCCCACGTGTGCCGCGTCCTCATCGAGCTGGGCGGCTACCGGGCCGCCTGGGTCGCGCTCGCCGGGCGCGACGCGGCGAAGAGCGTGCGCGCGGCCGCCTGCGCCGGCATCGATTCGGCCGAGATCTCCGCGCTGTGCGCCGGCTGGGGCGACGAGGCGCCGGGTCCGGTCGCCGCGGCGATCCGCACCGCCTGCACCACCGTCACCGGCAGCGTGATCGCGGTGCCGATCCCCGGCGAGGAAGAGTCGCTCGGCGCGCTCGTGCTCGGCTGCGGCGAGGCCGCCTCGCCGCCCGAGGACGAGATCGCGCTGCTCGAGGAGCTCGCGGGCCAGATCGGCTTCGACCTCGACGCGCTGCGCAGCCGGGGCTTGCGACGGCGCGCCGCCGAGCTGCTGGAGGCGGTGCCGCGCCTCGGCTAGACTGGCGGCGATACCCGCCGCCGGAGATCCCGCTTGCCGCGCCCCATCCTCGACGAAGCGCATCTGCACGCCGCGATTCGCGAGCGCGTCGCCACGTCGCACGCGGACATCGTGCGCGAGGCGCAAGCCGCGATCGCCGCGAACGACATCGTGGTGATCGGCATGGCGCAGAACCCCTTCCCGAAGAAGGCGCGGCGCCTGCTCGAGGCCGCAGGGCTGGCCTACAAGTACCTCGAGTACGGCAGCTACTTCGGCCCCTGGCGCAGGCGCAACGCGCTCAAGATGTGGACCGGCTGGCCGACTTTCCCGATGGTGTTCGTGAAGGGCGTGCTCGTAGGTGGCGCGTCCGAGCTCGCGCGCCTGATCGAGAGCGGGGAGCTGGCCCGCACGCTCGGGCGCGCGGCCTGACGCGCCGACCGCCCGCCGGCGGCCCCGCTTGGGGTACCATTCGCGCCCCGCATCGACGTCCCTCGCACCACTCCGCATGGCAGAGCAGCTGCTCTACTGCGCCGCCGCCGGCTTCGAGGCCGCGCGCCGGCTCGAATCGCTCCCGGAAGGCCACCGCGCGCGCCGGCTCCACGGGCATAGCTTCGTCGCCCGCGCACGGGTCGCCGCGCCCGAGGGCTGGGCGGGATTTCCCGGCGGCGAGGCCCGGGCGCTGCGCGAGCGGCTCGCGCGCTGCGTCGCGCCGCTCGACTATGCGCTGCTGAACGAGCGCCTCGCCTCGCCGACCGACGAGGGCCTCGCGCGCTGGATCCGCGAACGGCTGGCGCTCGCCGGGATCGAGGCGCTCGGCGTGCAGAGCGCCCCGGGCACCGGGGCGGAGCTCGACCGCGCGGGCCGCGCGTACCACTGGCGGCGCTACGCGTTCGAATCGGCGCACCGGCTGCCGAACGTCCCGCCGGGGCACAAGTGCGGGCGCATGCACGGGCATCGCTTCCAGGCCGTGCTCCGCGCCGCCGCGCCCGGCGCGGACCACGACCGCCTCGACGCGCTCTGGGCGCCCCTCGCGCGCGAGCTGGACGGCGCGTGCCTGAACGACATCGAGGGGCTCGGCAACCCCACCAGCGAGGTGATCGCGAGCTGGATCTGGGCGCGGCTTGTGCCCGTGCTGCCGGAGCTCACCGGCGTCACCGTGCACGAGACGGCGAGCTGCGGCGCGCACTTCGACGGGGCTCGCTTCCGCATCTGGAAGGAATTCGCGCTCGACAGCGCGCTGCGCCTCGCGGGCGCCCCGCACGGCGACGCGCGGCGCCGCATCCACGGGCGCAATTTCGCGCTGCGACTGCATCTCTCTGGGCCGCTCGACGCGGTGCTCGGCTGGACGGTCGATTTCGGCGCCGTGAAGGAGCGGTTCGCGCCGGTCTTCGAGCGGCTCGATCATCAGCCGCTCTACGAGCTGCCCGGGGTCGGGGACAACGATCTCGCGAGCCTGCTGCGCTGGATCAGGCGCGAAGCCGCGGCGGCGCTCCCCGCGCTCGAGCGCATCGACCTGTACGAGAACCCGGGCTGCGGGGCGATCCTCGCCTGGGGCGAGCAGCCCTGAGCGCCGTGGGCTACGCGGTCAAGGAGCTCTTCTACACGCTGCAGGGCGAGGGCGCGAACGCCGGCGCGCCCGCGGTGTTTTGCCGCTTCGCCGGCTGCAACCTGTGGTCCGGCAGGGAGGAAGACCGCGCCGGCGCGCTCTGCACGTTCTGCGACACCGATTTCGTGGGCACCGACGGCCCGGGGGGCGGCAGGTTCGCGAGCGCGGCCGAGCTCGCGCAGGCGATCCTCGATCGCTGGCCCGCGGGCGAGCGGGCGCACCGCTTCGTCGTGTTCACCGGCGGCGAGCCCGCCCTGCAGCTCGATCGCGCGCTCGAGATCGG
>JAKALD010000225.1 GCA_021813275.1 Pseudomonadota bacterium | reverse complement strand
AACCCGTTGTTGTGCACCAGGTCGCCGAGGTTTTCGGCGCTGTTGAAGAATTCATTGGGCTTCATCCCTTCGGGGACGTCGAGCGGGATGGGGCGATAGGGAGTGAGGATCTCCCTCGGGCCGGATCGCACGGTCATTGCATCAGCCAGGGTGGTGGAGGCCTTGGAGCGAATGGCGCCGGGACGTGCGCCCAATCTGCTCCCGTTTCGATCGGCGGAGGTTCAGAATTTGCTATGCGGAAATAAGCTCTCCTGGCGCGGCGGGCGTGCCGCTGCAAGGGGTGGAGCGCGGCCGGATCCCCGGCGCGCGTGGATGGATCACGCCTCCGGCATCGGCGGATGCCAGCCGCCGAGGCTCTCGGTCATCTTCATCGCCTCGAGCGGCCCCCAGGTCTCGGGCTCGTAGAAGTACACGGGCTTCGGCATCCTGAGGATCGGGTCGACGATCCGCCAGCACTCCTCGACCGCATCCTGGCGCGCGAACAGCGTCGCCTCGCCTTTCATCGCGTCGCCGATCAGCCGCTCGTAGGCGGTCGCCTCGTCGTCGCGCGTATTGCACACGTAGAGCTCGATCTCCTCGCCCGCCATCGCCGGCCCCGGCTTCTTCGAGAGCGCGCCGATCGCGATCGCGACCTGGTCGGGCCCGAGGCGAAAGCGCAGGTAGTTGCAGTGCGGCGGCAGGGCCTCGCGGAACACGTTCTGCGGCGGGCGGCGCAGCTCGACCATCACCTCGGTGGAGGTCGTCGGCAGGCGCTTGCCGGCGCGGATGAAGAACGGGGTTCCCGCCCAGCGCCAGGAATCGAGGTGCACCTGCATCGCGGCGAAGGTCTCGATCTCGGAGTCCTTGGCGACGCCGTCCTCGTCGCGGTAGCCGCGGTACTGTCCGCGCACCAGGCTCCTGCCGGTGAGCGCGCGGATCGAGCGGAACACCTTCACCTTCTCGTCGCGCAGTGCCTCGCTGTCGGCGCCCACCGGCGGCTCCATCGCCAGGTTGGCGAGCACCTGCAGCATGTGGTTCTGCACCACGTCGCGCACCGCGCCGACCTCCTCGTAGAAGCGCCCGCGCCCCTCGACGCCGAACTTTTCCGCCATGGTGATCTGCACGCTCTCCACGTAGTTGCGGTTCCACAGCGGCTCGAGGAAGGTGTTGGCGAAGCGGAAGTAAAGCAGGTTCTGCACCGGCTCCTTGCCGAGGTAATGATCGATGCGGAAGATCGCCTGCTCGTCGAACACGCTGTGCAGGCTGCGGTTGAGCGCCTGCGCCGAGGCGAGGTCGCGGCCGAACGGCTTCTCGACCACGACGCGCGCGGCGTGCGTGCTCTCGAGGGCGGCGAGGCCCTTCACCACCGTCGGGAACATGCTCGGCGGGATGGCGAGGTAGTGCAGCGGCCGGCGCGCGTTGCCGAGCTCCTTGCCCAGACGCTCGAAGGTCGTCTTGTCCTTGTAGTCGCCGTCGATGTAGCGCAGCTGCGCGCACAGCTTCTCGGCGGCCTGCTCGTCGGGATCGCCGTGCTCCCTGAGGCTGTCGCGCACCCGCTCGCGCAGGCGCCCGAGGTCCCAGCCGCTGCGCGCGACGCCGATCACCGGCACCTCGAGATGGCCGCGCTTGAGCAGCGCCTGCAGGGCGGGGTAGATCTTCTTGTGTGCGAGGTCGCCCGTGGCGCCGAACAGCACCAGGGCATCGGACAGGGGATGGTTCATGCATATCCTCCTTCGAAGGATCCGCCGCCTTCAGCGGATGCGCGTCTCGTAGTCGCGGCCCTCCCAGGTCGACGATTCGGTCCAGTAGTAGGTGAACTGCACGCTCTGCCCGCGCTTGAGCGTCGCGCTCGGCAGCTCGGCGACGTACAGCCCCAGGCCGCGGTCGGTCGCGGTGACGTCGCCGACTCCCTGCCAGGCGTCAATCCCGTAATGCACCAGCGCCGGCGCGGGCAGGCACACGCACAGCGTCTGTCCGGCGTCGATTTCCCCGCGCGGAAAGCGCGGCGTCCACACGGCGTGCGCGGACGCGGGGCGCTTGCCGCGGTAGCGCTGCCACACCGGCTCGGGGCGGTCGCAAGGCCGGCCCATGCCGCAGCTCATCGCGAGCTTGATGAACTCGGCGTGCGCCCAGACGAGCGGCATCGCCGAGCCGGTCGGCTTGCCGGGAAAAAGAAAGCGCCGCGGAATCGCCTCGGCGTCCCAGACCTGCTCGGGAATCAGGCCGCAGCGCCCGGTCATCGCGCTCATCGCCCGCAGGTAGGGCAGGGGATCGCGCCCGGCGGCGAGCTCATAGTGCCCGCGCTCGCCGGTGAGCAGCGGCCAGCCCCGGCCCTGGCCCGCGCCGTTGAACGGGCTGCCGTCCGGCTGCTCGCCGTAGCCGTCGCCGGTGTAGCGGTGCCAGACCGGCCCGGAAGGCGTGTCGACCCTGAGCGTGCGGTCGACGAGCTTCACGGTGTCGACGATCAGCGGGTCGCTCGCGTCGCGCAGCCCGAGGCGCACGAGCTGCAGGAAGTCGGTCGCGATCTGCTCCTCGGCCGGGATGCCCGGGTCGCAGGCCCGGTTCTTGATCGGCAGGATGTGATCGAGCGCGCGGCTGCCGCTCGAGCCGGGCGGCGGCGCAGTGCGCACGTAGTAGCCGCCGACGCCGTGCGCGCGCCCGAGCGCCGTGCCGCGCACGGTCGTCCAGTCCTCGATGCGCGAATTCCAGTCGTCGGCGAGCCGCAGCGCGAAGCCGCGCGCCGGCTCCTCGAGGAAGCGCGCGCCGCACACCAGCGCCGCGATGCAGGTGCCGAGCGTGAAAGCGTTGATGCCGGCGTTCTCCTCCCAGCGGTCCTGCTCGGTCGCCGGGCCGTGGCGCGCGATGAAGCCGAGCGCGCGGCGCACCATGGGCACGATCTCGATGCCGTCGAGCGCCTCGCGCTCGGCGAGCGCCGAGGCGAGCAGCACCGGGAAGGCGGACTCGTCGAGCTGCTGGCCCTGCCAGTATGGCTCGCCGCCGAGCCACTGGTTCTGCGACCAGTTGCCCCGGTGGTGCTGGGTGGCGACGAAGTAGCGCAGGATGTCGCGCGCTTCCTCGATTGCGCCGAGCGCGAGCAGGCCGCCGGCACTCTCGACGAGGTCGCGCGGCCACACGAGGTGGTAGCCGCCGAGGTCGTCGCGCGCGTTGCCCCAGGGGACGCTCAGGCTCGCGACCATCGCGCCCGGATAGGTCTTGTCCTGGTGCACGCGCAGGACCATCGCGGAGGTGGCGAGCTCCTCGCGCACCGCTTCGGGCAGCGCCTGCGGCAGCGACAGGCCATCGTGCCACGTGCGCCACCCCGCGACGTGGCGCTGCCAGACGTCGTCGAAGGGCTGGGCGAGCGCGGCGAAGGCGAGCGTCGCCGCCGACTCGCGGCTCGAGCCGAAGCCGAGCGCGAGCGTCGCGCGCGCCGGCAGCGCGCCGATCAGGGCGACGGTGCCCGGGCCCGCCCGGTCGAACTGCCAGGAGAGCGCGCCGTTACGGTCGAAATCCTGCCAGCCGTCGCTCGCGCCGACATAGCCGGCGCTCGCCGCGCCCCAGGCGTCGGTCTGATCGGGACGCGCGGCGGCGAGCGCGAGCCCGAACGGTCCCTGCTCGGCCCACAGCACCTTGCGCCCGCGGTGCCAGCCGACCGAGGCGACGTTGTCGTGACCGGTGCCGCCGAGGTGCGGCGCGAGCAGCGCGTAGGGCCGCAGCTCATCGTCGCCTTGCAGAGCGACCTCGACGAGCAGCACTTCGCGCAGCGGATCGGGCGTGACGCGCAATCGCAGCTCGAAGCGCGCGTGCGAGTGCACGATCTCGAGCGCCGGGACGCCCGCATGCGGCTGCGCGGTGCGGTACGAGGCGAGGCGCTTCACTTCCACCCAGAAGCCCTGGCCGTCGGCGACGATGAAGCCGAGGTCGCGGATCTGGGGGATGTCGACCCGCGGGCAATAGACCTCGTTCAGGATGCCGAAGCCGGAAGTGAACCACAGGCGCGCCGGCCCGAGCGCGCAGCCGACCAGGTCCTTGGCGCTGCTCGTCCAGGTCGGCGGGATGCCGGGATGGCCGAAAGCTTGCACGGTGTCTCGATCGTCCATGAGCGCTGCCCCTACTGCGAGATTGGCCCCTCCGACTTAATTCAGGCTTAACGCGCCCCCCTGGCGCAGCCGCGCGGCAGCCGCCGCGTCGACCAGCCAGCGCAGCTCGCCTGCCGGCTGCACGATCTGCGCGGGCAGCCGGGCGGGGTCGCGCGGGCCCTCGAGCACCTGCGCGAGCATCGGCGCCTTGGCCGCGCCGCTCACGAGGAACGCCACGTGGCGCGCGGCGTTGATCGCGACCGGCGTGAGCGTCACGCGCCACATGGCGAGCTCGCGCACGTACTCCGCCGCCACCCGGCGGCGCGCCTCGCCGAGCAGCGCCGAGCCCGGAAAGAGCGACGCGGTGTGGCCGTTCTCGCCCATGCCGAGCAGCACCAGGTCGAGCGGCGCCGCGCCGAGGACGCGCTCGAGCACGCCCTCGTAGCCGCGCGCCGCGCGCTCCGGCTCGTCCTCGCCGCGCATGCGGTGCACGTTCGCTCCCGGAATCGGGACGCGCTCGAGCAGCGCGCCCTTCGCCATGGCGTAGTTGCTGCGTGGATCCTCCGGCGGCACGCAGCGCTCGTCGCCGAAGAAGACCTGCACCTTCGCCCAGTCGATGGCGCCCGCATAGGGCGGCGCGGCGAGCCGCTCGTAGAGCGGGCGCGGCGTGCTGCCCCCCGCGAGCGCGAGCGCGAAGCGCCCGCGCGCGGCGATCGCCTGGCCGGCGAGCGCCGCGACGTGCCCGGCAGCGGCCTCGGCCAGGCTCCGGGCATCCGGATAGACGCTGACCTGCGCCATTGTTCGCTCAGCGCGCGGGCCCGCGCAGCCTGCGGTAGCGGCGGATCGCCGCGTTGGTCGAGCTGTCGTGCTCGAGCGCGGGCTCCTCCGCGCTTTGCAGCTCCGGGACGATGCGGCTCGCGAGCTCCTTGCCGAGCTCGACGCCCCACTGGTCGAACGAGTCGACGTCCCAGATCGCGCCTTGCGTGAACACCGCATGCTCGTAGAGCGCGACCAGCGCGCCGAGAGTGGCGGGCGTGAGACGTTCGGCGAGGATCAGGTTGCTCGGCCGATTGCCCTCGGTGACGCGGAACGGCGTCTGGAAGCGCGGCGAGCCCTCGGCCGCGAGCTCCGCGGCGCTCTTGCCGAACGCGAGCGCCTCGGCCTGCGCGAACAGGTTCGCCATCAGCAGATCGTGGTGCTCCGCGAGAGCGCTCGTGGGCCGGCAGAAGCCGATCAGGTCGCAGGGCACGAGCCTGGTGCCCTGGTGCAGCAGCTGGTAGAAGGAGTGCTGGCCGTCGGTGCCGGGCTCGCCCCAGAGGATCGCGGCGGTCTGCCAGGCGACGCGCCGCCGGTCGAGCGCGACGTGCTTGCCGTTGCTCTCCATCGCGAGCTGCTGCAGGTAGGCGGGAAAGCGCGCGAGCGCCTTGGCGTAGGGCAGCACAGCCTGCGTCTGGGCGCCGAAGAAATTGTTGTACCAGACGCCGAGCAGCCCGAGGACGAGCGGCAGGTTGCGCTCGGGCGGGGCGTCGCGGAAGTGCTCGTCCATGGCGCGGAAGCCCGCGAGCAGCTCGCGGAAGGCCTGCGGCCCGATCGCGATCATCGTCGAGAGCCCGATCGCCGAGTCCATCGAGTAGCGCCCGCCGACCCAGTCCCAGAAGCCGAACGCGTTCTGCGGATCGATGCCGAAGGCGCGCACCTCGGCGGCGTTGGTCGACACGGCGACGAAGTGGCGCGCGACCGCCGGCTCGCCGAGCGCGCCGGCGAGCCACGCGCGCGCGC
>JAKALD010000224.1 GCA_021813275.1 Pseudomonadota bacterium | reverse complement strand
TCCACGCCGCGCACGCGCAGCTCGCCGTCCACGACCGCCCCTTCGTCGTTGCCCATGCGGCAGGTGCCCACCGGGTGATAGATCGTGTCGGCGCGCTCGCGCAGGATGCGCGCGAGCTCGTCGTCCGAGGTCACGCCCTCGGTGTGCATCTCGCGCTCGCGCCACGGCGCGAGCGCATCGGCCGCCATGATCTCGCGCGCGAGCTTGAAGCCCGCGAGCAGCGTCGCGAGGTCCTCCTCCGCGGCGAGGAAGTTGGGGTCGATGCGCGGCGGCGTGAACGGATCGGCCGAGGCGAGCGCCACGCGCCCGGTGCTCTTCGGCCGCAGCACGCAGGCGTGGCAGCTCATGCCGTGCCCGGGCACGAGCTTGCGCGCGTGATCGACCAGCGCGCTCACCACGAAGTGCAGCTGCACGTCCGGGCGCTCGAGCCCCGCGCGCGTCTTCACGAAGCCGCCCGCCTCGGCCGCGTTGCTGGTGATGAGGCCGGTGCCGCGCGCGCGGTACTCGAAGACCGCGCGGCCGAGCTTCCACGCGCCGCGCAGCGACAGCCCGAGCAGGTCGCTCGAGGAGGACTTGTAGGCGAGCACGTAGTCGACGTGATCCTGGAGATGCTCGCCCACGCCGGACAGCTCGTGGCGCAGAGCGATGCCGTGCCGCTCGATCTCGGCGCGCGGCCCGATTCCCGAAAGGAGCAGCAGCTGCGGCGAGCCGAAGGTGCCCGCCGCGAGGATCACCTCGCGCGCGGCCTCGATCGTCTCGCGGTGGCGGCCGAGCGCGACTTCGACGCCGGTCGCGCGCCCCCCCGCGAGCACGAGGCGCAGCGCGCGGCACTCGACGAGCACCCTGAGGTTCGGGCGCGCGGCGACCGGGTGCAGGAACGCGACCGCGGCGCTGCAGCGGCGACCCTCCTTCTGCGTGACCTGGTAAAGGCCCACGCCCTCCTGCTCGGCGCCGTTGAAGTCCGGGTTGGCGCGCTGCCCGCGGCTCTTCGCCGCCTCGACGAAGGCGAACGAGACGGGGTTCGGGCTGCGCAGGTCGGCGACGTTCAGCTCCCCTTCGGCCCCGTGGTACGCGTCCGCGCCGCGCTCGTTGCGCTCGGATTTCCTGAACCACGGCAGCACGTCGGCGTACGACCAGCCGCGATTGCCGAGCGCGGCCCAGTCGTCGTAGTCGCCGCGATGGCCGCGCATGTAGATCATCGCGTTGATCGAGCTCGAGCCGCCGAGCGCGCGCCCGCGCGGCTGGTAGCCGAGGCGGCCGTTCAGCCCCGCCTGCGGCACGGTGTCGAACGCCCAGTTCACGTGGCGGGTTGGCACGATGGCCGCGATGCCGAGCGGGGCGTGGATCAGCGGAGAGCGGTCCGCGGGGCCGGCCTCGATGAGGCACACGCTCGTGCCCGGGTCGGCGCTCAGGCGGTTGGCGAGCACGCAGCCGGCCGACCCCGCGCCCACGATCACGTAGTCGTACCTCACGATCCGTCCCCCTTCGCGCGCCGGCGCGGCGCGTCTTCGCTCTTCTTCTTATGGCAGCCCGAGGCGCTGCTTCAGCTCCGCGGTCGGCAGCTGGCCGGAGATGATCCCGGCCTTGCCGGTTTGCGCGTCCTCGTACAGGACGTAGGGTACGACATCCGCGCCGATCCCGGTCCAGAGCTTCGTGTTCGACTGCACTTCGCGCAGGAGCTCCGGCGGCACCTTGGCCGGCATCGCGCCGTAGTCGCCCTGGTTCACCTTCGTCTCGTGAGCGTCGATCGCGGCCGCGGGGTCGGGCGCGCCGAGGAGCGCCGCGCCCTGCGGCGCGCTCAGCGAGTTGATGAACGCGACCGGGATCCACACCATGCGCACCTCGCCGAGGATCGGCTGCGCGGCCTGCCACATGGCCGCACAGTGCGGGCACTGCGGATCGAAGAACACGTACACCACGTCCTTCGCCATCGTTTGGCCGACGCTGATGCCGGCGCCGCGCGCGGCGTCGCGGTAGGCCTGCGCGGGGCTCGCCGGCGCCGGAGCGTCCTTCGGCGCCTGCGGATTGGGCGGCGGCTCGGTCTTTCCGCAGGCGGCGAGCGCGGCGGCGAGCAGGACGACGGCGATGCGGCGGGTCACGCGGAGCTCCTTTTGCGCATTGGAACGGCGCGGGCGCGAAGGGTTCCGCGCGGCTAGCCGCGCCAGCGCCCCACCAGGATCCCGATCCACTCGTGGAACGCCGCGCTCGAGCGCTCGAGGCCCCGCGCCGCCGGGAAGAAATCGACCGGGGTGTGCGCGCGCTGCGCGAGGTAGTCGGTCGGCGCCGGAACCACCGCTAGGCCCGCGGCGAGAAAGCGCGCCGCCGCGCGCGGCATGTGGATCGCGGAAGTGACGAGGATGACGCGCTTCACGCCCGCATCGCGCAGGATCCCGGCCGAGAAGCGCGCGTTCTGGTTGGTGTCGGTCGAAAGACCCTCGCGCCACTTGACCGGCACCCCGAAGTCGCGCACGAGCGCGACGGCCATCAGCTCGGCCTCGCTCTCGCGCCCGCCGTCGGGCTTGCCGCCGCTCACCAGCACCGGCAGGCGCGTGACGCGCGCGAGGTGCGCGCCGTAGCGCAGGCGCGCGAGCGTATCGTTCGCCACGGTCTCGCCGCCGTACTCGAGCGCGCCGCGGTTGCGCCCGCCGCCCAGGATCACGATCGCCTGCGCGGCGCTCGCGCGCGCGGCGGCATCGGCGAGCGGCGGCTCGCGGCTCTCGAGCGTGGCGTCGAGGCGATCGCCGACGACCGGCGTGGAGAGCGCGGCGAGCGCGGCGAGCGCGAGCCAGGCGAGCGCGTGCCCCGCGCGCGGCCAGCGGAGCGCGAGCGCGAGCCCGAGCGCGACGACGACGATCAGGTCGAGCGGCGGCAGAAGCCAGACCGAGAGCAGCTTGACGATCAGCCAGTGCGTCGACATGCCGGCTTCGCGCGAAAACTCGTCAGGATCGCGCAGGCTCGCGTGCGGGCGCGGCGGCGCGCGAGGCGGGCCGCCAGACTTGCTCCAGCACGTCGCGCAGCGCCGCGATCAGCGGGTCGGCCTGCCGCTCGGCGAGGTAGATGAACCAGAGCGTGGTGCGCGGGCGCGCGGCGGGCCAGACGCACACCTCGCCCGCCGCCTCCTTGGCGCGCGCCAGGTCCTCGCGCAGCAGCGACAGGCCCACGCCCGATTCGATCAGATTGCTGATCACCGTCTCGTTGTCGGCCTCGACCACCTTGCTCGGCTCGACGCCGTGCTCGCTGAAAAGGGCGTGCACCAGCCGGTTGTGCGTGCTGATCGAGGGCGTGAAGATCCACGGCAGCGCGGCGATCGCCGCCCAGTCGGCGTGCTCGATGCGCGCCTTCCAGGCAGCCGGGCCGGCGACGCGGTACACGACCTCGGTGAGCGCGTGCGCGGCGACACCGCGCTCGGGGACGGCGCCGAAGTAGAAGCTCGCGTCGAGCGTGCCGTCGCGCACCGCCTCGAGCGCGGCGCCCGACACCTCGTGATGCACCTCGAGCTCGAGCAGCGGATAGCGCTCGACCGCGCGACCGAGAAACTCGCCGAGCCGGATGAACTCCGGGTCGCTCACGCTGCCGATGCGCAGGTGCCCGGAGAGCGCGCCGCTCATCGCGAGCGCCGCGCGGCGCATCTGCTCGGCCGCCGCGATCACCGCGCGCGCATGCTGCAGCAGCTCCTGCCCGGCGCGCGTCAGCGCCATGCCGCTCGCCGTCCGATCGAACAGCCGCACGCCCAGGCCCTCCTCCAGCGCCCGGATGTGCGCGCTCACGGCAGGCTGGCTCAGGTGCAGCCGCTCGGCCGCCCGGGTGAGGTGCCCCGTTTCCGCGACCTCCGCAAAGCTGCGCAACTGGTAGAGCTCGAGGTTCATTCAGCGGTCCTCCGGCGCGGATTGTGCACTGCAATAAGCTAGATACGACACATTGCAGAAAGTAATTATAACCATCTGATTTTACGATTTGAAGCTTCTAGAATACCCCACTACATTGCGAGGGTGCGATGCAACATTCGCGGATAGGAGAACAGCATGAGAAACATCGTCCTAGCGCAAGATGGCGGTGCCATCGCCGGCCCCACGGTTCAAGCCAAAGCCTCGACGGTACGCCCGGCCGAGCCGAAATCCCAGCTCGAGGCCGCGGGCAAGCCGGCCCTGGCGGCACCCTATGCCGATCTGCCGGGCGCAGTGGCCGCGGCGCACCGCGCGCGCGGCGAGGGAATCGCCCGCCTGCTGCGCGCGTTCGTCGCCTGGCTCACGCAGGGCCTGAAGCGCGCGATGCGCAGCGACGTCGAGCGCTATCTGGCGCGCTCCACGGACCTCGCCGACCTCGAGCGCAGGCTCCAGGCCCTCGCGCGCGGCGAGCATCCACGCTTCTACTGATCGGCGGGCGGCGCGCGTAGCGCCGCCTCCCCGCGCGCCCGGCGCAAGCGCCGGGCGCGCCGCCGCATGCTGGCGGGAGCCTGAACGCCACCGTGCGAGAAATCATCTAAACTCGCACCCCCTTCTCTGCGCATCAGGCATCCGCGTCAATGTCCGTCTCGAGCCGCCTTCGCTCCGCGCGCGCCTGGCTCCTCCCGCTGCTCGCCGCAGCGATCGCCTGCGGTGCCGCGCCGGCGTGCGCCGCGGGCGGCCCGCTCGGCATCGACCATCGCCTCTCGTACGACAACAGCGGCATCTGGAAACGCAGCAACCAGCTGGCGATCGAGGACCTCACGCTCGCGACGGTGGTCGGCGGAGCGCTCTGGGAAGGCGGCAAGACGCGCCTGGGCAAGACGTTCTGGCAGTCGCTCGACTCCTCGGTGCTCGGCGCCGTGTCCTCGACGGTCGCGAAGGAAGTCTTCACGCGTGCCCGGCCGATACAGGGAAACGATCCCAACGCGTGGTTTAAGGGCAGCGGCCACTACAGCTTCCCGAGCGGCGAAGTGACCTTCGTGAGCGCGGCGGTCACGCCGTTCGTGCTCGAATACGGCAACGACCATCCGGGGGTCTACGCGCTCGAGCTGCTGCCGCTGTACGACGGGATCGCGCGCATGAAGTCGCAGGCGCACTGGCAGACCGACGTCCTCGCCGGCTTCGCCCTGGGAACGGCGGCCGGCTATTTCGCCCACGAGCGGAACTCTCCGTTCATCCTCGGGCTGCTGCCGCACGGCTTCGAGGTCGGGCTGAAAAAGCGCTGGTAGCGACGCCGCGCGGCGACGCCGGTAACAGCCGCTTACACATTCGGGGCCGGCGTTTACAGAACGTTGACGCCGCGCCGGCCCGCGCGCTGGTACGCTTTGCGTGACGGATCGTTCAGAGGGGCGCGACCATGACCTTGAAGAAGCTGAGCCTGGCGCTGGCCTTCGGCGCCGCAGCCGCCGTCGCGAGCGGCACCGCGCTCGCCGACCGCGGGCGCGTTCACTTCGGACTGTATTTCGGCGTCCCGGTATGGGGCCCGGCATACTATCCGGCGCCCTACTACTACCCGCCCTACTACTATCCTCCGACCATTGTGGTGCCGGCCTCGCCGCCGACCTACGTGGAGCAGCCGGCGCCCCAGGCCGCTCCGGCCCCGGGCTACTGGTATTACTGTCCGGAGAGCAAGAGCTACTACCCGTATGTGAAGGACTGCCCCGGCGGATGGCAGCGCGTGTCGCCGCAGCCGCCGGCGAACTGACCCGACCGTGCTCACGCCCGCCCGTGTGATGTCGATCGGCGCGCTGCTCGCGCTGAGCGCCTGCGCGACGCTGCCCAGCGGCCCGAGCGTCATGGCGATGCCCGGGCGCGGCAAGACGTTCGACCAGTTCCGCGCCGACGATTACGTGTGCCGGCAATACGCCCTCGAGCAATCGGGCGGATCGACGGCGAACGAGGCGAGCGTCAACAGCGGCGTGAAGAGCGCGGCGGTGGGCGCCG
>JAKALD010000223.1 GCA_021813275.1 Pseudomonadota bacterium | reverse complement strand
CGCCGACGAGCCCACCGGCAATCTCGACTCGAAGACCGCGACCGACATCATGACGACGATCCGGGCGCTGAATCGGGAGCAGGGCCTCACGGTGCTGCTGGTGACGCACGAGCCCGACATGGCGGCCTTCGCCGACCGCATCGTGACGATGCGCGACGGTGCCATCGTCTCGGACGAGCGCAAGGCGCCGGCCGAGATGCGCGCGGCGGGCCGCGAAGCGGGCGCGCCGGTCCCGGCGCGTGCCCGGCCCGCCGAGGCGGGGCTGGGGCTGTCGTTCGCGCGCATGGCGCTGCTGGTCGCGGGACGCGCCATCGCGCGCAACAAGATGCGCTCCGCGCTGACGATGCTCGGCATCTTCATCGGCGTGGCGGCGCTCATCGCCATGGTGGCAGTCGGCCAAGGTGCGAGCGCCGCGGTCGCCGAGCGCATCCAGAGCCTGGGAACGAACCTGCTGATCGTGGTGCCGGGCGCGACGACGGCGAGCGGCGTGCGCGCCGGCTTCGGCAGCGCCTCGACCCTCACCGTGGCCGACGGCCAGGCGATCCGGCGCGACGCGCCCGCGGTCGCCAACGTGGCCTACCTCGTTCGCCAGCTCGGCCAGCTGCAGTACGGCGACAAGAACTGGACCACCAGCCTGCAGGGCGTCAATCCGAGCTACTTCGCGATCCGCAACTGGCCGGTGGTGGCCGGGCGCAGCATGACCGAGCAGGACGAGGTCGATGCCGCGCGCGTCTGCCTGATCGGGCAGACCGTGTACAAGAACCTGTTCGGCGAGCACGAGAACCCGATCGGCGCGACGATCCTGGTCAAGAACGTGCCGATGCAGGTCGTGGGGCTGCTGGAAGCCAAGGGGCAGTCCGGCTACGGCCAGGACCAGGACGACGTCGTCTACATGCCGTTCACCACGGCCGAGCGCAAGGTGCTCGGCGTGGCCGCGCCGACGAGCACGCAGACGCAGACGAGCGCGACGATCTACGTCGCGCCGCCCAACCCCTTCGGCATCAAGCCGAAGCTCACCGGCTACGTGAACCTGCTGTTCGTGCAGGCGCGCAGCACGGCGCAGGTGCCGGCGGCCAAGGCCGAGATCACGCGCATCCTTCTCAGGCGGCACAACATCCAGCCCGGCCAGACGCAGGACTTCGACGTGCGCAACATCAGCGACATCACCCAGGCGATGGAAGGCAGCAGCCGCATCCTCGCGCTGCTCCTCGCGACCGTGGCCTCGATCTCGCTGATCGTCGGCGGCATCGGCATCATGAACATCCTGCTCGTGTCGGTGACCGAGCGCACGCGCGAGATCGGCATCCGCATGGCGATCGGCGCGCGGCGCGTGCACGTGCTGCTGCAGTTCCTGGTCGAGGCGGTGCTGCTGAGCGGCATCGGCGGCCTCGCGGGCATCGCCGCGGGGGTGGCGATCTCGCAGCTGGTGTCGGCGGTCGCGGGCTGGCCGACGCTGCTCTCGCCGGCGGCGATCGTGGGCGGGTTTCTGTTCTCGGCGGTGGTCGGCGCGTTCTTCGGCTACTACCCTGCGCGCCGCGCCTCGCTCCTCAATCCGATCGAGGCGCTGCGCTATGAGTAAGGCGCGCAGCGCGCTGCTGCTCGTGCTTGCGCTCGCGGGTTGCGCGGTCGGCCCCGACTTCGTGCGCCCCGCCGCGCCGGAGCTGAGCGGCTACACGGCGCAGCCGGTACCGACCGAGATCGCGTCCTCGACCGGAGCGGGATCGCAGCGCCTGGCGCCCGGCCGGAAGATCCCGGCGCAATGGTGGGAGCTGTTCCACTCGCGGCCGCTCGCCGAGGTCCTGCGTGCGGCGATCGACGGCAGCCGCACGATCGCCGCGGCGCGCGCGACGCTCGCCGCGGCGCGCGAGAACGTGCTCGCGGCGCGCGGCGGCTACTGGCCGCAACTCGAGGTCTCGGGAAGCGTCACGCGGCGCCGCAGCAGCGCGCTGCAGACGAGCGCCACCTCGGCGCAGGGCTTCGGCCCCGGGGAAGCGACCATCTACACGGTCGGACCCACCGCGAGCTACGCGCCCGACGTGTTCGGCGCGACGGCGCGCTCGGTCGAGGAGCAGCAGGCGCTCGCCGACCAGCAGGGCTACGAGCTCGCCGCGGCGTACCTCACGCTCACCGGCGACGCGGTCACCCAGGCGATCACCATTGCCTCGCTGCGCGCGCAGCTCCAGGCGACCGAGGAGGTCGTCGCCGACGACGCGCGCAACCTCGAGCTGGTGCGCCTTAAGTACGAAGCCGGCAAGGCGCCGCGCACCGACGTGCTCACCGCCGAGACGCAGCTCGCAGCCGACCGCGCGGCGCTCCCGGGACTGCGCCAGCAGCTCGCCGCGGCGCGCGACGCCCTCGTCATCCTCACCGGGCGCGCGCCCGCGGCGTGGTCGCCGCCCGAGTTCGACCTGAACGACTTCACGTTGCCGCACGAGCTGCCGGTTAGCCTGCCATCTGAGCTCGCGCGCCAGCGCCCGGACATCCTCGCCGCCGAGGCGAGGCTGCACGCCGACAGCGCGGCGATCGGCGTCGCCACGGCGCGGCTCTACCCGAGCATCACGCTGACCGCATCCCTCGGGCAGCAGGCGCTCGACACCGGATCGCTGTTCAGCGGCGCGAACGGATTCTGGAGCCTCGCCGGGGCCTTGACGCAGCCGATCTTCAACGGCGGCACGCTGCGCGCGCGGCGCCGCGCGGCAATCGAGACCTACCGCGCTTCGCTCGCGACCTACGAGCAGACGGTGCTGCAGGGCCTGCAGCAGGTCGCCGACACGCTGCAGGCGCTCGCCCACGACGCCGAGCTGGTCGACGCGCAGCGCCAGCTCCTCGACACCGCGAGCACCGCGCTCACCCTGCAGCGCGAGAGCTACGAGGCCGGCAAGTCCGACCTGCTGCAGCTGCTCGATGCCCAGCGCGCCTACCAGCAGGCGCGCCTCGGCGCGGCGAAGGCGCAGGCCCAGCGCCTGCAGGACAGCGCGCAGCTCCTCGTCGCGCTGGGCGGCGGGTGGTGGGACGCGAAGCTCGAGCCTGCGGCCGCAGCGCCTCCTAGCGCAGCTCGGCCATGACCGGCGCGTGGTCCGAGGGGCGCTCGAGCTTGCGCGGCGCCTTGTCGATCGTGCACGCCGTGCAGTCCGCGGCGGCCGCGCCGGAGAGCAGGATGTGGTCGATGCGCAGCCCCGCGTTGCGCCGGAACGCGCCCATGCGGTAGTCCCACCACGAGAACGACTTCTCGGGCTGCTCGAAGAGGCGAAAGCCGTCCTGCAGCCCAAGGGCGAGCAGGGCGCGCCAGGCCGCGCGCTCGGGCTCGGAGACGTGCACCTGGCCTTCCCAGAGCTTGGGATCGTGCACGTCGCGGTCCTCGGGCGCGACGTTGAGGTCGCCGAGCACCGCGAGCCGCGGATGGCGCGCGAGCTCCTCGGCGAGCCAGCGGCGCAGCGCCTCGTACCAGCGCAGCTTGTACTCGTACTTGTCGGAGCCCACCGCCTGGCCGTTCGGCGCGTAGAGGCACACCACGCGCAGGCCCCCGGCCGTGCAGGCAAGCACGCGCTTCTGCTCGTCCGCGAAGCCGGGAATGCCGGCCGCGACTTCCGCGAGCGGCGGGCGCGCCAGGATCGCCACGCCGTTGTAGGTCTTCTGGCCGGCGAAGGAGCTCCGATAGCCGGCCGCCTCGAGCTCGGCGACCGGGAACTTGTGGTCCTCGAGCTTGGTTTCCTGCAGGCAGACGAAGTCCGGCCGCTGCGCGCCGAGCCACTCGAGGAGCTGCGGCAGGCGCACTTTCAGAGAATTGACGTTCCAGGTCGCGAGCTTCACGGCGTCCACGACGATTACGATTGGTCAGGCTCGCGCATCCAGGCCGGAATGTCGCGCTCGCCGTGCAGCACGCGCCAGACGTCGATGTGATCCTCGCGCTCGACGAAGAAAACCAGGTACGGATAACCTGTCAGGCGCCAACAACGCAGGTCGGGAAGCGCCAACTCGTGGGCGTAGCGCGGCGAGCCGCTCGCCGGATGGCGCCCGATATGCGCGTAAGCCTGCTCCAGGGCACCGATGAAACCGAGCGCGGCCTGCACGGAGCCCTCGCTCAAGTAATAGTCGACGGCCTCGTCGACATCCCGGTCCGCCAGCGCGCGCCGAATAACGCGCTTGGCCTTCACCCCTTGCTGCGCCGGCGCGCCCGATCGCGCAGGCGAGCGAAGTAGGCGTCGTCGGCTGGCCCGGTCGCGCGCGATTTCGCCCCGTCGAGCAGCAGGGTACGCAAGCGCATCCGATCCTGCTCGTTTCGGATCAGCTCGCGCACGTACTCGCTGCTGGTGCCGTAGCCGCGGCTCGCGACTTGCTCGTCGACGAAGGCCTTGAGCGAATCGGGCAGGGAGATGTTCATCGTGCTCATCGCGTGAGCATAGGAGGCTTGGCAAAATTTGGCAAGACGGAGCCCGTCTCACCGCGCACCGTGAACGCAACGACCTCGAGCCGCGCCGCAAGCCGGGCCGGCGTCAAACCCTATAGCCTGACCCGGCCCCTGCGCAGCGCGTGGTGCACGGCGATCCCGAAGACGAACGCGAGCCCGATGTTCCACATCGCGCAGGCCGCGGTCACGACGCTCACGAAGCGGTCGTACTTCGTCCTGCCGAGGTCACACGCGCCGAGCGCGAGCTGCGCGCCGGTGAGGAACAGGATCACCCCGAGGATCGGCGCGGGAAAGATCCTGAAGATCGTCTCCACGGAGCCGCTGAAAAAGAGCGCGATCGCGAGCACGATCGCGCCGAGGATGACGAGCGCGCCGCCCGTGCGCGCGCCGAAGCGCACGTGCCCCGCCATGCCGCCCGCGCCGTGGCACATCGGCACCCCGCCGACGAGCGGGGCGAGCAGATTCATGACGCCGGTCGAGACCGCGACCTCGCGCTCGCTCACCGGCCGTTCGGGAAAGAGCCGGTTGTTTTCCTCCTTCACCGCGACGATCGCGTTGTCGAGCGTGAGCGGCACCTGCGGCAGCGCGAGGAATGCGGCGCCGACGAGCAGCTCGTGCCAGCTCAAGCCGCCGAGCGCGAACGAAGCCAGGCGGAATTGCGCGTGGATCGCGGCAAGCTGTCCTACCAGGGCGGGGTTCTGAACCAGCGCCACCGCCGCGCCCCCGAGGAGCAGCAGGAACATCGCCGGAATCGCGCGGTTGGTGAGTAGGAGCAGGGTACCGGCGAGCGCGACGCCCGCGACGATCCAACCCTGAGACATTATCCGGATGCCCTCGAGCATGAAGCTCAAGCCCAGGCCGAGGATGATGCCCACGGCCACTGAGCGGCTCACCCAGGCGGCGACCGTCTTCGCCGTTCCGGTGAGGCCGAGCACGAGCCAGATCGCGCCGGTCACGAGGCCGGCCGCGTACACCGCCTGCGGCGTGATGATCGCCGACTGCGCTGCCTGGGTGGTCGCGACCGCGCCGATCGCCTTCATCGGCTGTATCGGAAACGGCGTCCGGTAGTACAGGCCCGAGGCGATCTTCGCGGCGCCGAAGGCGAGCAGCACCCCGTACGGGTCCATCTTGAGCAGCGACACATACGCGACGACGAAGGGGATCAGCGTGCCCAGGTCGCCGAACGCGCCTGCCCACTCCAGGCGGCCGAAGCGGTTGCGCGCGGGCATGGGCGCCGCGGCGGGGGCTGCGCTCACCCCGGCGAGCGGTGCCTCGACGCTTTCCGGTCCGTTCATCGGTGATCCCTTTGCGGACTTCGGGTGGGTGCGCGTCCGAAAGGACAGAGCATAACGCCGGGCGATTGCGCTGGATCAAGACGCCCCCGGGCACGCACGGGATCATAGTTTCTCGAGCCGCCGATAGTCTTACTGTGTCACAAAAGGAGTCTTGCGCTTGCCCGGCCGCAGCACGGACACTGACCGAGACGCGCGAGCAGATGAAGACCGAGCCGGCGAGCGAGCG
>JAKALD010000222.1 GCA_021813275.1 Pseudomonadota bacterium | reverse complement strand
CGATGCGCGCGCCCTCGAGCGGCTGGCGCGCCGCGTACTCGCGCCGGATCGCCATCAGCGCCGGCATCTCCGACTCGGCGATCGCCATCTCCTTGCGCCCCCAGTCGGCGAGCTTCAAGTCGGCGACCTTGAAGTCGGTGATCTCGGGATGGATGACGGCGGCGTTCATGGCGGGCTCCTTGTGGGGTTCGCGCGCGGCGCGCCCGAAAAGCAAAGCGCCCGCACCGTTTCCGATGCGAGCGCCGTTGATTTCGCTGAGCCTGACCGGACGGCTCGTCCGGACGCAACGCTCCTCAGCGCCGCCTATTATAGCTACGCGGCCGCCCGCAGAGCGAGCGCCTTGTCGGTGGCTTCCCAGGTGAACTCGGGCTCCTCGCGGCCGAAGTGGCCGTAGGCGGCGGTCTTGCGGTAGATCGGGCGCAGGAGGTTGAGCGACTGGATGATCGCCTTGGGCCGCAGGTCGAAGTTCACCGCGACGAGCCGGGAGAGCGCGTCGTCGGACATCTTGCCCGTGCCGTAGGTGGTCACCATGACCGAGACGGGCTTCGCCACGCCGATCGCATAGGCCACCTGCACCAGGCACTTGGAGGCGAGCCCCGCGGCGACCACGTTCTTCGCCACGTAGCGCGCGGCGTAGGCCGCCGAGCGGTCCACCTTGGAGGGGTCCTTGCCCGAGAAGGCGCCGCCGCCGTGCGGCGCCGCCCCGCCGTAGGTATCGACGATGATCTTGCGGCCGGTGAGGCCGCAGTCCCCGTGCGGGCCGCCGACCACGAAGCGCCCGGTCGGGTTGACCAGGTACTTCACCGCGCCCTTGACGAGGCTCTTCGGCAGCACCGGCTTGATGATCTCCTCGATCACCGCCTCCGAGAGCGCCTTGTGCTCGATCTCGGGGGCGTGCTGCGTGGAGAGCACCACCGTGTCGATCGCCTCGGGCCTGCCGCTCGCGTAGCGCACCGTGACCTGCGACTTGGCGTCCGGCCGCAGCCAGGCAAGGCGCCCGGCGCGGCGCAGCTCGGCCTGGCGCTCGACCAGCCGGTGCGAGAGGTAGATGGGCAGCGGCATCAGTTGCGGGGTCTCGTCGCACGCGTAGCCGAACATGAGCCCCTGGTCGCCCGCGCCCTGCTCGAGATCCAGGCCCTTGCCCTCGTCCACGCCCTGCGCGATGTCGGCGGACTGCTTGTCGTAGGCGACGAGCACCGCGCAGCCCTTGTAGTCGATGCCGTACTCGGTGTTGTCGTAGCCGATCGCGCGTACGGTCTCGCGCGCGACCTCCTGGAAGTCGATGTCGCGCGCGCTCGTGGTGATCTCGCCCGCGAGCACGACCAGGCCCGTGGTCACCAGCGTCTCGGCGGCCACGCGCGAGCGCGGGTCTTTGGCTAAAATGGCATCGAGGACCGCGTCCGAGATCTGGTCCGCGACCTTGTCCGGGTGGCCTTCCGAAACCGACTCGGAGGTAAAGAGAAAGTCGTTCATGAGGATCGCCTGGTCTGGAGACTTCCTTGCCTGAGAAACGCGCAACCGCGACCGCCGAAGCGGCATGCAAGGATAGCAGAGCTTGCAGGCGTTCCCAATCCCGTCCCGGCTGAGCGCATGGCGCGCGCGCTGATGCGCCTGGCGGCGCGCGTGCCGCTGCCGCTCGCGCACGCGGCAGGCGCGCTGCTCGGCTGGGCGATGTACTGGGGCTCGCCCGCCTACCGGCGGCACCTCAAGGAAAATCTCGCGCGCGCCGGCTACCGGGACGCGCGCACGCGGCGCGCCGCGATCGCGCACGCCGGCATGATGATCGCCGAGGTCCCCGCGCTGTGGTTCCGGCCGCACGGCGCGGTGAGCGCGCTGGTGCGCTCGGTCGAAGGCGCGTCCGAGGCGCTCGCCGCGCAAGCGCGCGGCGTGCCGGTGCTGTTCCTCACGCCGCACCTCGGCTGCTTCGAGGTGACCGCGCTGTACGCCGCGGCGCTCATGCCGATCACGGTGATGTACCGGCCGCCGCGGTTCGCGGCGCTCGAGCCGCTGGTGCGCCTCGGGCGCGAGCGGCCGAACGTGCGGCTCGCGCGGGCCGATCTCAGCGGCGTGCGCGCGCTGCTCGCCGCGCTCAAGCGCGGCGAGGCCGCGGGCATGCTGCCCGATCAGGTGCCGGCCGCGGGCGAGGGCGAATGGGCGCCGTTCTTCGGCGCCGCGGCTTACACGATGACCTTCGCGGCGAAGCTCGCCGAGCGCCCCGGCCTGCGCTGCTACCTCGCCTACGCGCGCCGCCTGCCGCGCGGCGCGGGCTACGCGATCGCCGTGCGCCCCTACCCCGCGGCGCGCGCGGGCGAGAGCGCGACCGGGCGGCTGAACCGCGCGCTCGAAGCGCTCATCCGCGAATGCCCGGAGCAGTACCTCTGGGGCTACAACCGCTACAAGACGCCGCGCGGGGCGAAGCCCGCGCCGACGGCGCAAGCGGCCCGATGAGCCGCCTCGTCATCGCTCTGATGTGGCTGGCGCGCTTCCTGCCGCTCGGTCTGCTTGCCGCGCTCGGCAACGCGGCGGGCGCGGCCGGGTTCTGGCTGATCCCCGAGCGCCGGCGCGTCGCGCGCGTCAACCTCGCCAGGTGCTTTCCCGGCATGGAGCCCGTGGCGCGCGAGCGCCTGGCGCGCGCGCACTTCCGCGCCTTCGCGCGCGGCTTTCTCGAGCACGGCCTGCTGTGGTGGAGCTCGCCCGGGCGGATCGCGCGCACGGTGCGACTGGAGGGACTGGAGCACCTGCGCGCGCTGCGCGGCCAGCCGGCGATCCTGCTCATGCCGCATTTCGTCGGGCTCGACGCGGCGGTGACGCGCCTGAGCTGCGAGGTCGATGTGGCGGGCATCTACGCGCGCCAGAAGGATCCGCTCTACGAGCGGCTGCTCGCGCGCGGGCGCAATCGCTTCGGCCGCACGCGGCTCATCTCCCGCCAGGACGGGGTGCGCGCCGCGCTGCGCGCGATCCGCGACGGCTACCCGTTCTGCTATCTGCCCGATCTCGACTTCGGCCCGCGCGACTCGATCTTCGTGCCGTTCTTCGGGGTCCAGGCGGCGACCGTGACGGGCGCCTCGCGCCTCGCGCGCCTGACGGGAGCGAAAGTGCTGCCGTTCGTGGCGCGCATGCTGCCGGGCTCGGGGGGCTACGTCGCGACGATCCATGCGCCGTGGGCCGATTTTCCGAGCGACGACGTCGCGGCCGACACGCGGCGCGTGAACGCGTTCATCGAGCGGCGCGTGCTCGAGATGCCCGAGCAGTACTTCTGGCTGCACAAGCGCTTCAAGACGCGCCCGCCGGGCGAGGCGCGCTTTTACGACTAGAATTGCGCTCGGTGTTCCGCAATCCCTCCGACGACGAAATCCGCGCGCTGCTCGCGGGCGCGCGGCGCATCGCCGTGGTCGGCCTTTCGCCCAAGCCCGAGCGCCCCAGCCACCGCATCGCGCGGCGGCTGCAGGGCTGGGGCTATCGAATCATCCCGGTGCGTCCGGCGCTCGACGAAGTCCTCGGCGAGAAGGCGTACGCGCGGCTCGCGGACGTGCCGGGGCCGATCGACCTCGTGGACGCGTTCCGTCCCGCGCACGCGCTCGGCGCGCTCGTCGAGGAGTGCGTCGCGCTCGGCGTGCCCGCGATCTGGATCCAGGAGGGCATCGTGAACGAGGCGGCCGCCGAGCGCGCGCGCGCGGCCGGCCTGTTCGTCGTGATGGACCGCTGCATCTCGGTGGACTACCGGCGCCTGATGGAGCGCGCCGCGTGAGCACGCTGCGCTTCGCCAAGATGCAGGGCGCGGGCAACGACTTCGTGGTGCTCGACGCCACGCGCGCGCCGCTCGCGCTCTCGGCCGCGCAGCTCAGGCGCCTCGCCGACCGCCACTTCGGCGTCGGCTGCGACCAGATCCTCGTGGTCGAGCCGGCGCGCGCGCCCGGCGCCGATTTCCGCTACCGCATCTTCAACGCCGACGGCGGCGAGGTGGAGCAGTGCGGCAACGGCGCGCGCTGCTTCGTGAAGTTCGTGCACAGCCGCGGCCTCACCGCCAAGCGCGAGATCCGCGTCGAGACGCTCGGCGGCGTGATCGCGCCGCGCCTGGAAGCGGACGGCGAGGTCTCGGTCGACATGGGTGCGCCGGTCTTCGAGCCCGCGCGCGTGCCGTTCGTCGCCGAGCACGCGGGCCTCGTGCACACGCTCGAGGTTGGCGGCAGAGCGGTCGAGGTGGCGGTGCTGTCGATGGGCAACCCGCACGCGGTGCAGCTCGTGCCCGATGTCGACGCCGCGCCGCTCGCGAGCGAGGGCACGCTGATCGAGCGCCACGCGCGCTTTCCGCAGCGCGTGAACGCCGGCTACATGCAGGTGCTCGAGCGGCACGCGATCCGGCTGCGCGTCTACGAGCGCGGCGCCGGCGAGACGCTCGCCTGCGGCACGGGCGCGTGCGCCGCGGTGGTCGCGGGCGTGCTGCGCGGCCTGCTCGACTCGCCGGTGGCGGTGCACGCGCGCGGCGGCACGTTGACCATCTCCTGGGCGGGCGGCGACAATGCCGTCTGGATGAAAGGTCCCGCCGAGTTCGTGTTCGAGGGCGCGATCGAGCTACAGGACGGATCATGACGGCTGAGGAAGTCGCGCAGTTTCTCAGGCAGCACCCGCAGTTCTTCGACCAGTTCCCCGATCTGCTCGAGTCGATCTACGTGCCGCACCCGTACGGCGGGCGCGCGATCCCGCTCTCGGAGCGCCAGATCCTCGGCTTGCGCGAGAAGACGAAGCTGCTCGAGGCGAAGCTGGGCGAGCTGATCCAGTTCGGCGAGCAGAACGACGCCATCGGCCAGAAGGTGCACCGCCTGGCGGTCGCGCTGCTTGTCGCGCGCGACTTCGGCTCGACGGTGCAGGCGCTTTACTTCCACCTGCGGGAGGATTTCGCGGTGCCGCACGTCGCGCTGCGCGTGTGGGACAGGACGCCGCTCGAGGGCACGCCCGAGGGCGCGCCGGTGAGCGACGCGCTGCGCCGCCAGATCGAGGCGATGGACGGGCCCGAGTGCGGCGCGGCGAGCGGCAATCCCTTCCTGCCGTGGTTCGGCGAGGCGCGCGAGCACGTGCGCTCGGTGGCGCTCGTGCCGCTCGGCCAGACGCGGCGCATCGGCATGCTGGCGCTGGGCAGCGAGGACGCGGAGCGCTTCTACGCCGAGATGGGCACGCTCTTCCTGAGCCGCATCGGCGACCTGACCGGCGCGGCGCTCGTGGCGCGCCTCTAGGGCGGCCGTGGCGCGCGCGCATCCCGACGCGCCGCTCATCGCGGACTACCTCGAGGCGCTCGAGCACCGGCGCCGCCTCTCGCCGCACACGCTCGCGAATTACGCGCGCGACCTCGGCGCGCTGCTCGCGCTGCTCGGCGATGCGCGGCTCGCCGCGGCGCAGGCGCACGACGTGCGCCGGGCGGTGGTGCAGCTTGCGGCGCGCGGCCTCTCGGGGCGCTCGCTCGCGCGCACGCTCTCGGCCTGGCGCGGGCTGTACCGGTGGCTCGCGCGGCATCGCGGCTTCGCGCACGACCCGTGCGCCGGAATCCGCGCGCCGAAGGCGGCCAGGATCCTTCCCGGGGCGCTCACGCCCGAGGCGGCGCAGCGCCTGCTGGAGGTCGATCCGGGCGCCGAGCCGCAGCTCGTGCGCGACCACGCGATGTTCGAGCTGCTGTACTCGTCCGGCTTACGCCTCGCCGAGCTGGTCGCGCTCGACGCCGGCGACGGCCGGCTCGATCTCGCCGCGGGCGAGGTGACGGTCACCGGCAAGGGACGCAAGACGCGCAGCGTGCCGATCGGCTCGAAGGCGCGCGCGGCGCTCGCCGCGTGGCTCGGCGTGCGCGGCGCGCTCGCGCGCCCCGGGGAGCGGGCGCTGTTCGTCGGCGCTCGCGGCGAGCGCATCGCGCCCGGGGGGGTACAGCGCCGGCTTAGGCTCTGG
>JAKALD010000221.1 GCA_021813275.1 Pseudomonadota bacterium | reverse complement strand
GACGCTGGAGGCCGGCCGGAGACTGCGCATCGACGATCACGGCTCGCCCGTCGCGCCGGAGGTGTGGGCGCTCTTCCGCGAGGCGCTCGAGCGCTTCGGGCCGGTGCCGACGCTTATCGAATGGGACACCGACGTGCCGCCGCTCGACGTGCTGCTCGAAGAAGCGGCGCGCGCCGCGGTGCTGCTTGAAGAGCTCGAGCGCAGTGAACGCTACGCCGACGCTGCTTGAGCTGCAGCAGGCGATGCGCCGCGGCCTGCTCGAAGGCACGGACGCCGCGGCGGTGTGCGCGGAAATCGTCGCGGACGGGATCGAGCCGGCGCAGCGGCTCGCGGTCTACCGCAACGGCTTCGCGAGCCGGCTCGCCACTGCGCTGCGGCTCGCGTATCCGGCGGTGCAGCGTCTGGTCGGCGAGGACTTCTTCGAGGGCGCGGCACGGGTGTTCGCCTTCGAGCGCCCGCCACGCGCGGCCTGGCTCGACGAATATGGCGCCGAGTTTCCCGATTTCCTCGCGGGCTTCCCGCCCGCGGCATCGCTCGCCTACCTGCCCGACGTCGCGCGCCTGGAGTGGGCGGTGAGCGGCGCGGCGCACGCGCCCGATGCCGAGCCGCTCGATCCGGCGCGCCTCCTGGAGCTGAACGAATTGCAGCGGGCGAGCGTGCGTTTCGTGCCGCATCCTGCGCTTGGCCTGCTGCGCACCGATTGTCCCGCGGACGAGATCTGGCGCGCGGTGCTCGCGCGCGATGACGCGGCGCTCGGGGCGATCGATCCGGCGGCCGGGCCCGCCTGGCTGCTCGTCGAGCGTCGCGAGGGCGAGGTCGCGGTGAGCCGCATGAGCGAGGCGGCCTGGCGCTTCACGATCGAGCTGTGCGCCGGCCGGGCGCTTTGCGACGCGCTCGAGGCCGCGGGCGGTGTCGAGGCGGACGTACTGCTGGCGCAACACCTCGCGGCGGGGCGCTTCATCGCCTTCGCCGTCGGGAACAGACAATTCGACACGGAGCCTTCACCATGAGCAATCGAGCTGCCTCCCTCCAAGCGGGAACACCCGCGACGTCCGTCCTCGGACGGGCGATCGCCTGGCTCGAAGCAATTCCCTACACGCTGCTCGCGATCCCGCTGCGCCTCGCCGTGGCGACCGTGTTCTGGAATTCGGCGATGGCGCATCTCGCGAACTGGCAGTCGACGCTGTACCTCTTCGGCACCGACTACAAGCTGCCGTTCCTGCCGCCCGTGCTTGCCGCCTACATGGCGATCTCGATCGAGCTCTCGACGCCGGTGCTGCTGGTGCTCGGCCTGTTTACCCGGGTCGCGGCGCTGGTGCTCCTCGGCATGACGGCGGTGATCGAGATCTTCGTCTACCCGCAGGCCTGGCCCACCCACATCCAGTGGGCGGCGATGATGCTCGTGCTGCTGTGCCGCGGGCCGGGGGCGTGGTCGATCGACCACCTGCTGAGGCGGCGCTTCGCGGCAGCGTCCGGGTCGTAACCCATGGAGGAGGACGTTCGATGAACATTCCCACCGAGCCGATTGGAAGCGTACCGCGCCCGCGCGCGCTCATCGACGGTATGCGGTCGTTCTCTGCGGGCGGCATCTCGAGATCCGAGCTCGACGCGCTGGTTCGCGACGCGGTCCGCGACACGGTCCGCAGGTTCGAGGCGACGGGGTCGCCGGTCATCACGGACGGCGAGCAAGGCAAGCCGAGCTTCGCTACGTATCCGATCGCGGGGCTCGCGAACCTTGCGCCCGACGGGGTGAAGATCCCGTTCGCCGACGGGCACTTTCGCCAGCTTCCGCGGCTCACTGCGGGGCCCTTCCGCTATGCCGTCTACTGCGATGGCTATCTCGAAGAAGCGCGCAAGCACACGAAGCTCCCTCTCAAACAGGCGGTGATTTCGGCCTCGGCGCTGAGCCTTCTCTATCCCGCGGACGGCATCGAAGGGTATTCGCGCGATGCTTTTCTGGCTGATCTGGTGCGCGAGTCAGGAATCGACATCCGGCGCAGCCTGGACAGGAGCGCCCGGAGCGTCCAGATCGACTTCACCGAGGGAAGGCTCGCGGTGAAGCTCGACCCGAGCAAGGCTCTGCTCAGGCAATTCATCGACCTCAACAATCGGGTGCTCGGACAACTGTCCCCGGAGGACCGCCAACGCGTCGGCGTCCACACCTGCCCGGGGGGCGACCAGGACTCGACGCACAGCGCGGACGTCGATTACGCAGAGCTGCTGCCCGACCTCTTCCGGTTGCAGGCCCGGAGCTTTTACATCGCGCTCGCCGGAGAAAAGGATCGCGTCAAAGTCTTGCGCACCATCCGCGAATGCGCGAGGCCCGGGCAGCGCATCCTCGTGGGAGTCATCGATCCGATCTCTCCGGCGGTGGAGAGCCCCGAGCAGGTCCGCGACCGCGTGCTCGAGGCGGCGGAATTCATTCCGCTCGAGCGCCTGGGCTCGACCGACGATTGCGGGTTCTCGCCCTTCGGGGACGATACGTCGACTGCCCGCGACATCGCCTTCGAAAAGATCCGCGCGCGGGTCATCGGCACCTCACTCGCGGCCGCAAAGCTCGGAAACTCGGCGCATTGAGCACCCGAGGGCACCTCCATCACACAATGAGGGGATCCTGTATGAGAATCAACCTTGGAAAGAGGAAGAACCTTGTCTTGGCAGCGGTCACTGTTGCGTTGACTGCGCCGGCATCGGCGTTCGCGGCCGGTACCACCTTGACGATCACGGGTTACTTCAGGGTCGGCATCGAGAGCTACAGCATCAGCAATTCGGTAGGCCGCGCAAATAGCAGTCAGTTTCGGCTGACGGACAACTCTTCGCGTATCGATTTCGCGGTGAACGAAGACTTGGGAGAAGGACTGTCTGCGATCGCCTACGTGAGCTCGCGAATCAACCCCACCACGACCGGAGGCAGCACATGGGGGACGGGCGCGACCTGGGTCGGTCTCAGAGATGAACGCTGGGGCACCGTTACTTTTGGCAACAAGGACCTTCACTACTACCACCTGTCCGACACGGTCTACGTCACCGGAGCAACCGCCGAGGACGCCTGGGCGGTTGGCCTTCTGAGTTATGTGAACAACGCAGGAAAGAACCAGGCCATCGCGAGCGCCACTCGCACCCCGAACACGGTCGAGTACGTCTCCCCGACCTGGGGGTTGTTTAGCTTCAGCGCCGCGTGGTCGGCGAACCGGGCGGGCTCCCCGGCGGACATGGGGCCCGCTGCCGGCGCGGTCACGACCCGCAGGGGCGACGCCTGGAACTTCGCGCCGCAGCTGCACGGCGGCAACTGGGTGGCCGGCTACAGCTACTGGCGTTCGAAGGCCGACCTCGGCGCCGAGCCGGATCAGCGCAGCGACCGACTGTGGGGCTACTACCAGTTCCCGCAGGGCTTCTACGTCGGCCTGACCTGGGACAAGTCGAAGCTCGAGAACGCGGCCACCGGTGCCGACATCGCCGGCCGGAACGCGTGGTCGATCCCGGTCGCGTACTCGTGGGGTTCGAACAGGATCGGCTACACGTACACGCGCGCCGACGACGACAAGGTGCTGGGCTCGGGCACGGGCGCGAAGCTCAATGCCATCTACTACAACTATGCGCTCTCGAAGCGCACCCAGGTGGCGGTCACGTACGCGCACCTGAACAACGATTCGAAGGCGGTGTACAACCTCTACTCGACAAGCCTCGGTAGCACCGACGTGGCGACGCTGTCGCCCGGCGAGAGCCCGCGCGCGTTGCAGGTTACGTTAAACCTTTCATTCTGAGCGCGGCGGGCGGTCGGGCGCGCGCCGACCTGCGCGCCCGACCGCCCTTTCGCACATCGCGCCCCCGTCAGCCGATCACCGCCAGGTCGACCGGCTCGGCGATCCCGGCGACCGGACGCGCGCGGCGCATCTCGGGCGGGCGCGCGGGCGTGTAGCCCTGCTCGAGCGCGCGCTCGAGCGCTCGCGCGGTTGCCAGGGCGCCCACGCCCTCGATCTTCGTCTGAGCTTGAAGCTTCGCCGCGCGGTTCACCGGGTCCCCGATCACCGCGTATTCGAGCCGCCCTTCGTGGCCGATTGCACCCCGCGTGACGATGCCGATGTCCACACCGATGCCGACGCCAGGCGCCGGCTTGCCGGAGCGGGTGCGGACCTCTGCCCAGGACCCGAGCACCCGGAGCAGCGCCTCGGCCGCGCGCAGCGCGTCGGCCGCGCAACTCGCGCTGCGGCGCGTCGCGCCGAAGGTCACCATAATGCCGTCGCCGAGGAAGGTGGTGATGCTTCCGCCGTGCGCATGGATCGTCGGGACCGCGATATCGAGGTATTCGCCGAGCAGCGCGATGACCTCCGGCGGCGAGCGGTCCGCAGCGAGCCGCGTGAAGCCGCGCATGTCGATGAACATCGCCGCTGCCTGAATTTGCGCTCCGTGCCCGACCGCGAGCGCCGAGTCGTCGCCGAGGATGCGGTCGGCGACCTCGGGCGAGAAGAAGCGCGACAATCGCGCAGCGGCTTCGTGCTCGCTCACGGAGCGGAAAAGGAGCGTCCGTGCGCGCGCAGCGGCGATCGTGAGGATCGCCGTCACCATGAGGATGGAGACGACCTTGTCGACCTCCCCGCCGATCAGGATGCGCGCGGAGGTCATGTAGGCGACGTAGTCGTGCGTGACGAGCGCGATTCCGCCGTCAAGGAGCGCGTACCCGAGCATCGCGAGCCACCCGACAGCCGCGACCAGCCCCGCGAACAGCACGTAGCCCGGGGCGAAGCTGAGCACTCGCAGGCCGATGAAGATGAAGACGTAGAGCATCGTGGGGGCCTTGAGGTAGAACGCCGGTGGTTGGGCGTACTGCAGGTGAAAGCTCCAGATCGTCACCATGAGCACCGTCATGTCGGCGAGGATCGAGAGCATCATCATGGAGTGACTGAGGCGTCCGACGTGGGCGAGGCGCAGCCGCCAGAGAGTGAACACGGCGTATGTTCCCAGCGCCCAGGGGACGGGCTGAACAGTGCCCGGCGGGAACGTCTTGCGCGAAAGCGTATACAACAATGCAAAGGTTGCGACCAGCGTCATTTGCACCCAACCCACGATGACTTCGTTGGCGCGGCACTGCTCGATGATCTTGCGCGAGACGCGCGGCGAAACGCCTTCCGAATCGTAGCCGATCAACCACGTGCGCACGGGTAGCCACAGCTGCGATAGCGACTTGCGCTGTGCGTTTTGCAAGAGCTGTGCCGCTCTGCCGCCCGAAAAATACATCGACTACGTCCGATGAAAGAGGCTCGAGCGCTTCAGAGAGCGTGTGCTCGAGCGCCCAATTATTGGTCGTTCCGGAAGGCAGGAAATGACACTTTCTTGGGAAATGGACGCCTGGCGGCCACGGCCGGCGAAGATGCGCCTTGCTTGACGCCTGAGCTGCGGCCTCGTGCGACGGCTGTAATGTCCGCAGGGCGCGGGCGACAAACGATATTGCGAGTGAACGACGCGACGCCAGGGCTCTTCGCAGATCGAGCGCCCGGAGGAATTCCTACAATTGATCGAGGATGGCGTAAGAGCATGCACGCAACCCTGCCCCTGATGCGGCACCACGGCTTTCCCGCGATGCGGCGCGCGCGGCTGGAAACGCTGCAGGTGAACGTCGGCTACCGCTGCAACCAGAGCTGCCTGCACTGCCACGTGAACGCCGGCCCGAGCCGCACCGAGTCGATGGGAAGGGAAACGCTCGCGGACGTGCTCGCCTTCCTGGAAGTCTCGGGGGTGCGGCGGCTCGACATCACGGGCGGGGCGCCCGAGCTCAATGCCCACTTTCGCGAGCTGGTCGCGCGCGCGCGCGAGCTCGGCGCGCACGTGATCGACCGCTGCAATCTCACCGTGCTCGAGGAGCCGGGGCAGGAGGACCTCGCCGAGTTCCTCGCCGCGCACGGGGTCGCGCTGGTCGCCTCGCTGCCGTGCTACCTCGAGGAGAACG
>JAKALD010000220.1 GCA_021813275.1 Pseudomonadota bacterium | reverse complement strand
CCCGTTTCCCTCGGGCGACGGCGCCGAGCGCATCCACCGGCTCGAGATTCCCTACGGGCGCTTCGAGCGGCGCGTCGCGCTGCCGCTGCACGCGCTCGAGCTCACCGAGAAGACTTTCGCGAACGGCATGCTCACGCTCACGTTCGCCCGACGCGCCTAGCGCGAGCAGGCGAGGAGACCCCATGAACCTCTGGCCCAGCAAATTGCAGAAAGTCCTTTCCGGGGGCGAGGGCACGCCCGCGGAGGCGCCGAAGCCAGGGCGCGCGAGCGGCAGCGCGAAGCCGCTGCCCGAGGGCGCGCTCGCCCTCATCCCGATGCGCAACACTGTGCTCTTCCCCGGCGTGATCTCGCCGGTGACCGTGGGGCGCGAGGGCTCGGTCGCCGCCGCGCAGGAGGCCGTACGCAGCGAGCGCCAGGTCGGCTTCCTGCTGCAGCGCGATCCGGCCAAGGACAAGGTAGGGCCCGATGACCTCTACTGGGTGGGCACCGCCGGCGAGATCGCGCGCTACGTCACCGCGCCCGACGGCTCGCACCACCTGGTGGTGCAGGGCCAGTCGCGCTTTCGCGTGCTCGAGTTCCTCGAGGGCTGGCCGTTCCTGGTCGCGCGCGTGGCGATGGTGGAGGAAGCCGCGGAGGGGGGCGCCGAGATCGAGGCCCGCTTCCTGCAGCTCAAGCAGCAGGCGGTGCAGGCGATCGAGCTGCTGCCGAACGCGCCCGAGGGCCTGGAGGCCGTCGTGCGCGGCATCGGGCAGGCCGGCACGCTCGCCGACATGGTGGCCAATTTCCTCGACGCGAAGCCCGAGGAGAAGCAGGGGCTGCTCGAGGCCTTCGGGCTCAGGCCGAGGCTCGACAAGGTGCTCGCGCTGCTCGGCAACCGGCTCGAAGTGCTCAAGATCTCCAAGGTGATCGGCGACCAGACGCGCAAGGCCTTCGACGAGCGCCAGCGCGAGCACGTGCTGCGCGAGCAGATGCGCCAGATCCAGAAGGAGCTGGGCGAGGGCGGGGAGAGCGCCGCCGAGCTCGAGGAGCTGAAGAAGGCGGTCGAGGAAGCGGGCATGCCCGAGGACACGCTCAAGCATGCGCGCAAGGAGCTCAGGCGCCTGGAGCGGATGGGCGAGGGCTCGGCCGAGACCTCGATGCTGCGCACCTACCTCGAGTGGCTCACGGAGCTGCCGTGGAAGACCGAGCCGGGCAAGCCGATCGACGTCGCCGAGGCGCGCCGCGTGCTCAACGAGGACCACTTCGGCCTGGAGAAGGTGAAGCGCCGCATCCTCGAGTACCTGGCGGTGAGGAAGCTCAACCCCGAGGGCAAGAGCCCGATCCTGTGCTTCGTCGGGCCGCCGGGCGTGGGCAAGACCTCGCTCGGCCAGTCGATCGCGCGCGCCACCGGGCGCAGGTTCCAGCGCGTCGCGCTCGGCGGGCTGCACGACGAGGCCGAGGTCCGCGGCCACCGCCGCACCTACATCGGCGCGCTGCCGGGCAACGTCATCCAGGCGATCCGCCGCGCGGGCTCACGCAGCTGCGTGCTGATGCTCGACGAGATCGACAAGCTCGGCATGGGGGGCTTTCACGGCGACCCCTCGAGCGCGCTGCTCGAGGTGCTCGACCCGGAGCAGAACGCGCGCTTTCGCGACAACTACCTGGGCGTGGACTTCGACCTGTCGAAGGTGATGTTCATCGCCACCGCGAACGTGCTCGACACGATCCCGGGCCCCTTGCGCGACCGCATGGAGATCATCCAGCTGCCCGGCTACACCGAGGAAGAGAAGATCGAGATCGCCAGGCGCTACCTGGTGAAGCGCCAGCTCGAGGCGAACGGCCTGAAGCCGGAGCAGGCCGCGCTCACCGACGCCGTGCTCGGCGCGATCGTGCGCGACTACACGCGTGAAGCGGGCGTGCGCAACCTCGAGCGCGAGATCGGCGCGGTGCTGCGCCACGTCGCGATGAAGATCGCCGAGGGCAAGGCCGAGTCGGTCGCGGTGGACGCGCCCGACCTGCAGCCGATCCTCGGGGCGCGCAGGTTCGAGAGCGAGCTCGCGCAGATGACGAGCGTGCCGGGCGTGGCGACCGGGCTCGCCTGGACGCCGGTCGGCGGCGACATCCTGTTCATCGAGGCGACGCGCGTGCCCGGCCGCGGCAAGCTGATCCTCACCGGGCAGCTCGGCGAGGTCATGAAGGAGTCGGCGCAGGCCGCGCTCACGCTCGCGAAGAAGCTCGTCGACGATCCGCTGGAGAAGGTCGACATCCACGTCCACGTGCCCGCGGGCGCCACGCCCAAGGACGGCCCGAGCGCGGGGGTGGCGATGTACCTCGCGCTGGTGTCGCTGCTCACCGGCAAGCCGGTGCGCTCCGACGTCGCGATGACCGGCGAGATCTCGCTGAGGGGCCTGGTGCTGCCGATCGGCGGGGTGAAGGAGAAGACCCTCGCCGCGCTGCGCGCCGGGATCAAGACGGTGATGCTGCCCAGGCGCAACGAGAAGGACCTCGAGGACGTGCCCGCCGAGGCGCGCGCCCGGCTCGCGTTCGTGTTCCTCGACAAGGTCGAGGACGCCGTGGCCTGCGCGATCGGCGAGCTGCCCCGGCGCCCGCAGGAGGAAGCCGCCTGAAGACGGCCGCGCCCCCGGGGGGCGGCGCGCTCGCGGCCTGACAAGTTTTTGCCGCGGCGGGAAGCGCGCGCCCGAACGGCTCTCCTATAATTCCGCGCAATGGAACCGCTGCGGCTGTTCGATCCGCTCCACGAGCCGTTTTCGGACCTGCTGCTCCTCGAGGATGCCCCGGCCGAATCGGTGGCCGACACCCTGAGCCGCTCGCGGGTGCTGCGCGCCAATCCGGGGGAGGAAGTGCTCGCCGCGGGCGTGGTCAACGACAAGATCTACGTGGTGCTGCGCGGCACGCTGCGCGTCGATCTCGACGGGCGCGGCGAGGGCAGCGCGCGGCATCTGGGCCGCGGCGAATGCATCGGCGAGCTGTCGGTGATCGACGGCTCGCGCACGTCGGCCTCGGTGCTCGCCGTGGATCAGTGCGAGCTGCTCGCGCTCGAAGGCACCGAGGTCCTCGCGCTCGCCGAGGCCTCGCACCCCGTGGCGCGCAACCTGCTGCGCATCCTGTCGCGGCGGCTGCGCGGCACCAACGAGCTGCTGCGCGAGGAGGCGAGCCAGTCCCAGGCGCTGCGCCTGCGCTCGGTGATCGACGTGCTGACCGGGCTCTACACGCGCGCCTGGCTCGAGGAGACGCTCGAGAGGCTCGCGCAGCGCAGCGACCGGGGCGACGCGCAGTTCTCGCTGATCATGGCGGACGTCGATCACTTCAAGGCGGTCAACGACACCTGGGGCCACGTGGCCGGCGACCGCGTGCTGCAGAAAGTGGGCGCCATGCTGCGTGCGGCGCTGCGCCCGACGGACTCGGCGACGCGCTACGGCGGCGAGGAGTTCGTGATCGTGCTGCCGGGCGTCGCAGAGGCGCAGGTGGCCGCGCGGGTGGCCGAGCGGATCCGCGAAGCTGCGCGCGCCACGGTGCTCATGCCGGAGCTGGGCGCAGGCTCGCCGCGGCTGACGATCTCGCTGGGGGTGGCGGCGCGCCGGCCGCACGAGGACGGGAAGGAGCTGCTGCGCCGCGCCGACGAAGCGATGTACCGCGCGAAGCGCGCGGGACGCGACCGCGTGGCCCTGTGAGCTACTTCTCGAACCGGTAGAAGTTGCGGTTCAGCCAGTCGGCCAGGTCGGCGCGTTCCTGCGCCGACAGGCGCGGCTCGTGGCGCCCGCTCCACTGCTCGACTTCCCGCAGGAGCGCGCCGTAGGAGCCGATGCGCGCCTTGGGCGTCACGTAGCGCGCGCCTTCGCCGCGCTCCGCGTCGGCCGCCGCGAACGCGCTCGGCGCCACGGCGAGCAGCGCCATGATGCCGAGGAACGGGGCCGGATTCATTTTTGCAGGATAACCGGCCGCGCGGGCAAAGCCTTGACGAGGATCAAACCGGCGTCGCGCGCGCGGCGCAGGCTCACGCCATGCCCTGGAGCCCGTACCGCTACCCGCCCGCCATGGCGCACCTGCCCGAGCCGGTGCGCGACAAGGCGATCGAGATCGCCAACGCGCTCCTGGCCGAGGGCATGGAGGAAGGCAAGGCGATCCGCATCGCGATCGCCAAGGCAAGAGAATGGGCCGCGCACCGCGGCCTGATGGAGTGAATCCTAGTCCCTGGCGGGGACGCGCTCGAGATCGGCCAGCCAGGCGCTCGCCGTGCCGTCCGAGGGCGCCCGCCAGTCGCCGCGCGGCGAGAGCGACCCGCCCGAGCCGACCTTGGGGCCGTTCGGCAGCGCGCTGCGCTTGAACTGGCTGGTCTGGAAGAAGCGCTCGAGAAACACGCCCAGCCACTTGCGGATCTCGGCAAGGCGGTAGCCGTCCTTGCCGCGCCAGGCGTTCCAGGCGAGGAAGGCGACCTTGGCGGGCGCGTAGCCGAAGCGCAGCACGTAGTAGAGGTGGAAGTCCTGCAGCGCGTACGGGCCGATCACCGACTCGGTCAGCTGGCCGGGGCGCTCGCCCTTGCCCGGCACGAGCTCGGGGCTGATCTCGGTAGCGAGCACGCGCTCGAGCGCACGCGTCACCGCGCGGTCGAACTCGCCAGAATGGGCCACCCACCCGATCAGGTACCTGACGAGTGTCTTCGGCACGCTCGCGTTGACGGCGTAGTGCGACATCTGGTCGCCCACGCCGTAGGTGCACCAGCCGAGCGCCAGCTCGGACAGGTCGCCCGTGCCGACCACCATGCCGCCGTTCAGGTTGGCGAGCCGGAACAGGTGGCTGGTGCGCTCGCCGGCTTGCACGTTCTCGAAGGTGATGTCGTAGACGCGGCGCCCGCGCTGGCCGCGGGCGTAGGGGTGCCCGAGGTCCTTCAGCATCTGCAGGCACGAGGGCCGGATGTCGATCTCCTCGGCGCTCGCGCCGAGCGCGCGCATGAGCTGCCAGGCCTGGTTGCGCGTGCGCGTGCTGGTGGCGAAGCCGGGCATGGTGTAGGCAAGGATGTTGCGCCGGGGAAGCTTCAGCTCGTCCATCGCATGGGCGCACACGAGCAGCGCCTGGGTCGAGTCGAGCCCCCCGGAGATGCCGATCACGAGCTTGCGCGCGCCGGTGGCGCGCATGCGCGTCGCGAGGCCCTGTGCCTGGATGCGGTACACCTCCTCGCAGCGCGCGTCGCGCGTCGCCGGGTCGTCGGGCACGTAGGGATCGCGCGCCACCCGGCGCTCGAGAGGCAGCCGGCCCCTCGGGAGCGCGAGCGAGAAGCCGATCTCGCGAATGCGCGCCGCTTCGGCCCGATGGCGCGCGAGCGCCTGCGCGAAGGAGTTCTGGCGCATGCGGTCGGCGAGCAGCCGGTCGAGGTCGAGGTCGGCCAGCGTGAGCTGCGGCTGCGCGGCGAAGCGCCGCGATTCGGCGAGCAGCGTGCCGTTCTCGCAGATCATCGCGTGCCCGTCCCAGGCGAGATCGGTGGTCGATTCGCCCGGGCCCGCGGCGCTGTACAGATAGGCCGCGAGGCAGCGCGCGGACTGGTTTGCCGCGAGGTCGCGGCGGTATGCGTGCTTGCCGACGACCACGTTCGAGGCCGAGAGATTGGCGATCACGGTCGCGCCGGCGAGCGCCGCGAACGAGGAGGGTGGCGCCGGCACCCACAGGTCCTCGCAGATCTCGGTGAAGAGCGCGAGCTTGGGCTGCTCGTCGAGGCGGAACAGCAAGTCGGTGCCGAACGGCGCCTCCTGGCCGGCGAGCGCGACGCTCTTTCGCAGGCAGAGATCGCCGGGCGTGAACTGGCGGTACTCGTAGAACTCGCGGTAGTTCGGCAGGTAGGTCTTCGGCACCACGCCCAGCAACCGGCCGCGGCACAGCAGCGCGGCGCAGTTGTAGAGCAGGCCGTCAACGCGCACCGGCAAGCCCACGAGCGCGGCGAGCGGCAGCCCGCGGCTCGCCTCGAGGAGCCGCGCGAGCGCCGCCTCGGAAGCGCCGAGCAGCGCCTCCTGGTGGAACAGATCCTCGG
>JAKALD010000219.1 GCA_021813275.1 Pseudomonadota bacterium | reverse complement strand
GCCGCGGCACTTGTCCTGGTCGATCAGGACGATGCCGTCCTCCTCGCGCTTGTAGATCGCGCCCGACGGGCAGGACGCGACGCACGCGGGGTTCAGGCAGTGCTCGCACAGCCGCGGCAGGTACATCAGGAAGGTGTTCTCGAACTCGCCGTAGACGTCCTTCTCGACGTCGGCGAAGTTGTAGTCCTGCGAGCGCTTGGCGAACTCGCCGCCGAGGATCTCCTCCCAGTTCGGGCCCCACTCGATCTTCTGCATGCGCTGGCGCGTGATCACCGAGATCGGGCGCGCCGCGGGCGGCGTCGGCATCTCGGGCGCGCTCTGGATGAACTCGTAGTCGTAGGTGAACGGCTCGTAGTAGTCGTCGATCTCCGGCAGGTGCGGGTTGGCGAAGATCTTCATCAGCACGCCGAGCCTGCCACCCTGCCTGAGCCGCAGGCCGCCGCCCGCCCTGCGCTCCCAGCCGCCCTTCCAGCGCTCCTGGTTCTCCCAGTCCTTCGGGTAGCCGATCCCGGGCTTGCTCTCCACGTTGTTGAACCAGGCGTATTCCATGCCGACGCGCGAGGTCCAGACGTTCTTGCAGGTGACCGAGCAGGTGTGGCAGCCGATGCACTTGTCGAGGTTCAGCACCATCGCGATCTGCGCCCGGATCTTCATGGCGTGGTCCTCCGTTCCTGCGCGAGCGGCTCGTCCATCCAGTCGACCTTCGCCATCTTGCGCACGATGACGAACTCGTCGCGGTTGGAGCCGACCGTGCCGTAGTAGTTCAAGCCGTACGAGAGCTGCGCGTAGCCGCCGATCATGTGGGTCGGCTTGAGCACCGTCCGCGTCACCGAGTTGTGGATGCCGCCGCGCTTGCCGGTGACCTCCGAGCCCGGCAGGTTCACGATTTTCTCCTGCGCGTGATACATCAGGCACATGCCCTCGTGTACGCGCTGGCTCACCACCGCGCGCGCGGTGAGCGCCCCGTTGGCGTTGTAGAGCTCGATCCAGTCGTTGTCCTCGATGCCCGCCCGCCTCGCGTCGACCTCCGAGATCCACACGATCGGCCCGCCGCGCGACAGCGTGAGCATGATCAGGTTGTCGGTGTAGGTCGAGTGGATGCCCCACTTCTGGTGCGGCGTGATGAACGCGAGCACGATCTCGGCGTTGCCGTTGGGCGGGCGCGTGCGCACCGCCGCGACGCTGCGCGTGTCGATCGGCGGGCGGTACACGCACAGCGCCTCGCCGAAGTCGCGCATCCAGCGGTGATCGAGGTAGAACTGCTGCCGCCCGGTGAGCGTGCGCCACGGGATCAGCTCGTGCACGTTGGTGTAGCCCGCGGTGTAGCTCACCTGCTCGCTCTCGATCCCCGACCAGGTGGGCGAGGTGATGATCTTGCGCGGCTGCGCCTGGATGTCGCGGTAGCGGATTCTCTCGTCCTCGCGCGCCTCGGCCAGGTGGCGGTGCGCGCGCCCGGTCTGGCGCGAAAGCGCGTCCCAGGCCTTGACCGCGATCGCGCCGTTGGTCTCCGGCGCGAGGTAGAGGATCGTCTCGGCGGCGTCGGTGTCGGTCTCGATCTTGGGCAGCCCCTGGGTCGGGCCCTCGTCGGCGACGAGCCCGTTCAGCGCGGCGAGCCCCTCGACCGCCTCCTGCATCGACCAGGTGATGCCCTTGCCGCCGTTGCCGAGGGTCTTGAGCAGCGGCCCGAGCGCGGTGAAGCGCTTGAATGTGTTCGGATAGTCGCGCTCGACGACCACGATGTTGGGCGCGGTCCTGCCGGGAACGAGCTCGCACTCGCCGCGCTTCCAGTCGGCGACGTCGAGCGGCTGCGCGATCTCGGCCGGCGTGTCGTGCAGGATCGGCTGCAGCACCACGTCCTTCTCGACGCCGAGCTGGCCCTGCGCGAGCGCCGAGAACCTGCGCGCGATCGCCTTGTAGATCTCCCAGTCGCTCTTCGCCTCCCACGCCGGATCGACCGCCGCGGACAGCGGGTGGATGAACGGGTGCATGTCGGTGGTGTTGAGGTCGTTCTTCTCGTACCAGGTCGCGGTCGGCAGCACGACGTCGCCGTACAGGCACGTGGTCGACATGCGGAAGTCGAGCACCGTGAGCAGGTCGAGCTTGCCTTCGGGCGCCGGGTCGCGCCACGCGACCTCCTCGGGCTTCGTGCCGCCGGACTCGCCGAGGTCGGCACCGAGCACGCTGTGCTGCGCGCCCATCAGGTGGCGCAGGAAGTACTCGTGCCCCTTGCCCGAGGAGCCGAGGAGGTTGGAGCGCCAGACGAAGAGGTTGCGCGGGAAGTTGACCGGGTTGTCCGGGTCCTCGCAGGCGAGCTTGAGCGTGCCTTCGCGCAGCCCCCTGGCGACGTAGTCCTTGGGGTCCATCCCGGCGCGCGCCGCGTCCTTCGCCACCTCGAGCGGGTTGGCGGCGAGCTGCGGCGCCGAGGGCAGCCACCCCATGCGCTCGGCGCGCACGTTGAAGTCGATGATCGATCCGCCGTAGCGCGCCGGGTCGGCGAGCGGCGAGAGCAGCTCGCGGGCGCCGAGCTTCTCGTAGCGCCACTGGTCGGAATGCGCGTAGAAGAACGAGGTGCCGTTCATGTGCCGCGGCGGGCGCACCCAGTCGGTCGCGAACGCGAGCACCTGCCAGCCGGTCTGCGGGCGCAGCTTCTCCTGGCCGACGTAGTGCGCCCAGCCGCCGCCCGAGATGCCCACGGTGCCGCACAGCATCGCGAGGTTGATCACCGCGCGGTAGTTCATGTCCTGGTGATACCAGTGGTTCAGCCCCGCGCCGATGATGATCTGCGACCGGCCGCGCGTCTTCTCGGCGGTGGACGCGAACTCGCGCGCCACCCAGATCGCCTGCTCGGCCTTCACGCCGGTGATCGCCTCCTGCCACTTCGGAGTGTAGGGCACGTCCTCGTCGTAGCTCTTGGCGCAGCCGTCGCCCAGGCCGCGATCGACGCCGTAGTTCGCGCACAGCAGGTCGAACACCGTCGCGACGTACACCTCGCCCGCGGCGGTCGCGAGCCGCTTGGCCGGGACGCGGCGCACCAGTACCTCGCCGCCCGCCTGGCCGGGCTGGCCGCCGAAATACGGGAATGCGACCGGCAGCACCTCGTCGCGCCGCTCGATCAGGCTGAGCGCGAGCCTCACCTCGCGCCCGCTCGCGCCGTCCTTCTGCTCGAGGTTCCACTTGCCGAGGTCGGCCTCGACCTGCGGCCCCCAGCGATAGCCGATCGAGCCCTGCGGCGCGACCGGCGCGCCGCTCGCCTCGTCCAGCCCGACCGTCTTCCACTCCGGGCTGTTCGCCTGGCCGAGCCCGCCGGCGAGGTCCGAGGCGCGCAGGTAGCGCTCGGGCACGTAGCGCTCGCCCTGCTTCACGAGGCGCACCAGCAGCGGCAGGTCGGTGTAGCGGCGCGCGTAGTCGTCGAAGTACGGCACCGTGCGCGCGACGTGGAATTCCTTCAGGATCACGTGCCCCATCGCCATGCCGAGCGCGGCGTCGGTGCCCTGCTTCGGGTGCAGCCACAGGTCGCCGAACTTGGCGACCTCGGAGTAGTCCGGCGTGATCGCGACGATGCGCGTGCCGTTGTAGCGCGCCTCGACCAGGAAGTGCGCGTCCGGCGTGCGCGTCTGCGGCACGTTCGAGCCCCAGGCGATGATGAACTTGCTGTTGTACCAGTCGGCCGACTCCGGCACGTCGGTCTGCTCGCCCCAGGTCTGCGGCGAGGACGGCGGCAGGTCGCAGTACCAGTCGTAGAACGAGAGGATCGTGCCGCCGATGAGCGCGAGGTAGCGCGTGCCCGCGGCGAACGACACCATCGACATCGCCGGGATCGGCGAGAAGCCGCACACCCGGTCCGGCCCGTACTTGCGGATCGTGTAGACGTTGGCGGCGGCGACCAGCTCCACCGCCTCGTCCCAGGACACGCGCACGAAGCCGCCGCGGCCGCGGATCGACTTGTACTCGCGCGCCTTCGCCGGATCCTCGACGATCGAGGCCCAGGCCTCGACCGGCGCGAGCGTCCTGCGCGCCTCGCGCCACAGGCGCGCGAGCCGCCCGCGCACCATCGGGTACTTGAGCCGGTTCGCGCTGTACAGGTACCAGCTGTAGGAGGCGCCGCGCGAGCAGCCGCGCGGCTCGTGGTTCGGCATGCCCGGCCGCGTGCGCGGGTAGTCGGTCTGCTGGGTCTCCCAGGTGACGATTCCGCCCTTCACGTAGATCTTCCAGCTGCAGCCGCCGGTGCAGTTCACGCCGTGCGTCGAGCGCACGATCTTGTCGTGCTGCCAGCGCAGCCGGTAGCCCTCCTCCCACTTGCGGTCTTCCTTGCGCGTCTCGCCGTGCCCGCCGGCGAAGCGCTCCCGCTCCTGGGTGAAGAACGTCAGGCGATCGAGAAAATGGCTCATCTTCGCTCCTTGCCTGCACCTTCAGCGCGCCGCGGCGGGCGCGATGGCTTCTCGGCGCGCACGAACGCGATCGCGAGCGCGGTCGCCGCGACACCCAGCACGACGTACACGAAGAATCCGCGCGCGTAGCCGACCGGGCCGAGCGCGTCGACGAACGCGCCGAGGATCGGCGGAATGATAAATCCGCCGAGCGCGCCGAGTCCGCCCACCCATCCCGATGCGCCGCCCACCGCCTCCGGCACGTACTTCGGCACCATCTTGAACACCGCCGCGTTGCCGATGCCCATGCCGAGCGCGATCACCAGCTCGCCGATCAGGTTCAGCGCGAACTGCGTCACCGCAGTGAGCAGCGCCGCGCCGGCGAGCACCGCGACAAAGGAGCCGACCGCGACGCGCTCGCCGCCGAAGCGCTCCGAGATGACGCCGCCGAACACGCGGATCGCCGCCGCGACCAGCGAGAAGCCGAGGCCGCCCAGGACGCCGGCCATCTTGATGTCCATGTGGTGCAGGTTGATCCAGTAGGTCGGGAACCAGGCGGTGAGCGCGAGAAATCCGCCAAAAGAGGTGAAGTACAGGAACACCAGGCCCCACGTGCGCTGCTCCTCGGCGGCGCTCCACAGCGCCTGCCAAACCGATTCCTTGGGAAAGAGCTCCTCGCCGCACTGGCGCGCGACCTGCTTCGCTTCTTCGGGCGGCACGCCCTTCTTGCGCAGTTGGAAGAAATACGCGTCGGGCGCGAGCCACGCGTAGATCAGCGTGCCGGCGAGCAGGAAGATGAACCAGGCGAGATACGAACCCGCCAGCCCCCAGGCGCCGATCGCGAACGGCAGCATCAGCGTGAAAAGGCCCGGCGCGAGGTTGCCCACGCCGCCGTAGGTCCCGAGCACCGTTCCCTGGCGGCCCTGCGGATACCAGTACGAGACCTGCGGAACCCCCACCGAGAACGAGGCTACTCCGCAGCCGCTCATGAAGCCGAAGAGCAGGATGACCGGGTACACCGTGAGCGTCAGGTCGTGGATCGTGTACAGGATATAGACCAAGCCCCACATGCCGACAAGCGATATTGCGAACAGGGTGAGCATCGGCAGGCGCCCGCCCGCCTTGTCCACCCAGGCGCCGAAGGGGATGCGCAGCAGCGAACCCGTAAGCTGCGGCGCCGCTACGAGCACCCCGAGCAGTACGCCCGAGATGTGCATCGAGCTCTGGAAGTAGCGCGCCGCGGGCCCGTACAGCGACACCGCGGCGAAGCCGATGAAGAAGCCCCAGGTGCCCATCCACAGGCCGGAGGCGGGCGTTCCGCGCAGGCCGTAGCGCTCGATCAGCTCGTTTGCAGTGGCCATCGTCGCTCCTCGGGAAAGTCAGCAGGGCATCTCGGCATGCCGGCGGGCGTAGTACCACCAGGTGAGCGCGATGCAGGTGAGGTAGAACACGACGAACACGATCAGCGCGCCCTGCGGCCCGCCGGTGAGCGCGATCGAGGTGCCGTAGCTCTTCGGAATGAAGAAGCCGCCGTAGGCCGCGACCGCGGAGGAGAAGCCGAGCACGGCCGCGGCTTCCTTGTTCGCGTCCTTGACGGCCTGCTCCTGCGCCGCGGCGTCCTTGCCCGCGGCTTCGCCCTGGCGCTCGGTGAGGAAGATGATCGGGAT
>JAKALD010000218.1 GCA_021813275.1 Pseudomonadota bacterium | reverse complement strand
TCGACCACGATGTCGATGTCGGGGGCGCGCACCACCGCGTAGGCGTCGCCCGTGACCTGCGCCCGGCCCTTAACGATCGCGCGCGCCCGGGCGAGCGCCTTGTCGGCAACGCGCGTGATGCGGATCGCGCGGCCGGCACGCCGCTGGATCTCGTCGGCATTGCGCTTGAGCACCTCCCAGGTGCCGCCGCCCACCGTGCCGATGCCGAGCAGGCCGACGTTGATCGGCTTCACGCGAGCTCCTTGTTGAAGTGGAAAGCGGTGACCGCCATGCGCTCGCGGAAATAGAACCGGTGGGCGTCGCGCCGCTGCGTGCCCGAGTCGAGCACGAGCATCCTGCAGCCGCGCTCGCGCGCGATGCGCTCGCACTCGGCGAGCAGCAGCTTCCCCACGCCGCGCGAGCGCTGCGGCTCGTCGGTGACCAGGTCGTCGACGTACAGGTGCAGGCCGACGCTCGTGTTCTCGTTGACCCGGTACACCGCCACGCCGAGCACGTGCTCGTGCTCGGCGGCGACGATCATGCGCCCCCCGCCCGCGAACACCCGCGCCATCTTGGCGGCGTAGTCGGCGGGCAGCGCCGTGCGCAGCTGCCGGTGCACGCGCTCGGCGCGCTCGAGCAGGCCGGGATGCGCGACGAAGCCGGCCTCGTCGGTGACGTGCACGATCCTCATGCCTTCACCGCCGTCTTGGGCGCCTCGCCGAGCAGGCCGTCCTTGCGGAACATGTCGCGCACGCCGCGCACCGCCTGGCGCAGCCGGTGCTCGTTCTCGATCAGGGCGATGCGCACGTGATCGTCGCCGTAGTCGCCGAAGCCGATCCCCGGCGCGACCGCGATCTTCGCGTCGGCGAGCAGCTTCTTCGCGAACTCGAGCGAGCCCATCGCGGCGTAGGCCTGCGGGATCCTCGCCCAGACGTACATCGATGCCTTCGGGTTCTCGACCATCCAGCCGAGGTCGTGCAGGCCCTTCACCATCACGTCGCGCCGCCGCTGGTAGGTCTCGCGGATTCTCGCCACGCAGTCCTGCGGCCCGTCGAGCGCGACGATCGAGGCCACCTGGATAGGCGTGAACGTGCCGTAGTCGTGATAGCTCTTGATGCGGGCGAGCGCGTGCACCAGGTCGCGGTTGCCGACCATGAAGCCGATCCTCCAGCCGGCCATGTTGTAGCTCTTCGACATGGTGAAGAACTCGACCGCCACGTCGCGCGCGCCCGGCACCTGCATGATCGAGGGCGCCTTCCAGCCGTCGAACGTGATGTCGGCGTAGGCGAGGTCGTGCACCACCAGGATGTCGTGCTCCTTCGCGATCGCGATCACCCGCTCGAAGAACTCGAGCTCCACGCACATTGCGGTCGGGTTCGACGGAAAGCCGATGATCAGCATCTTCGGCTTGGGGATCAGCTCGCGGATCGCGCGCTCGAGCTCCGCGAAGAAGTCCACGCCCGGGGTCATGCGCACCGAGCGGATGTCGGCGCCGGCGATGATCGCGCCGTAGATGTGGATCGGGTACGAGGGGTTCGGGACGAGCACGGTGTCGCCGCGGTCGAGCGTGGCGAGCATCAGGTGCGCGAGGCCCTCCTTGGAGCCGATCGTGACGATCGCCTCGGACTCGGGGTCAAACTCGATTCCCCAGCGCCGCTTGTACCAGTCGCAGATCGCCTTGCGCAGCCGCGGGATGCCCTTCGACACCGAGTAGCCGTGCGTGTCCTGGCGCTGCGCCGCCTCGACCAGCTTGTCGACGATGTGCTTGGGCGTCGGCCCGTCGGGATTGCCCATCGACAGGTCGATCACGTCCTCGCCGGCGTGCCGCGCCGCCATCTTCAGCTCGGCCGTGATGTTGAAGACGTAGGGCGGCAGGCGCTGGATGCGGGCGAACTGTCTCATGGTGGGGCGCGTGGTGCGGCGCAAAAAGGTAGAATTCTATGCGAGCGGCGCCCCGCCCTCAATGCGCGGCGCAGCCGCGGACCCGCCCGATCCGAGCGTGAAACTGCACTCCACCGGCCCGTCCGGCCAGAACACCTTCACCGGCTACGGGGAGGGCTACGTGCTGGTGAACGGCGTACGCCACGCCACGAGCGTCATCGTGCTCGCCGACCGGGTCCTGCCCTGGGACGCGCCGGGCTTCGGGGGGCTCGCCGTCGAGCACTTCGCCGGGCTGGCCGCGCTCGGGCTAGAGGTGGTGCTGCTCGGCACCGGCGCGCGGCTGCGCTTTCCCGACCCGCGCCTCACCCGCGCGCTGCGCGAAGCGGGCGTCGGCCTGGAGGTCATGGACATCCAGGCCGCGTGCCGGACCTACAACATCCTCGCCGCCGAGGAGCGCCGGGTTGCCGCCGCGCTGCTGTTCGACTAAGCGCGCGCGAGCGTGAGCCGCGCCGCCCTTCGCCTGCTGGCCGTCGCGCTGGCGCTCGCGTGGTTCGGAACGCTCGGCTGGCGGCCGCTCATGCGGGCCGACGAGGCGCGCTACGCGGAGATCGCGCGCGAGATGGTCGCGAGCGGCGACTGGGTCACGCCGCGGCTGAACGGCTTCAAGTATTTCGAGAAGCCGCCGCTGCAGTACTGGGCGACCGCGACCGCCTTCGAGCTGTTCGGCGTGCGCGACTGGGTCTCGCGCCTGTGGCCCGCCCTCACCGGCTTCGCGGGCCTCGTCCTCGTGCTCTTCGCGGGGCGCCGGCTGTTCGGCGCCGGCGCCGGCGCGTACGCCGCCGCGGTGCTCGCGGGCAGCCCGCTGTACGTGCTCCTCGGGCAGTTCGACACGCTCGACATGGGCGTCACATTCTTCCTGTCGCTCGCGGTGCTCGCCTACGCGCTCGCGCAGCGCGAGGAGGCCCCGCCGCTCGCGCGCCGGCGCTGGATGCTCACGTTCTGGACGGCCTGCGCGCTCGCCACGCTGAGCAAGGGGCTGATCGGCATCGTGCTGCCGGGCGGCGCGATCGCGCTCGACGTGCTGCTGCGCCGCGACTGGCGAAGGCTCGCGCACCTGTCGTGGGGAGCGGGCCTGCCGCTCTTCCTCGTCGTCGCCGTGCCCTGGTTCGCGCTCGTGTCGGCGCGCAACCCGGAGTTCTTCCACTTCTTCTTCATCCAGGAGCACTTCGAGCGCTTCCTCACGCGCTACGCCAATCGCTACGAGCCGGCCTGGTACTTCGTGCCGGTGCTCGCCTTCGGCATGGGGCCGTGGCTGCTCGCGCTCGTGCCCGCTTTCCTGCGCGCGTGGCGCGGCGTCCCGCGGCGCTTCAGCCCGCAGCGCTTCCTCGCGCTCTGGGCGCTGGTGGTGTTCGTGTTCTTCTCGGCCTCGGACTCCAAGCTCGCCTCCTACATCCTGCCGATCTTCCCCGCCCTCGCGCTGCTCGTGGGCGACTATCTCGCCGCCGAGCGGCCGCGCGCGCTGCTCGTCGCGCAGGGCGCGCTGCTCGCCGCGGGGGGCGCGCTGCTCGCCGCGCTCGCGCCGTGGCTCATGCGCGAGGAGGGCGGGGCGCTCGCCGAGCTGCTCCCGGCCTATGTTCCCTGGGTCGTGGCGGCGGGCGCGGTGGTCGGGCTCGGGGGCCTCGCGGCGCTGGCGCTCGCCTGGCGCGCGCGGGCCGGCGCCGCAGTCGGCGCCCTGGCGCTCGCGGGCTTCGCCGGCATGCTCATCGCCCTGCTCGGCCATCGCACGCTCGCGCCCTACTACAGCACGGCGCAGCTGGTCGCCGAGGCGCGGCCGCAGCTCGATCCCCGCGCGCCCTTCTACGCGGTGGAGGCCTACGATCACACCCTGCCCTGGTACCTGCGGCGCACCGTGACCATGGTGGGCTACAAGGACGAGCTCGCCGAGGCGATCGGCTGGGAGCCGCAGAAGTTCCTGCCGGATCCGGCATCCTTCGCCCGGGCGTGGCGCGCGGACCGGCACGCCGGCGCGCTGTTCGCAACTCGCGACCTGGCCGCCTTCCGGCGACAATACGACCTGCCCATGCAGATCGTGGCGCGCGGCGCGCGCTACACCATCGTGAGGAAGCCATGAGCCTGGTGAGCTTTTCGCTGATCCTGACCGGGGTGCTGCTCAACGCCGCGGCGCAGCTGCTGCTCAAAGCGGGCACCAACGCGGTCGGCCGGTTCGCGTTCACGCTCGCCAACGCGCTGCCGGTCGGGATGCGCTTCGCCTTCGAGCCGCACATCGCCGGCGGAATCGCCTGCTACGTGGCGAGCCTCGTAGTGTGGATCATGGCGCTGTCGCGCGTCGAGGTGAGCGTCGCCTACCCGATGCTCTCGATCGGCTACGTGGTGAACGCGCTCGCCGCCTGGTACCTGTTCGGCGAGGCGCTGACGCCGATGCGCGTCGCCGGCATCGCCATCATCATCCTCGGCGTGTTCATGGTCGCGCGCTCGTGAGCGACTTCCTGCCCTTCACCCGCCCCTCGATCGACGAGCCGACGATCGCCGGAGTCGCCGAAGTGCTGCGCTCGGGCTGGATCACGTCCGGGCCGCAGGTGAAGGCCTTCGAGGCCGCGCTCTCGCACCTGTGCGCCGGCCGCCCGGTGCGCGCCTTCAACTCGGGCACCGCGGCGCTCGAGGTGGGGCTGCGCCTCGCGGGAATCGGCGCGGGGGACGAGGTGATCACCACGCCGCTCTCCTGGGTCGCCACCGCCAACGTGATCCTCGAGGTCGGGGCGCGCCCGGTGTTCGTCGACGTCGACCCGCGCACGCGCAACATCGACCTCGAGGGGGTCGAAGCCGCGATCACGCCCGCCACCCGCGCGCTGCTGCCGGTCGACCTCGCCGGGCTCCCCGTCGACCGCGACCGGCTCTACGGAATCGCGCGCGCGCGGCGCCTGCGCGTGCTCGAGGACGCGGCGCAGTCCTTCGGCGCCTCCTGGAACGGCCGCACGCTCGGCTCGTTCGGCGACCTGGTCGCCTTCAGCTTCCACGCCAACAAGAACATCACCACCGCCGAGGGCGGCGCCCTGGTGCTGCCCGACGAGAGCTACGCGGTGCCGTGCGAGAAGCTGCGCCTGCAGGGCGTGGTGCGCTCGGGCGAAGACGGCATGGAGGTGGACGTGCTCGGCGGGAAATGGAACCTGACCGACGTCGCGGCGCGCATCGGCCTGGGGCAGCTGCCGCACCTGGACGCGTTCACCGCGCGCCGCCGCGCGCTCGCGCGGCACTATCTTGTGCGCTGGGACCGCTCGCTCGGCTGCGAGCTGCCGCCCGAGGACTACGCCAACTCGAGCTGGCACATGTTCCAGGTGGTCCTGCCCGAGCGCATGCCGCGCGCCGAGTTCATCCGCCGCATGCGCGAGGCGGGCATCGGCGTGGGTGTGCACTATCCGGCCATCCATCTCTTCGCGCTGTACCGCGCGCTCGGCTGGCGCGCGGGCCAGTTCCCGCACGCCGAGCGGATCGGCGGCTCGATCGCCACGCTGCCGCTCTTCCCGGCGATGAGCGAAGCCGATGTGGAGCGTGTGTGCGAGGCGGCCAAGAGAATCCTGTCATGAGCGCGCCCCTGCTCTCGGTCGTTGTCCCGGTCTACAACGAGGAGCCGGGTCTGCCGGCGCTCTTCGCGCGCCTTTATCCGGCGCTCGACGCGCTCGGCGAGCCCTACGAGCTGATCCTGGTCGACGACGGCAGCCGCGACGGCTCGGCGCGGCTGCTGCGCGAGCAGTTCGAGCGCCGCCCCGAGGTCACGCGCGTCGTGTTCCTCGCCGGCAACTTCGGCCAGCACATGGCGATCCTCGCGGGCTTCGAGCGCGCGCGCGGCGAGGTGGTGGTCACGCTCGACGCCGACCTGCAGAACCCGCCGGAGGAGATTCCCGCCCTGCTCGCGAAGATGCGCGAGGGTTACGACTACGTCGGCACCTACCGGCGCGCGCGCCGCGACAGCGCCTTCAGGCGGCTGGCCTCGCGCACGATGAACGCGTTCCGCGAGCGCATCACCGACATCCGCATGACCGACCAGGGCTGCATGCTGCGCGCCTACGGCCGCAACGTGGTCGACGCGATCAACCGCTCGCCCGAGGTGAACACCTTCATTCCCGCGCTCGCCTACACCTACGCGCGCCGTCCGACCGAGATCGAGGTCGCGCACGAGGCGCGCACCGCG
>JAKALD010000217.1 GCA_021813275.1 Pseudomonadota bacterium | reverse complement strand
CGAGGCTGTGCGAGTGCTGCGCCGCGAGCTGGCGGCCGGCGCCGGTCGCCATGCGGATGACGAGCGGCACCGAGAGCTGGCCGCCCGACATGTGGCGCAGCAGCGCGGCGTTGTTGACGATCTGGTCGAGCGCGAGCAGGCTGAAGTTGACCGTCATCACCTCGACGATCGGCCGCAGGCCGCCGAGCGCCGCGATGTAGAGCTCGGGGATGCGCCCGGCGAGCACGAATACGCGCTCCCCCTTCGCTACGTCGAGCCCTCGCAGCACGCGCGCGAAAGCGGCGCGACTCCTGCGCCAGTTGCCGATAGCTGAAATCGCGCGCCGCGCCGCTCGCGCCGAGCCAGCGCAGCGCGATGTGCTCGGCGCGCGGCCTGCCACGAGAACGCCGCCCGCTCCGCGGCGTAGTCCGACAGGTTGGGCTCGACCGCCGGCGTGGCGAGGTCTTTGCGGATGACCGCGGGGCGGCTCATCTGTTGTGCTCCCGGAGGCGGCGCCGCGCGGCGGCGCCAGATGCCGACCCGGGGGAAGGTACTGCCGCGCGCCGCGCGGGCTTTGATCTGCGTCAAGCGCCGCCCGGCGCGCGCCGCGCTACCGGTGCGCGCGCAGAGCGGATGCGCTCAGGGCACGAGCGTCACCGGCCGGGTGGCGTGCTCGAGCACCTGCGCCTCGACCGGCCTCGATAACAGGCCTTCGAGGCGCGACAGCCCGCGCGTGCCCATCACGATTTCGTCGCACTCGGCTTCGCCGGCGCAGCGTGCGATCGAAGCGCCGACCGGGCCGATCCGCGTGTGCGTGCGATAGGCGATTCCCGCACCGTCGAGCAGGGCGCGGGCGGAAGCCATGGCCTGCGCGCCGCGCAACTGCTGGAACTGCGCGATGCGCTCGCGCCTGAGGAAGCCGGTGAGCTGCCAGTCGGTGACCGGCGGCTGCACGTTGACGAGGTGCACTTCGACGTCGTGCCCGTCGATCTGGCGCACGAGGTCGATCACGTAGCGCACCGCGCGGTCGGACTTGTCGGAACCGTTGACGGCGGCAAGCAGTCTTCGCATGACGCACCTCCCCCGCTCACAGGGTGAACGCGAGCGCGGCCACCGCCGTCGGCGGCAACGCGGCGAGGAACAGACCGAGCGGGCTGATCGCCTGGTCCTGGAACGAATCCTTGAGAATCGAGAAGCCGGCGGGGTTCGGCGCGTTGGCGATGATGGTGAGGCCGCCCCCGGTCACCGCGCCCGCGACCAGCGCGTATTTCGACGCGTCCGTGATCGCGTCCACAAGCGACCCGAGATAGGTGAGCGCCGCGTTGTCGGTGATCGCGGTGAGCGCGGTCGCGCCCCAGTAGAGAAGCTCCGGGTCCATGCCGGCGAGCGTTTCCTGCAGCCACCATTTCTGGTAGCCCCCGAGCGTGATCAGGCCGGCGAGGAAGAACGCCACCATCAGGCCTTCGCGCAGGATCAGCCGGTCCTGATGGCGGTTGTAGGCTTCCGCGAAGCCGAGGAAGAAGAGGAAGATCGCCATGAACACCGCCGCGTAATGCGCGAACACCACCACGGCGACCAGGAACGCGAGATGCACCCCCACGACCCAGTTCGGGACGCTTCGTATCGCCGGACTGTCGGCGCCGTTCTTCGGGCCCCTCGCCATGAGCTCGCGGCGAAACAGGACCATGACCGCGAACGCATTGGCGAACACCGCGAGCGCCGCGCGCCAGCCGAAGTTGGCGAGCATGTGCGCCAGGTCCCAGCCCCAGCTCGCCGCGACCATGAGCACCGGCGGCGCGGCGTACGGCGTGAGCGTGCCGCCGATCGAGACGTTGACGAACAGCGCTCCGATCGTGGCGTACTTGAGCCGGCTGGAGATCTGGCGCGAGTAATAGGCATCGCGCAGGATGAGCGCGGCCAGGGTCATGGCCGCCGGCTCGGTGATGAACGAGCCGAGGAGCGGCACGAGCGACAGCGCGACGAAGTAGATCGACAGCGCGGCCGGCAGCCGGGTCGCGCGCGCCGCGACGCGCACGCAGCCCATCGCGAGCTGCAGGATCGGGCGGCTGCCCGCGATCACCATGATCACGAACACGAACATCGGCTCGGTGAAGTTGCGCGACTCCAGGTAGCCGACGGCATGCGACTTGCCCTCGCGCAGGAAGATCGCCACCACGAGCACCAGCGCCCACAGGCCGAACGCGGTTTCGACCTCGCCGAGCAGGTGCCACAGGCCGGCGTGCGCGGGCTGCGCGTGCGCCAGGCGCTGGAAAAAGCGCGTCGCGAACGTGTGAGCGACGGCCACGGCGAACAGCGCCGCGCCGATCAGCTGGATGAGGGAGGGGGACAGCATCGACATCGATCGCTTGCGCCGTTACGCCGGCAGCGGTCGATGATAAGAAGCGCCGGCAGGCGGCGTAATCCGGCGTCAGACTTACGCCGCCTGACGTAAGGGAGGCCCCTAGCTGGTGGGTGGCTGCGTCCCGAGCACGAGCTTGAGCAGGTCGGGCAGGCGGCGCACCTGGAGCTTTTCCATCATGCGCGACTTGTACACCTCGACGGTGCGCGGGCTGATGCCGAGCGCGGCGGCGATCTCGCGGTTGTGCTTGCCCTCGGTCACCATGCCGAGCACCTGGCGCTCGCGGCCGGTCAGCCGCTGCATGCGTTCGGCGACGCTCGCGGCCTGCGCGCGCCGCAGCCGCTCGTCGGCGGCGCGCTCGAGCGCGCGCTGGACGGTGGCGACGAGCAGCTCGTCGTCGATTGGCTTTTCGATGAAATCGACCGCGCCCGCCTTGAGCGCGCTGCGCGTGTGGGCGACGTCGCCATGCCCGGTGATGAAAATGATCGGCAGCGCGATGCTGCGCTCGGCGAGCGCGGCCTGAAGCTGCAGCCCGTCCATGCCGGGCATCTTCAGGTCGAGCACGACGCAGCCCGCCCAATCCGGGCGGCACTCCGCGAGGAACTGCGCGGCGCCGGCATACGCGACCGGTTTGAGGCCGCGCAGCTCGAGCAGCAGCGCGAGCGAATCGCGCACCGCGGCGTCGTCGTCGATCACGTAAACCCTGGGCTCGCTCATCGGCTCATCCCTTCGTCGCTCATCTCCAGGGGAAGCGTGAAGCAGAATACCCCGCACGCGGCGCCAGCCTCGTTCCACAGCCTTCCGCCGTGCGCCTCGATGATCGAGCGGCTGATCGCCAGCCCGAGCCCCATGCCGTCCGGCTTCGAGGTCGCGAACGGCTCGAACAGGCGATGCGCGACCTCCTGCCCTACCCCCGGGCCGGTGTCGCGCACCTCGACGCGCGCCTGCGCGCCGTCCTGGCGCGCCGTGACGTGAACCTTGCGCGGTTGCGCGCCGGAGGCCGTGACGGCATCGATCGCGTTGCCCACGAGGTTGTGGATCACGATCTCCAGCTGCAGCCGGTCCACCAGGACAGGCTGAGTGATCGCGCCCGCATCCAGCTGCAGCTGCACGCCATGCCGGGCCGCACGATTGCGCATGGGTTCCACCGCCGCTTCCAGCAACCCCTCGATTGACAGCCGCTCCAGTCGCGAGGTTCCCGTACGGAAGAAGTCCCGCAGCCGCCTGACGACGTCTCCGGCGCGCGCGATCTCGGCCGCCGCCTTGTCCATCGTGGGGCGCAGGCGCGCGTCCTCGCCCTGCTCGAGCATCAGCCGGCACGCGCGCAGGTACGTGGCGATCGCGCTCAGCGGCTGGTTGAGCTCGTGCGCCATCGCGGAGGCCATTTCGCCGGCCGCCGCCAGCCGCAGCGTGCGCGACAGGTCCTCCTGCTTCTCGCGCAGCCGCTCGGCCACCTCGCGCCGCTCGCTGACCGCCATGCCGAGGAGCAGGCTCGTGGCGGCGAGCACGAGCATCAGGAACTGCATCTCGAGCACCGAGCTCGCGGAATGGCCGGTGAGCTTCGCGGCGCCGATCAAGCCGACCTGCATGCCGAACGCGCCGAGCGCGGCGCCGCGGATGCCGTGCCGCATCGCGATCCAGATGAGCGGCAGGAACAGCACGTAGAAGAGCGGCGAGGCGACCGGATAGTCCACGCCGAACACCAGCGCGAGCGCGAGCGCGATCGCGGCGGCGTGCGCCGCGAGCTCCCGAGCCGGAATGGCCGGCCCGGACGCGGCGGCGACGAGCACCAGGGGCGTGGTCACCACGACGCCGATCAGGTCGCCGGCCCAGAGGCGCAGGAAATGCTCGGTGACGCTGCTGCGGCCGATCTGCCCCGCGAGGGCGTAAACGCCCACGTAGGCAAAGGCGGTGAGCGCGGTTCCGGCGGCCACGCAACACATCAGCCAGGACAGGTCCCGCAGGCTCCTCAGCTTCGGGTCGATGCGCAGGCCGCGCAGCAGCACGGCTGCGATCGCCCAGTAGGCACCGGCGACGAGGAACGCCGAAGCGAGCATGGCCCACAGCGGGCCCGGCGCGTTGCGCACGAGGAGGTCGGCGAGCAGGAACGCGACGGCAACCGCCGGCGCATAGCGCAGGCCGGCGAGCAGGAGGAGCGCGAGCGACAGCCCCGGAGGCGGATTCCAGGGCGTGATCGCGAACGGTGCGAGCGGATAGACGTAGCTGACCCAGTCCGCGCCGACGTAGGCGACGAGGTAGAGCGCAACGATCCGCAGCATGCGGCCGGGTGAAGCATGTTCGGCCGCGCGCGGCAAAGGAGGGCGCACGCCGGCGCTCAGGCGGCGCGCGGAGGGCGACTCGGGCTCAGGCGCCCTTTTTCTCCATGGGGCAGGTGCTCAGGCCGAAGACCGCGTAGAGCGGGCAGTAGCCGAACAGGCCGGTGAGCAGCGGCACGAGGCCGACCAGCCCCCACCAGCGCGCGGGCCCATCGAGGAAAAACACGAGCGACAGCAACACGATTCCGAGCACGATGCGCAGCACCTTATCGGTGCGGCCGACGTTGGCTTTCATGCGCGTTCTCCTTGCAGCCGTGACCCGCCCAAGCTAGCGCCCGCCGCCGGAGGCGGCTTGACCGAGATCAAACCGGAGCGCCGCCGCTCAGATCCCGCCCAGCATCAGGTACTTGACCTCGACGTACTCCTCGATTCCGTACTTCGATCCCTCGCGCCCGAGCCCCGACTGCTTCACGCCGCCGAAGGGCGCCACCTCGGTCGACAGGATTCCGGAGTTGACGCACACCATGCCGGTCTCCATCTTCTCGGCGACGCGAAAGATGCGGCCGATGTCGCGGCTGTAGAAGTAGCCGGCGAGGCCGAACTCGGTGTCGTTGGCGAGCCGCAGCGCCTCGTCCTCGGTCTTGAAGCGGTACAGCGGCGCCACGGGGCCGAAGGTCTCCTCGAACGAAACGCGCATCTCGGGGGTGACGCCGGTCAGCACGGTCGGCTGGAAGAACAGCCCGCCCTTCTCGTGACGCTTGCCGCCGAGCACCGCCTTCGCGCCCTTGCCGAGCGCATCGGCGACGTGCTCCTCGACCTTCTTCAGGCCCTGCTCGTCGATCAGCGGCCCGATCACCACGCCGGCCTCGGTGCCCGGCCCCACCTTGAAGCCCTTCACCTTTTCCGCGAGCTTCGCCGCGAATTGCTCGTACACGCCGTCCTGCACGTAGATGCGGTTCGCGCACACGCAGGTCTGGCCGGCGTTGCGGTACTTGCTCGCGATCGCGCCCTCGACCGCGGCATCGAGGTCGGCATCGTCGAACACGATGAACGGCGCGTTGCCGCCGAGCTCGAGCGAGAGCTTCTTGATGGTGTCGGCCGACTGGCGCATGAGGATCCGCCCGACCTCGGTCGAGCCGGTGAACGAGAGCTTGCGCACCGTCGGATTGGCGCACAGCTCCTTGCCGATCGTCGGCGCGTCGCCGGTCACGATATTGAGCACGCCCTTGGGGATCCCGGCGCGCTCGGCGAGCTCGGCGAGCGCAAGCGCCGAGAACGGCGTCTGCTCGGCGGGCTTGAGCACCACCGTGCAGCCGGCCGCGAGCGCGGGCGCGGCCTTGCGCGTGATCATCGCGTTGGGGAAGTTCCAGGGCGTGATCATCGCCGACACCCCGATCGGCTGCTTGAGCACGAGGATGCGCTTGTCGGCCTGGTGCGGCGGGATGACGTCGCC
>JAKALD010000216.1 GCA_021813275.1 Pseudomonadota bacterium | reverse complement strand
AGAAGCGTTCAGCATGAGCCCGTCCGCCCCCATGCCCACTCTATGTCCAGTTAGCACATCCGCGAGCCGCTCTCTTGTCGTACGTCAATAATTCGGCCCGCGCGTCAACCGCGCGGCGGCGGCGGCGCGCCGGCCCCGGCCGGCTCCGCGAGCTCCCGCCAGCGGTAGTCGATCAGCTCGAGCAGCACGCCGTTCAGCGCCTTCGGCTGCACGAAGGCGAACTCGCAGTCGCGGAACGGCCGCGCGCCGCCGATGAACGGGTAGCCGCGCGCCCCGAGCTCGTGCATCGCCGCGCGCGTCGCGTCCACGTTGAGGCTCACGAGCATCAGGCCCTCGCCGCGCTTCGCGATGAACTTCGCCACCTCGCCGTCGGGCGCGGTCGGCTCCATCAGCTCGAAGCCGACGCCGCCGATCCAGTAGCGCGCGACCCGGATCTTCTCGAGCTCGTCGACGTAGGCGTCGTCCGGCGCGCTCTTGCCGAGCACCGGCTCCCAGGCCTTGCGCGCCTGCTCGAGGTCGCGCACCGCGATGCAGATGTGGTCGATCTTGTTCACTTTCATGGTGCGTCCACCTCCTTGTGCGCAGCTGAGGGCGCGTTGCGGAACGCTTCCAGCGCGCGCTCGAACTCGGCGCGCGCCTCGGGCGAGACCTCGGCGCCGCACTCGTAGCAGGCGTTCGCCATGCGGTCGAACCAGCGGCAGCCGCATTCGTCGCAGGCGAGCTCGGGCGCCCCGGAGGGATTGCGAAAGATCATGTCAGCGGCAGGCGCCCATGAAAGGCAGCCCCAAGGACTCGAGAAAATCCTCGTAGCCGCGCGCGCGCAGCTCGCCGCGCGTGCGCAGCACCATGAGCAGGATCGCGCCCGCGCGGATGCGGCGCTTCATCTCGCCGAGCGCATCGCTGCCCGCGCGCGCGAGTACCGCCTCGAGCGCTCCGCGCTCGCAGAAGAACAGCACGTCGCAGCCGGCATCGGCCAGGCCGCGATAGCTGCGCAGGCACGCCGTCATCCCGCCCGCGTCACGCTCCCAGGCGAGCATCTCGAGCGGCGCCACGCTCGGCATCGCGCTCGAGCGCAGGGCGCCGTCCGGCCCGGCAACGCGGCGCGGCACGAACCCGACGCTCGCCCCGGGCGCGAGCTCGGCGAACACGCCGGCCTCGCGATCGAGGATCGCCTGCCAGGCAGGCAGATCGAGCAGCGCGTCGGCGGCGACGCCCACGGCCCTCAGAGCCTCGCGCCGAGCCGGTAGCCCTCGTGGATCGCCGCGTCCAGCCCGCGCGGAATCAGCGCGTCGCCGCAGCCGTGCAGCTCGTCGATCATCCACTCGAACTCCGCGAACAGCGCCTGGCGCGACTTGCGCGGTGCGGCGGCGATCACGCTGTCGGCGCTCAGGCGCGTCTCGACACCCTTCGCGTCGACGACCGTCACGCTGTCGGCGTCCACGCGCAGCACGCGCGACTGCAGCAGGGTGCGGATCCCCAGCTCCTCGACCCAGGCCGTGTGGCGCCACTTGAACGAGGGCATCACGTCGCCCGCGATGCGTTTCGAGGGCTCGATGATCGTGACATCGGCGCCGCCCTGGCGCAGCGATTCCGCGAGCGTGAGGCCGATCTTGCCGCCGCCGATCACGACCACCCGCTTGCCCGGCGTCGCGCGCCCGCGCGCGACCTCGAGCGCGTCGATGAGCCGCTCGCGCCCCGGGAGCCCGGCATATGCTTCGAGGTCGATGCCCGCGCCGGCGGCGACCACGCAGGCGTCGTACTGGTGCAGCACCGAGCGCATGAGCTTCGCGTTCGCCTCGGTGTTGAATCGCAGTTCGACACCGAGCTTCGCCGCCATGATCTCGTAGTGGCGCACCACGCTCAGCAGGTCGTCGGGCCGCGCGAGGTCGTGCGCGGCGTAGCCGAGGAGGCTGCCGCCGATGCGCTCGCCGCGCTCGAACACGGTCACCGCGTGGCCGCGCTTCGCCGCGGTGATCGCGCACTCCATGCCGGCCGGTCCCGCGCCGATCACCATCACCTTCTTCTTCACCGCGGCCGGCGTGATCGCGTACTCGGGCTCGACCTCGTGGCCGAGCGCTGGGTTCATGGTGCACGTGTACGGCAGGTCGCGGAACAGCCGCGACAGGCAGTTGAGCGCGCCGATGCAGCGCCGGATCTCCTCGCCGCGGCCCGCGCGGATCTTGTGCACCATCTCCGGGTCGGCGAGCAGCGGCCGGCACACCTCCCAGTAGTCGAACTCGCGCTTGGCAATGCACTCGTTGGCCATTCCCGGATCGGGCAGGCGGTTGCCGAAGGCGATCAGCGTGTCCGGGAACGAGCGCTTGGCGCGCGCCGCGAGGTAGTTCCAGTGCCCCGGGGCGACGTCGCGCCCGATCGAGGACGCCGGCGCCTCCTGCCAGCCGACCGTGACGCTGATCATGTCGACGCCGCGCTCGACCGCCTGCGCCATCAGCTCGAAGCACTCGTCCTCGTCGTTGCCGCCCCACTGGTCCATCAGCTCGTTGCCGTTCAGGCGGATGACGAGCGGGTGCTCCGGCGTCGCCTGCTTGATCGCGTCGATCAGCTCGCGCATGAAGCGGCCGCGGTTGCGGATCGAGCCGCCATACTCGTCGCTGCGCTGGTTGGTGAACTTCGAGTTGAAGTTGGCGAGGAGATACCCCATGAAGCTCGTCACCTCGGTACCGTCGAAGCCGGCGCGCACTGCGCGCGCCGCGGCCTCGGCGTGCTCGCGGACGCACTGGCGGATGTCCTCCTTCGACATCTCGCGCGGCGGCCGGAAGTGCGGCAGCGTCTGCGGCACGATCGATGGCTGCACGCAGTAGCCCAGGTCGATGCCGCCGTAGCGCCCGGCGTGCAGGATCTGCTGGATCGCGACCGCGCCGCCGTCGTGGATCGCGCGCGCGATTTGCTCGAACTGCGGCAGGAAGCGGTCGTCGAAGATCGCCACCTGGCGGAAGTAGGCCTTGCCTTCGCCGCGCGGATCCGGGTAGGCGCCCTGGTTGGTGATCATGCCGCAGCCGGTGGCGGCGATCACGCGCGTGCGCGCGAGCTCGCGCTCCGTGATCGTGCCGTCGCGCTCGTTGTAGTTCGACACGCAGCAGGCCCCGTACTTGATTAGGTTGCGCGTTTCGAACCGGCCGATCCGCCCCGGCCGGAAGAGCGCCGCGTATCTCGATTCACCCGTTGTCTGTGTGCTCATCGCTTCGTGATCTCCTGTGCATCCTGGCATGCCTTCAACCCGTCTTCGCGAAGTCCGGCGCACGGCGCGCGAGAAACGCGCCGATGCCCTCGCGCGCAGCCGCGGTGCAGGCGCTGCGCCCGAAGGCCCGGTAGCCGGCTTCGAGCGCCGCGGCGAGCGTGGGCGCGGCGGCCGCCTCGCGAACCGCCTGCTCGACGATCCCGACGGCCTCGCGGCTCAGGACCTGGCCGCTCTCGGCCTTGGCCTCGACCGGGGCGAGCGGCACGAGCTCGACTCGCCCCTGCGCGACGCGCGGTGCCGTGCCGCGCAGCTCGCGCACCCGCGCGACCGCGCGCCGCACCAGGCTCGCGTAATCGTCGGCAAGCGCATCGACCACGCCGAGCGCGTGCGCGCGCTCGGCATCGAGGCGCTCGGCGCGGCGCAGCATGCCGTGAAACACCGGCGCCGCCTGCGGCCAGCGGCGATAGGGCACCGCGAGCGCGCCGATCCCCGGGACGATGCCGAGCGTGATCTCGGGCAGCTGCAGCCAGGCGCTGCGCACGGCGACGATGCCGTGGCAGCGCGTCGCCAGCTCGAAGCCGCCGCCGAGCGCCATGCCGTTCAGCGCCGCGACCACGGGCTTGCGCATCGCATCGAGGTGCACGAGCAGGCGCGAGCAGTCGCGTGCGTACTGCGCGGAAGCCTGCGCATCGCCGAGCAGCGCCGGGAACCGCCCGATGTCCGCGCCGGCGCAGAACGCCCGCGTGCCGTAGCCGGTGATCACGAACCCCGCCACCGCCGGGTCGTCTTCGTGGCGGCGGATCGCCGCGAGAACCTCGTCGGTGAGCGCGTCGTGCAGCGCGTTGAGCGCCTCGGGGCGGCGCAGCGTGATCACCTTCACGCCGTCCAGATCGTCAACGAGGATGTCGCGCTCGAAACGGCCGTAGGCGGCGTGCGGCTGCCGGGGCATCGGCATGCCGGGGCGCTCGCGCGCGAAGCGCTCGAGGATGCGCCGGCTCTCGGTCTCCCCCAAGTCCTGCATCAGCTCGAGCGGCCCGCGCTTGAAGCCGAGCGCCAGCCGGCAGCCGAGGTCGAGGTCGGCCGCGGCGCCGATCTCCCGGTCGACGATGTCGGCCGCCTGCGAGAGCAGCACGCCGAGCAGCCGGTCGCGCACCGCGCCGGCGGCGGGCTCGGCCACCGGCCTGCGCCCGCCGGGTGCTACGCCCGCCCAGCGCTCGACCGAGCGGAAGATCGGTGCGGGCCGGTAGTGCTCGCCCTCCTCGTCGGCCTGCAGCGTGTTGGTCTCGACGATGATCGGGTTGCCGCGCGCGAGGTTGAGCACGAAGAACGGCCCGGCGTGCACGAGCTCGCCGGCGAGGCCGTCGATCTCGGCGGCGCTCGCGTGCGCCAGACAATGCGCCGCCTCGTTGCACCAATTGTCGAACACCCGGTCGAGCATGAAGCAGGCGACGTCGCGCGTGAGGAGCGGCACCTTGCCGGTCGCGCAGAACAGCCAGCGCAGGTACTGAACGAGGTGCGGGTCCGCCTCGGGCCACTCGATCACCTCGACCACGGGATTGCGCCACGCGGGCGCGAAGAAATGCGTCACCGTCGCCCGCTCCTTGTGCCGCAGGCCCGCGAAGATGCGCGCCGCCGGCAGCGAGCTGGTGTTCGAGGTGACGAGCGCCCGGGGCGAGACCAGCGCCTCGACCTGCGCGAAGATGCGCTGCTTGAGGGCGAGGTTCTCCGTGGCGGCTTCGAGCACCCAGTCGCAGTCGCGCAGCCTCGCGTAGTCGAGCGTTGCGGTCACGCCCTGCGTGATGCCCGCCGCTTGCCGCTCGCTCAGCTTGCCGCGCGCGAGCGCCTTGGCGGCGTAGCCCGCGAAGCGCGCGAGGGCTGCATCGAGCGCGCGCTGCTCGACGTCGAGCAGCACGAGCTCGAGCTCGGGCAGCGCGCTCTTCAGGTAGTAGCCGATGTCCGGGCCGATCGTGCCCGCGCCGATGATCGCCACGCGCCGCGGCAGCGGCCGGGCGGGCGTTGCGAGCAGCGGATTGAGGTAACTCATGGCGCGGGGCGCGGCAGGCTGGGGGCGGCGAGCATCGGCCCGTAGAGCGCCGCGTAGGCGAGGAATGATCCGCCCCAGAGCAGCGCCGAGGCAAGGATGGCGGCTTCGCCGAAGGCGCGCTCGGCGTAGCCGAGCCGCAGCAGCGCAGCGGCGAGCACCGCCAGGTAGGCGACGCGCATCGCCGGGCGCACGCGCAGCGCGCGCCCCGTATGGCGCAGCGCGACGCGCGTCATCAGGCTCGCCATGGTCAGGCCGAGCGCGCCGAGCGTGAAGGCGTGGATCCAGGCATCGCCCGGCACGGCTGCTCCGAGCGCGGCGGCCGCGCGCAGCGCGAGCGCGAGGATGAACCAGGCGTAGCCGAGATGCAGCGTCCAGAGGAGCGGCTCGCGCGCAGTGCGCCAGCCGCGCCAGCGCAGCGCCCGCCAGGCATGCAGGGCGCAGGCACCGAGCGCCGTCGCGGCCATCCACGCGGGCGGCGCCCCGAGCAGGTCTGCGGCGGCGTACGCCACCATCACGAGCGCGGTGGCGTATTCGAGCGGCACCAGGATCGCCGCCGCGCGCTCGCCGCGCGCGCGCAGGTAGCTGCGCGTGAAGGCGGGGGTGAGCAGTCCGCCATAGAGCGAGTACAGGAATGCGAGCGCGTCGATGCCGAACTCCACCGCCCAGCGCATCGCCTCGGGCGAGCCGTGCGCCGCGGCGAAGTAGAACGCGATGTTCGCGACCGCCAGGCCGACGAGCGGCGGCAGGGTCCAGAAGAACAGCCGCCAGCGCGCGCCTCCCAGGGTGGGCAGCAGCAGCGCGCCGAGCACCGGAAGCAGTGCGCAG
>JAKALD010000215.1 GCA_021813275.1 Pseudomonadota bacterium | reverse complement strand
CCGCGTACGCGCTGCTCGTCATCCTGTATGCGCTGCGCGCGACGCGCTACCCGCGGCGGTTCCTCGAGGACCTGATCGACCATCGGCGCGGGCCCGGGTTCTTCACCTTCGTCGCCGCCTCGTGCATTCTCGGCACGCAGTACGTGCTGCTCGCGGGCGAATTCCGCGCCGCGCTTGTCCTGTGGGTGGTCGGCCTGGCGTTCTGGCTCGCGCTCACCTACACGATCTTCACGGCGCTCACCATCAAGGAGCACAAGCCCGCGCTCGCCGAAGGCATCAGCGGCGCCTGGCTGCTCGCGGTGGTGGCGACCCAGTCGACGGCGGTCCTCGGCGTGCACATCGCCGCGCACTGGGTCCAGCCATACCGTCTCGAGGTCAACTTCTTCGCGCTGTCCATGTGGCTGTGGGGCGGGATGCAGTACATCTGGATGATCTCGCTCATCTTCTATCGCTACGCGTTCTTCCGCTTCGCGCCCGGCGATCTGGCCCCGCCCTACTGGATCAACATGGGAGCCATGGCGATCTCGACGCTCGCCGGCTCGCTCCTCATGATGAACAGCCCTCACGCCCCCTACCTGCAGTCGCTGCTTCCGTTCCTGAGGGGCTTCACGGTGTTCTACTGGGCGACCGGAACCTGGTGGATCCCGATGCTCCTCGTGCTCGGGTTCTGGAGGCACGTGATCATGCGCTTTCCGCTGCGCTACGACCCGCTGTACTGGGGCGCGGTCTTTCCGCTCGGCATGTACACGGTGTGCACGTTGCAGATGGCGCGCGCGATGGACCTGCCCTTCCTGCTGCCCATTCCGCGCTACTTCGTGTTCGTGGCGCTGGCCGCGTGGGCGGTCACCTTTCTCGGCATGCTCCGCGGCTTCGCGCAGGAGCTCGTCGCGCTCGCAAAGCAGCGGCGCGGGCTGTAGCGATATGCGGCCGGCGCCGCTCAGCGCGCCGGCGGCTGGGCGCGGTCCTGGCCGGCGCCGCACTCCAGGGTCCGCGAGCTGCCGCTCTCGCTGAGCGTCGCCTGGTTGCCCTTGATCCAGAACGTCGTGTGGTCGTCGCTGTAGCGCGCCCCCGAGCCCGAGACGAGCTGCGGCAGCGTCAGCTCGGTTCCGTCCTGCATGCGCAGCCGCGCGAAGCGCAGCGAGCCGTCGGACAGCGCGTAGTAGCGCACGGCGACTACGCTGCCGTCGCTGCAGGTGTAGGCGAAGGTCGCGCCGCCCTCGACGCTCGGTCCGGCCGGCGGCACGCTGCTGCACGCGGCAAGACCCGCGCCGAGCGCGAGCCCGAGTGCGAGGCGCGAAGGGGTCCGCATCACGTTCTCAGCTCGTCTTGACGTAGCTCGGCTCGAGACACACGTTCACCAGGGCCTGGCGCTTTTCGTCGCGCACCACCGCGAGCCCGCGCTCGAGGGCCGGGGCGAGATCCTTCGGCTCGGTCACGCGCTCGCCGTGCCCGCCGCCCGCCTGGCAGACCATCTCGTAGCGCGGCGCGGGCTCGAGGACGGAGAACGGCGGGTGCGACTGGCCGGCGGCGTGGCCCTTCGGGTACATCGACAGGGTCGCGCGGTGCACCGCTGCCCAGCGCGCGTTGTTGAACACCACCCAGAGCACCGGCAGGCGCATCGTCTGCGAGACGAAATGCGCCGGCGTGGGATTGCCGAACATGTAGGCCCCGTCGCCCACCGCGCACACGAGCGTCCTGTCGGGCGCGGCGAGCTTGGCGCCGAGCGCGGCGCCGAGGCCCCAGCCCAGGCCGCCCGAGGGCGGCAGCGACCAGTAGCGGCCCGGCGCGCGGATCTCCATCTCCTCGAGGACGATCGGGTACTCGTTCACCAGCAGCGTGTCCTCGTCGAGCAGCCGGTTCAGGCACGCCGAGGCCCATTTGCCGCTGATCGCCTCGGGCAGGGCGCGGGCCCCGGCCCGCGCGCGCCGGCGCGTTTCCTCGGACTGCTTCGCCACGGCCTCGTAGCGCGCCGCGATCTTCGCCTGCGCGGGAGCGTGCCGCTCGAGGCGCTCGGTGAGCGCCTCGAGCGCCGGGGCGACCCGACCGGCGAGCGCGATGTCGGCGCGGAAGCTGCGCAGCGGATAGCGCGTGAAGAGCGGGTCGGGTGCGATGTGCACCACCCGCGCGTCCGCCCGCGGCGTGCCCTGCGAGGGGATCCAGGGCACGTCCGCGTCCACCACGAGCACGAGGTCGGCCTCTCCGAGCAGCGCATGCGGGTCCCAGCCGGCCTGCATCGGGTGCTCGGTCGAAAGCGCGAGGTAGCGCGGGCGGTACTGGATCACGGGAATCGCGAAGGTCTCGGCGAGCCGGGCGAGCGCGCGCGCCGACTCCGCCGTGCGACCGCCGTTCGAGGTAATCAGCAGCGGGCGCTCGGCCTGCGCGAGAAGCGCGGCGACCTCGTCGAGCGCGTCCGGGTCGGGCCCGGGCGCGCTGGCAGGCACCATGAGCGGGCGCTCACCTACGCGGACTCCCGCCACCGGCGCGGCAAGTATCTCGCGCGGGAGCGTGAGGTACACCGGGCCCTCGGGGGCCGAGTGCGCGATCGCGAGCGCGCGGTCGACCACCGGCTCGACCTGCTCCGGGTGCCGCAGCTCGTAGCCCCACTTGACGAACTCGCGCAGCATCGCGCCCTGGTCGAAGTGCTCCTGCGCCCAATGGATGTAGTTGTTGCGCGCGCCGGCGACCGCGCCCGATTCGGTGAGCGGCGTGCGCCCCGCGGTGAGGAGCAGCGGCACGTTCTGGCGCGAAGCATTGATGAGGCCGTTCAGCGCGTTCGCGGTGCCCACGCCGACGTGCACCATCACCGCCTGCCCGCGGCCGCTCACCATGGCGTAGCCGTGCGCCATGGCGACCGCGAGATTCTCGTGCGGGACGAGCACCGGCTCCGGCATGCGCCAGCCCCGGCCGCGTCCCTTGGCGAGGCCTTCGACCAGCGGCGCGAAATCGGTGCCGCCGTTCGCGAACAGGTACTCCACGCCGCGCGCCGCGAGCGTGCCGAGGTAGGCCTCGGCGGCGGTCTCGGGGTTGAACTCGACGGGGTGGCCGGGCTTCATGGCGTGTCTGATCCTGTGGGCGCGATGCTACCGCCCATGGGCGCGCGGGGCGAGCGGCCCGAACGGCGCGCCAGGCCCGCTTGTTCGCTAGGGATTGTCAAACTAGCCTTGACATGCTAGGCTTCAAACCCGTTTCCAGGCCCGCCCATGAACTGCGCCGCCCGACTCGTCGAGATCTTCGGCTCCCAGGCCGACGTGGCGCGCGCCTTCCAGCTCGACCGGGCGGTGGTCAACAACTGGGTGAAGTCGGGCTACGTCCCGGCGCGCTGGGCGACGGAAGTCGAGCGCGTGACCCAGGGCCGCATCAGCGCGGTCGAGATCCTCACCGAAGCGAGCGCCAAGAAGCCGGTGCGCGTGAAGTCGCGCCCGGAGCACGCCCCCTTCGGCATCCTGTCGGAGAATGACCCCATGAACCAGTACGCCCCCGCGAAGCGCATCCATTCGTTCCATCCGCCGCAGCGCACCCTGATGGGCCCCGGGCCGACCGAGATCCACCCGCGCGTGCTCACCACCATGAGCCAGCCCGCGATCGGCTACCTCGACCCGGTGTTCGTCGAGATGATGGAGGAGCTGAAGTCGCTGCTGCGCTACGTCTACCAGACGAAGAACCCGCTCACCTTCCCCGTGTCGGGGCCGGGCTCGGTCGGCATGGAGTATTGCTTCGTCAACATGGTGGCGCCGGGCGACAAGGTGATCGTGTGCCAGAACGGCGTATTCGGCGGCCGCATGGTCGAGAACGTGATCCGCTGCGGCGGCGTGCCGGTGGTCATCGAGGACAAGTGGGGCGAGCCGATCGACCCCCAGAAGCTCGAGGACGCGCTGAAGAAAAACCGCGACGCGAAGATCGTCGCCTTCGTGCACGCCGAGACCTCGACCGGCTGCCAGTCCGACGCCAAGCTTCTCACCCAGATCGCGCACCGGCACGGCGCGATGGTGATCGTCGACGCGGTCACCTCGCTCGGCGGGACACCGGTCAAGGTCGACGAGTGGGAGATCGACGCGATCTACTCGGCGAGCCAGAAATGCCTGTCGTGCACGCCGGGCCTCTCGCCGGTGTCGTTCTCCGAGCGCGTGGTCGAGCACGTCAAGAAGCGCAAGGACAAGATCCACAGCTGGTTCATGGACATGAACCTGCTGCTCGGCTACTGGGGCGCGACCACGCGCACCTATCATCACACCGCGCCCACCAACGCGCTGTTCGCGCTGCACGAGGCGCTGCTGCTCATCCGCGAGGAAGGCTTGGAGAACAGCTGGGCGCGCCACCAGCGCCACCACGTGGCGCTCAAGGCCGGGCTCGAATCGATGGGGCTCAAGTACCTCGTGAAGCCCGAGTACCAGCTGCCGCAGATGAACGCAGTGCTCTGCCCGGAGGGCGTGAACGAGGCGGAAGTGAGGAAGACGCTGCTCAACGAGTTCGGCATCGAGATCGGCGCCGGGCTCGGGCCGCTCGCGGGCAAGATCTGGCGCTTCGGCCTGATGGGCTATTCGTGCCGCCCGGACAACGTGATGCTGTGCCTCTCCGCGCTCGGCTCGGTGCTCTCCGACATGGGGCTGCCGGTGCACGTGGGCGACGCGGAGGCTGCGGCCCACGACGCGTACGCCAAGATGCACGCGCGCGACGCGCAGAGGAAGAAACGCGCCGCGTGAGCGGCTGATCGGCTGCCTGTTGCGCGGCAGGCTACAGCCCCAGCCTGCGCCAGATCTCGGTCGTCAGCGCTGCTTGATTCAGCGTGTAGAAGTGCAGCCCTGGCGCCCCGGCCTCGAGGAGCTTCGCGCATAGCGCCGTGACCACGTCCAGCCCGAAGGCGCGGATCGAGGCCGTGTCGTCGCGATAGCTCTCGAGCTTGAAGCGCATCCAGCGCGGGATCTCGGCCCCGCACGCATCCGAGAAGCGCGCGAGCTGGGAAAAGTTGCCGATCGGCATCACGCCCGCGACGATCGGCACGCCGATCCCCGCCGCGCGGCACTCGTCGACGAAGCGCAGGTAGGCGTCGGCGTTGTAGAAGTACTGGGTGATGGCGCCGTTCGCGCCGGCCTCCACCTTCTTCTTGAAGCGGCGGATCTCGTCCGCGGCGTCGCGCGTCTGCGGGTGGTATTCGGGGTAGCAGGCGACCTCGATCTCGAACCAGTCGCCGGTCGCCTCGCGGATGAACGCGACCAGGTCGCTCGCGTGGCGCAGCTCGCCCGAGCGCGCGAGGCCCGAGGGCAGGTCGCCGCGCAGCGCGACGATGTGGCGGATGCCGTGCGCGCGGTAGCGCTCGAGCTGCGCCGCGACCTCCGCCTTCGTCGAAGCCACGCAGGAGATGTGCGGCGCGGCCTCGTGGCCGGCGGCGCGGATGTCGAGCACGGTCTCGAGCGTGCCCTCGCGCGTCGAGCCTCCCGCGCCATAGGTGCAGGAGAAGAAGCGCGGCCGGAGCTCGGCGAGCTGCTGCCAGGTGGCGCGCAGCTTCTGCTTGCCTTCGGGCGTGCGCGGCGGGAAGAACTCGAAGCTGAAGACCTGCTCGGCGCTACTCATGGTCGATCACCCGGCCCTCGACCACGCGTCCGTCGCCCGGCGGCGGGGGCGGGCGCCGCGCCAGGAAGAGCTGCGACAGCGCCCAGGCGATCATTCCGTAGAGGATGCCGCCGAACACGCCCGCCCAGAACCCGCCCACTTCGAAGCCCCTGAGGATCGAGCCCACCGCCCAGAAGAGCAGCCCGTTCAGCACGAAGTAGAAGAGGCCGAAGGTGAGCAGCGTGGCGGGCAGCGTGAGCAGCACGAGCAGCGGCCGGACCAGGAGGTTGACGAAGCCGAGCACCAGCGCCGCCACCAGCGCCGAGCCGAAGCTCGCCACGTGCACCGAAGGCAGCAGGTAGGCGACCGCGAGGAGCGCCACCGCGTTCAGCACCCAGTTGGCGAGCAGGCGCAGCATCGCCTAGTAGCGGTAATGCTCGGGCTTGTAGGGGCCGTGCCTGGGCACGCCGATGTAGGCGGCCTGCTCCTCCGAGAGCTCGGTGAGCATCGCCCCGAGGGTCGTGAGCTGCAGCCGCGCGACCTTCTC
>JAKALD010000214.1 GCA_021813275.1 Pseudomonadota bacterium | reverse complement strand
ATGCCGACGCCTTCGCGCACGAGCTCGCCGACGGCGTGCTCGGCGACCACTATCCCATGCCGCTGCGCATGCTGCCGCACGCCGAGCGCATCGTGCACGCGTATCTCGAAGGCGCGCTGTGCGCGGGCCGGCCCGAGCGCTTCGAGCTGTTCGCGGTGGAGGGCGCGACCGCGGGCATCTGCTACCTGTTCGACTCGCTCATGCAGAACGGCCTGCTGCGGCGCGGGGATCGCATCGCGCTCGCGGTGCCGATCTTCACGCCCTACGTCGAGATTCCCGCGCTTGCCCGCTACGCCTTCGACGTGGTGCGCCTCGATGCCTCGGAGCGCCGCGCGGACGGCAGCCACCGGTGGCAGTACCCGGATGCGGAGATCGACAAGCTCGCCGATCCCTCGGTGAAGGCGCTGTTCCTCGTGAACCCGAGCAACCCGCCCTCGGTCGCGCTGCGCCCGCGCACGGTGCGACGCCTCGTGCGGCTGGTGAGGACGAAGCGCCCGGACCTGATCGTCATCACCGACGACGTGTACGCGACCTTCGTCGAGGGCTTCCGCTCGCTGCTCGCGGAGCTGCCGCACAACACCGTGGCCCTGTACTCGTTCTCGAAGTACTTCGGCTGCACCGGCTGGCGCCTCGGCGTCGTCGCGCTGCACGAGCGCAACGTGCTCGACGAGGCGATCGCGCAGCTTCCGGCGCGGCAGAGGCGCGCGATCGAGCGGCGCTACGCGGGCCTCGCGCTCGATCCCGCGAAGCTCAGGTTCATCGACCGGCTGGTCGCCGACAGCCGCCAGATCGCGCTCAACCACACCGCGGGCCTGTCCACGCCGCAGCAGGTGCAGATGGCGCTGCTCGCGGCGTTCGGGCTGCTCGCGCCCGGGGCGCGCTACAAGCGCCTGGCGCGCCGCATCGTGCGCCGGCGCCTGGAGGCGCCGTACCGCGGGCTGGACGCGCCGCTGCCCGCCGACCCGCTCCGCGCGGGCTACTATTGCAAGCTCGATCTCATGGCCTGGGCGGAGCGGCACTACGGGCGCGAGTTCATGGAATTCCTGGCGCGCCGGCACGAGCCGGTGGACCTGCTGCTGCGCCTGGCCGAGCAGTCCTCGATCGTGCTCATGCCGGGCGGCGGCTTCGCCGGCCCGCAATGGTCGGCGCGCGTCTCGCTCGCCAATCTGCCGGAGGAAGCGTACGGCAAGATCGGCACCGCGCTGCACGCCGCGGCGCGCGGCTACGTCGAGGAATGGCAGGCGGCGCGCGGCCGCCGTCACGCAAAACGGAGAGCGCAATGAACGAACCGATCGCCGCCTGGCACGCCGATCATGTCAATTTCGGGCGCTTGCTCGGCCTGCTGGAGAAGCAGGTCGCCGTATTCCACGCGGGCGAGCGCCCCGACTACGAGCTGATGCTCGACATCATGAGCTACCTGCGCCACTACCCGGACCGCTTCCACCATCCGCGCGAGGACGCGGTCTTCGCGCGCCTCGGCGCGCGCGACGCGGGGCTGCGCGCGCAGATCAACCGGCTCACGCAGGAGCACCGGGTGCTCGCTACGGCGGGCGAGGCGTTGCTCGAGCGGCTCAACGAGGCGATCGACGAGCAGGTGGTGACGCGCGAGGCGATCGAGGCCGCCGCGGCGACCTATCTCGTCTATTACCGCGCGCACCTCGCCGCCGAGGAAAAAGACATCCTGCCGCGCGCCGCCGAGCTCCTCACGCGCGAGGACTGGGCCGCGGTCGCGGCGGCGGCGCCGGCCGGGCGCGATCCCTTGTTCGGCGAGGAGGCCGAGGAGCGCTACCGCGAGCTGCGTCGGCAGATCGCGCTCGAGGCGCGCCCGGGTTGAGCCGCGGCGGGCGCGGGCCCTAAGTCCTTGTTCCGCTGCCGCCCGCGGAGCCACGACCGAGCGCGGGCGTCGGGCACTCACGACGCCGGCTGCGCCGTGGCGGAGCGGCCGATTGACTGTACCGGGCGTGGGGACTAGATTGCTTGCGGGCCCCGGGCGGTGAAGGCGGCGCGGGGCATTCGTCGGCGCAGCATCTTTTACAAGGGGATCTAAATGGGATCTGCAACAGTAAGGATGGTTTGCCGTCTTCTGATTCTATCGATGTTCATGCTTCCGTTCCAGGCAGCACAGGCCGGAATGATCGGCACCGATCGGGTCGCGGCCAGCGCGGGCAATGTCGCCGCCGATCGCGCTACGGTGCTCGCGGCGCTCGATCGCTCGGACGTCGCGCGGCAGCTGCAGTCGATGGGCGTCGACCCGCAGACCGCCAAGACCCGGGTCGCGGCGATGACCGACCAGGAAGTCCAGGCGCTCGCGGGCAAGATCAACTCGCTGCCGGCCGGCGCCTATAGCGGCTGGGCCGTCGCCGCGGTGATCGCCATCATCATCGTGATCTACTACGCCTGGAAATGACCGCACCGGGGCTGAAGGCCCTGCGAAACGCCCGCCTCGCGGCGGGCGTTTTCATTTTGACCGTCTGGCTCGGCGGCTGCGCGCTACTCGCGCCGCAGGCCACCTCGCTCGAGGAGCGCTGGCCGGGCGGGCTGCCGGAGCGCGTCGAGCTCTCGGACGTTCCGTTCTTCCCGCAGAAGGATTACCAGTGCGGGCCCGCTGCGCTCGCCACCGTGCTCGCCTACGGCGGCGCCGGGGTGACGGCGGACGACCTCGTGAAGGAGGTCTACCTGCCCGGACGCGAGGGCAGCCTGCAGATCGAGATGCTCGCCGCGGCGCGGCGCCACGGCCTGGTGTCCTACGAGCTTGCGCCGCGCTTCGAGGACCTGCTGCGCGAGGTCGCGGCGGGCAATCCAGTCATCGTGCTGCAGGACTACGGCGTGTGGCCGATCTCGATCTGGCACTACGCGGTCGTCGTCGGCTACGACCATCCGAAGAGCGAGCTGACGCTGCGCTCGGGCGAGAAGAAGCGGCTCGTGATGCCGTTCGACGTGTTCGAGTACCTTTGGAAGGACAGCGCCTACTGGTCCATGGTCGCGGTGCCGCCGCAGCGCATGCCCGTGACCGCGACCGAGTCGCGCTATCTGGCGGCGATCCTCGCGCTCGATCACGTCGGCAACGCGCCCGCGACGAGCGCCGCCTACCGCGCGTTCCTCGCGCGCTGGCCCGGCGACCTCACCGCCGCGATCGGCTTGGCGAACAGCGAATATGCGCGGAAGGACCTGGCGGGGGCGGAGGCGACGCTGCGCGAAGCCGCCGCGCGCCACCCGGACTCGGTCGCCGTGCTCAACAACCTCGCGCAGGTGCTCTCGGATGAGGGGCGCAACGACGAGGCGCTCGCCCTCGCCGAGCGGGCGCTCGCGCTCGGCGGGCCCTACGCTGCGGAGGTGCGCAAGACGCGCGACCTGATCGTGCAGCGCAAGGGCGAAGCGAGCCGCTGAGCGGCGCCGCTCGCCTCAGGCGTCGCCCCAGACCTCGCGCGCGGTTTCGACCACGAGACGGATCTTCGCGGCCTGCTCAGCGGCGCTGAGCTGGTTGCCGTGCACGGTGCTCGAGAAGCCGCACTGCGGCGACAGGCACAGCTGCTCGAGCGCCACGTAGCGCGCCGCCTCGAGGATGCGCTCCTTGAGGACTTCCTTGGGCTCGAGCGCGGCGACCTTGCTGGTGACCAGCCCGAGCACCACCATCTTGCCCTTGGGCACGCAGCGCAGCGGCGAGAAGTCCCCCGAGCGGGCATCGTCGTACTCGAGGAAATAGCCGTCCACCGCGAGCTCGTTGAACAGCGCCTCGGCCACCGGCTCGTAGCCGCCCTCGGCCGCCCAGGCGCTCTGGAAGTTGCCGCGGCACAGGTGCACGCACACCGTCATGCCCTTGGGACGCTCCCGGATCGCCGCGTTGATGAGGCGCGCGTAGTGCCGCGGCAGCTCGTTCGGATCGTCGCCGCGCTGCCTGGCGCCTGCGCGCATCTTCGGGTCGCACAGGTAGGCGAGGTTGGTGTCGTCGAGCTGCAGGTAGCTGCAGCCCGCCTCGCCGAGCGCGCGGATCTCGTCGCGGTAGCAGCGCGCCACGTCGTCGTAGAACTGCTCCAGGTCCGGGTAGGCTTCCCTACTGATCGCGGCCCGCCCGCCGCGGAAGTGCAGCATGGTCGGCGAGGGGATCGTCACCTTGGGCAGGCGCTTCGTCACCGACTTCAGGAACTTGAAATCCTCGAGCTGGATCGGCTTCACGTGGCGCAGCTTCCGGGTCACGTGCATCACGGGCGGGGCGAAGTCCACGTCGCCCCTCGCGCCGTGGAACTTGGCGGAGATGCCGCCGCGCACCTCGACGCCCTCGAGCTGCTCGAGGAAGTCGACGTGAAAGTAGGTGCGGCGGTACTCGCCGTCGGTGACCGCCTGCAGGCCCCAGTCCTCCTGCAGCCGCACGATCTCGCGGATCGCGCGGTCCTCGACCGCGCGCAGCTGCGCGGCCGAGATTTCCCCCCTGTGGCGCCGGTCGCGGGCCTCGAGCAGCTCCGGCGGTCGCAGGAAGCTGCCGACGTGATCGGCGCGGAACGGCGGGACGGCGCGCTGGGCCATGGCGGGAGGCTCCGTGGTCGTGATCGCGGGATTCTACCCCGCGGCCGGACGCCGCGACGCGATCGCGCGGCGCATCCAGGCTGCGGTCTGCGCCACGCCGCCGAAGCTGAACAGGTGCACGGCGACCACGTTGCAGGCGGCGCGCGACTGGCAGTAGTGCGCGATCGCGGCGACCTGCTCGGAGGGGTCCGTGTGCGTCACCAGGCGCACCGCGCTCATGCCCTGCTCGCGCAGCGCGCGCAGCGAGCTGCTCACGCCGCAGCGCTGCGCATAGCGGAACAGGGCGCGCGGGTCGGTGGGGCCGGCGACGCCCACGTACACCGGAAGGGCCGGGTAGCGGCGCGCAAGCTCGCCGCAATACTCCACGATGCGCGCGGGCGCGAAAGAGAACTGGGTCACGAGGTAGGCGCCCAGGCCCTGCGCCGCGGCGAGCGCGAGCTTGTCCTCGAGCGCGTGCTCGAGCGCGGCGCGCGCGATGCGCGGATGGCCCTCGGGGTAGCCCGGCAGGCCGACTTCGCGCACCCCGAGCTCGCGCAGCGTGCCGTCGCGCAGCAGCGCCGCGGCGTCGGCGTAGGGTCCGCGCGGCTGCGGATCGTCGCCGCCGACGAGCAGCAGCCTCGCCACGCCGGCCTCGCGCACCGCCCGCTCGAGGAAGACGCGCGCCTCGTCGCGCGAGGCGATGCGGCGCGCCGCGAGGTGCGGGACCGGCTCGAGCCCGGCCTCGCGCAACGCCACGAGCGTCGCGAGCGAGTCGGCGAGCGCGTGCCGCGGCAGGTGGTTGACGTACACGCGCGTGCCGACCGGCAGGATCGAAGCGATGACGCGCGCGTCGGCGGCGCGGTCGGCGCTCAGCTCGAGCGAGCCGCAGGCGACGAGATCGGCGACGCCGTCGGCCAGCTCGGCGGACAGGCCGGGGGGCGCGACTTCGGGTGCGCCTGGCATCGATCGGGCTCTCGGGAAGGACAGCGCGGCCCACTGCGCGAAACGGGAAGCTTACATCACGGCCGGGGCGGCGGCTCGAACGGCCACACGGCACGGCGCTCGACCAGGCGCGCAGTCAGATCGACCACCAGCGCGCACTCGACGCCGAAGGGCAGGTAGCCGGCGTAGCCGAGCAGCGGCATCTCGAACACGCGAAAGCTCTCGACGTACGGGAGGCTGTAATGCCACTTCGGCGAGCTGCCGTAGTTCCACATTTCCCAGAAGAACCCGCATACGAGCGCGGCGAGCGCGGGCTGCAGCAGCGGCCGCCAGTCGCCGCGCGCGAGCGGCGCCAAGAGCGTCTCGCCGAGCGCCAGCTGCTGCAGGCCGCCGAGCACGAGCAGCGGCCCGACCCACAGGAACGGGAAGAGCGCCTGCGGGCGCAGGCCCAGCGGCGCGAGCGCAGCAACGCCGCCCGCAGCCGCGAGCCAGGCGAGCGCCCGAGGCGCGCGCAGCGGCGGCAGCGCGAGCGCATCGAGCCGCGGGCTCTGCGCGAGCCAGGCCCAGGTGCTCGCGACCGCGGGCAGGACCGTGGAGAAGGGCAGGCTCGCCTGGAGAAAATAATTCCAGGCGCCGCCCGCGCGCACGCCGCCGTAATAC
>JAKALD010000213.1 GCA_021813275.1 Pseudomonadota bacterium | reverse complement strand
CGAACGAGACTTCACTCGAACTGTCTTTCTCAAGCATCTGATAATGCGAGCGTATATCTGATTCGACCTTCTGCGGAAAGGGGGCCGCAGCGATCCAGCCGCGGATCTCGGCGCCGCAGCGCGCCAGCGCCTGCACGTCGGCCGGGTCGAGGCGCCCGAGACGCTCGGCGATGCGCCGGTCGAGGCTATTCGCCGCCAGGAACTCGCGGTAGGCGTGCGCCGTGGTCGCAAATCCGCCGGGCACGCGCACGCCGTGCTCCGCGAGGGCGCCCATCATCTCGCCCAGCGAAGCGTTCTTGCCGCCGACCTTGTCGAGGTCGGACATGTGCAGATCCTTGAGCCAGGCCACGTACATGTCGGTGGTTCCTTCGCGGTTGCCCGTTGCGGCCGAAAGCCCGTATTTTATCGGCTCGCCAATTGATGCGCAGCAGCATCTTCTCCCCCATGACCCAGCGCCGCACCGTTTTCTTCGTCTCCGACGGCACCGGAATCACCGCCCAGATGCTCGGGCACAGCCTGCTGACCCAGTTCGAGGGCGTGAGCTTCAATCACGTCACCCTGCCCTTCGTGGACAGCACCGACAAGGCGCAGGAGTGCGTGGCCCGCATCGACGCGGAGGCGCGCGCCGGCAACGGCCAGCCGATCGTGTTCTCGACGCTCGTGAACAACGACGTGCGCGACGCCATCCGCCAGGCGAACGCCCTGTGCCTCGACTTCTTCGAGCGGTTCATCGACCCGCTCGAGGCGGAGCTCGGGCTGAAGTCCACCCACACGATCGGGCGCTCGCACGGCGCCTTCGACAAGCCCGAGTACCAGCGGCGCATCGAGGCGGTCAACTTCGCCGTGGCGCACGACGACGGCGCCTCCGACCGCGAGCTCGACGACGCCGACGTCATCCTGGTCGGCGTGTCGCGCAGCGGCAAGACCCCGACCTGCCTGTACCTCGCGCTGCAGCTCGGCGTGCGCGCGGCCAACTATCCGCTCATTCCCGAGGACTTCGAGCGCGGGCACATCCCGCAGGTGCTGCGGCCCTACCGGGCGAAGCTCTACGGGCTGACCATCGCCCCCGACCGGCTGCGCGAGATCCGCCATTCGCGCCGGCCGCACAGCAAGTACGCGGATCCGGAGAACTGCCGCTACGAGGTCGAGCAGGCCGAGGCGCTCATGCGGCGCGAGGGGGTGCGCTGGCTCGACTCCACCGCCAAGTCGATCGAGGAGATCTCCACCACGATCATGCGCGAGATGAGAATCGAGCGGCACGTGTACTGAGCTGGCGCGCGCGCTCGTAGAAGCAGATCGCCGCGGCCGCCGCGACGTTGAGCGACTCGGCCGCGCCGGGCATCGGAATCGTCACCCTGAGCTGCGCGCGCGCGGCGAGCGCCTCGCTCACCCCCCGCCCCTCGGCCCCGAAGATCCACCCGATGCGCCCCGTGAGGTCGGCGGTCTCGAGCGGGCTGCCGCCGCGCGCCACGGTGCACAGCGCGGTTCCGCCGAAGCGCTCGAGGGCGCCCGCGAGATCGTCCTCCTGGGCGAGGCGCAGCGCGAAGTGGCCGCCCATTCCGGCCCGCAGCGCCCTGGGGGACCAGGGATCGGCGCAGCCGCGCCCGAGGACGATGTCGCTCACGCCGAAGGCGGCGGCGCTGCGCAGGATCGCCCCGACGTTGCCCGAGTCCTGGATCCCCTCCAGGAACGCGCAGCACGGCGAGGCGCGCAGGTCCTGCGGCTGTGCCGGCAGGGCGATCTCGGCAACGATGCCGGTCGGGGTCTCGGCCTCCGCCACTTGGCGAAAGAGCGCCTCGGCGAGCCGCACCGGCTCGCTCCCCGCGCGGCGCACGAGCGCCGCGATCTCGGCGTCGTCGCGCGCGGCTTCGCTTACGATCACCGCCAGCGGCGTGCCGCCGCGATCGAGATAGGCCGCGAGGAGATGCGGCCCTTCGATCAGGGCGCGCTTCTCGGCGCGCCGCAACCGTGCGTCGCGCGCCAAGCGCTGCCAACGCCGGACGCGCGGATTGTCGCGCGAGCGCAGGACCGTCATCCGGCCTCGCAGGTGCGGAAGCCGGCGAAGATGTCCGCGCGGTCCGGCGTGTAGAAGTTGCGGAACGTCGCGCGCGCGATCCTCGCGGGCGTGGCGAAGCTTCCGCCGCGCAGCACCTTGTGCGTGCCGAACCACGGGACGGAGTACTCGGCGTAAGGGTCGCGGAGAAAACCCGGGTACGGCAGGAACGGGGTCGCGGTCCATTCCCAGACGTTGCCGATCATCTGCCTGAGTCCCAGAGGGCTGTCGCCCGCGGGATAGGCGTGCACGCTCGCAGGCAGCGCGTTGTCCAGGTTGGCGAGCTGCGATTGCCAGGGTTCGTCGCCCCAGGGATAGGTTCGCTTGCGGCCAGCGCGCGGATCCCAGGTCGCCGCGTATTCCCATTCGGCTTCCGTCGGCAGGCGCCGCCCCGCGAAGCGGCAGTAGGCGTCGGCTTCGTACCAGCTCACGTGCACCACCGGCTCGTCTGGCGAGAGAGGCTCCCAGCGATCGAAGCGGCGCTGCTCCCAGCGGTCGGCCGCGCGCCGCCAGTACAGCGGGGCGCTCCGCCCGCTCGAAGCACGCCAGCGCCAGCCTTCGCTCGACCAGTCCTCGGCGCGCTCGTAGCCGCCCGCCTCGACGAAGGCGGCGAACTCGGCGTTGGTGACGGCCGTGCGCGCCATGCGAAACGGCGCGAGCACGATCGGGTGCGCCCATTTCTCGTTGTCGAACACGAAGCCGTCTTTCGCGCTCGCGCCGAGGCGAAAGATCCCTCCCGGGATCTCGGCGTCGCCCGAAACCGGCTCTCCCGCCGGAACGGCACGATGCTCGATCGCTGGGGCCGGATAGGCGAGCGTCTGGCGCGTGTAGTGAAACGCCTCGGCGTGCATGTCCTCGTGGCGCACCGCGAGCTGCGCGAAGTAGGCGTCGTCCTCGTCGCAGCCTCTTCCGATCCGCTCGGCGAGGCGCGCGAGCACCGCGTCGCGGTAGCCGATCGTCTTCGCGAATTCCGGGAGCGGCAGGCTCCAGCGCGCGTCGTGCGGCACCGTTGCCGAGTTGTAGAGCGCATCCGCGTTCGGCAGAATCGATGCCGCGCGCTCGGCGGCGTAGCGCCCCGGCGCCCTCCTCCTCAGGCACCAGTACTCCTGGAACCAGCCAACATGCCCGATCTCCCAGCGCGGCGGATTGACGATGTCGAGCTTGGGGCCGAGCTCGCGCTTGCCCGCGAGATCGTCCGCGACGCGGCGCGTGCGCGCGCGCGCGTCTTTCAGCTCGGCGATCAGGACATCGGCTTCGGGCATGGCGTCCTTCGGCGCGCGGGATTCGCCCGAGTCTAGCCGAGCGCGCGTGCCTTGAGAATCGCGCTCGTCACCCCGGCCCGTGCGGGGACGCGAACCGGCAACCGGCACACCGCGCTGCGCTGGGCGGCGATGCTGCGGAAGGCGGGGCATCGCGTGAGCGTCGCGACCGAGTGGTCGGGCGAGGATGCGGATTTGATGCTCGCGCTGCATGCGCGGCGGAGCCACGATTCCATCAAGGCTTTTTCCGACGCGCATCCCGAGCGTCCGCTGGTGCTCGCGCTCACAGGCACCGACGTGTACCGCGATATACGGACTTCGAACGCGGCGCGCGAGTCGCTCGGGCTCGCGCATCGTTTCATCGTCCTGCAGCCGCTCGCGATCGAGGAGCTGCCCGCGCCGCTGCGCGGCAAGGCGCGGGTGGTCTACCAGTCCTGCGCGACGCGGCTGCGGCATTCTCCGGTGAAGCGCGGCTTTCGCGTGTGCGTCATCGGTCATCTGCGGGAGGAGAAGGATCCCCTGCTCGCTTTGGCCGCCCTCGGCCACCTGCCCAGCGATGCGGAGATCGAAGTCGTGCAGATCGGCGAGGCCCTCGATGCGCGCTTTGCTAAGGAGGCACGCACGGCGATGAAGCGCGAGCCGCGGTACCGCTGGCTCGGCGGAGTGCCGCATGCGCGCGCGCTGCGCTGGCTCGCCTCGAGCCACGCGATGGTCATCAGCTCGCGGATGGAAGGCGGCGCCAACGTCGTGTCCGAGGCGCTGCGAATCGGCGTTCCGGTGCTCGCGTCGCGGATACCGGGAAACGTCGGCCTGCTCGGTCGGGGGTATGCGGGGTATTTTCCGGTGGGCGATGCGCGCGCGCTGGCGGGGCTGATGCGGCGCGCCGCGTGTGATCCGGGTTTCTACCGCCGTCTGCGGAGAGCCTGCCTGCGGCTGCGGTCGATCGTCGTGCCGGCGAATGAGGTGCGGATGCTGCGACAGGCGCTGGGTATTTAACGAGTGCAGAGACTGCTCAGGGACGGCTCAAGAAGCGAAGAATCGGGCAAGATGAATTCGTGTAGTTAATGGCCGCTTCCGACCCGCTCGATCAGGCGCGCCCAGCCCGCGTCGACCTCGGCCTGCAGGGTCGCGATCTGCTCGGGCCCGAGGTGCCCGTAGCGCCGCTGCAGCGACAGATACTCGCTCACCGAACGCGTCCGCCCCGGCTGGTTGAGCGTGTAGCGGGTTCCGTCCTCGACCTCGTAGAGCGGGAATACGCCGCTCTCCACCGCGTAGCGCGCCGCCTGCAGGCCGCCGTCGTCAGGCAGGCCCCAGCCGTCCAGGCACGGGATCAGCAGCGTGATGATGCGAGTGCCGCGAATCGCCTTCGCCTTCTCGACCTTGCGCACCAGGTCGCCCAGGTAGCCCGCGCAGGCGGTCGCCGCGTAGGGCACCTCGTGCGCGGCCATGATCTCGGTGAGGTTCTTCTTGCGCGAGCTCTTGCCCGCCGGCGTGGAGCCGGTGCGCGCGAAGTGCGGGGTCGACGAGGACTTCTGCGCGCCGGTGTTCATGTAGCCCTCGTTGTCGAGGCAGAAGTAGATGAAGTCCTCGTTGCGCTCGGCCGCCGAGGACAGGCACTGGAAGCCGATGTCGTAGGTCCCGCCGTCGCCCGCGAACACGGCCACCTGCGTGTCGCGCTTGCCTTGGGCGTCGAGCGCGCGGCGCAGGCCGGAGGCCGCGGCCGCGCTCGACTCGAGCGAGCACTGATACACCGGAATGCGCAGCGACGAGTACGGCTGCGGCCCGGCGATGATCGCCATGCACGAGGGCGGCACCACCGCCACTGTGTTCGGGCCGAGGGCGGCGAGCGCATGGCGCACGGAGAGCGCGTCCAGGCAGCCCGGGCACGCCGCGTGTCCGGAGCACAGCATCGCGTCGTAGTCGATGTCGAGCCGTTGCATCGCGCTCAGCTCACCCACACCGACTCCGGGCGCCCTTCGCCGCCCGCCGCCTCGCGCACCAGCTGCGCGATGCGCTGCGCGGAGACGTTCACGCCGCCGACCCCGGCGAGCAGGCCGTCGATGCGCGGCGCGCCCTGCATCCCGTACAGGGCCGCACGCAGCTCCTGGTGAAGCACGCCGCCGTGTCCGGGCGAGTAATCGCGCTCGAGCACGAGCACCCGGGCAACGCCCGCGAGCGCGGCGCGCAGCGCCTCGACCGGCAGGGGCCGGAACAGGCGCACCTTGAGCAGCCCCACCGCCTCGCCGGCTTCGCGCAGGGCGTCGACCGCATCGCGCGCGGTGCCGCACATGCTGCCCACGGTCACGATGACGATGCGTGCGCCGTCGCAGCGGTAGCGCTCGAGGATGCCCCAGGTGCGCCCCGTGAGCCGGGCCCATTCGCGGTCGGCCTCGAGCGCCACCTCGGGCACCTGCGCCATCGCCTCGGCGAGCGCGCGCCGGTGCCGGTTGAACATCTCCTGCGTGACGACGTTGCCCCAGGATTCCGGATGCTGCGGATCGATCCGGTGCGGCGGCGCATACGGCGGCAGGAAATCGTCGACCAGCGCCTGCCGCGGCACGCGCACCGGCTCGAGCGCGTGCGAGACGTAGAAGGCATCGTGGTTCACCATGACGGGCAGCAGCACGCTTTCGGCGACGCGGAACGCCTGGATCACGGTGTCGAGCGATTCCTGGGCGCTCTCGCTGTAGAACTGGATCCAGCCGGTGTCGCGCTGCGCGAGGCTGTCGGTCTGGTCCGGCCAGAACCCCCAGGGCGAAGCGAGGGTGCGGTTGACGTTCGCCATCACGATCGGCGCACGCGCGCCGCTCGCGTAGTG
>JAKALD010000017.1 GCA_021813275.1 Pseudomonadota bacterium | reverse complement strand
CCGGGGTGCACGGCTTCGGCGCCCGCGCGGCGGGCCGCCGCCAGGATGGCGCCTGCGTCGAGGTACGACTCGCGCGGCGCGGCGCCGCCGATCGCGATCGCGTCGTCGGCTTCGCGCGCATGGCGCGCGTCGCGGTCCGCCGCGGAATACACCGCCACCATACGCAAGCCCATGCGGCGCGCCGTGCGCTGGATGCGCAGCGCGATCTCGCCGCGGTTCGCGATGAGGAGCGAGCCGAACACGGGCGCGGTCCGCCTACCTGCCGCGCAGGGGCAGGATGTGCATGTGCTTGCAGATGATGCCGAGCATCACCTCGTCGGCGCCGCCGCCGATCGAGGTGAGCCGCCCGTCGCGCCAGGCGCGCGCGACCGGGTTCTCCCAAGTGTAGCCCATGCCGCCCCAGAACTGCAGGCAGGTGTCGGCGATTTCGCGCGCGAGGCGCCCGGCCTTGAGCTTCGCCATCGAGGCGAGCATGGTGACGTCCTCGCCGCCCATGTAGAGCTCGACCGCCCGGTGGGTGAGCGCGCGCAGGCACTCGAGCTCGGTCTGGCACTCGGCGAGCTTGTAGTGCACCCACTGCTGCTCGAGCACCGTCGAGCCGAAGAGCTTGCGCTCGCGCGTGTAGGCGATCGTCTCGTCGATGCAGCTCTGCAGGCCGTGGAGCTTCGCCGAGGCCGCCCACAGCCGTTCCTCCTGGAATTGCAGCATCTGATAGGTGAACCCCATGCCTTCCTCGCCGATGCGGTAGCGCTGCGGCACGCGCACGTCGTCGAAGAAGATCTGCGCCGTGTCGGAGGACCACATGCCGATCTTCTTCAGCTTCTTCGCGACCGTGACGCCTTTCGTCTTCATCGGCAGGCAGATGAGCGTCTTGTTCTTGTGCGCCGCGCCTTCCGAGGTGTTGGCGAGCAGGCACATCCAGTCGGCCTGCGTGCCGCTCGTGGTCCAGAGCTTGCCGCCGTTGATCACGTAGTCGCCGCCCGCCTTCCTCGCCGCGGTCCTGATCGAGGCGACATCCGAGCCCGCGCCGGGCTCCGACACTCCCAGGCAGGCGACGAACTCGCCCGAGATCGAGGGCGCGAGGAACTCCTTCTTGATCTCGTCGGAGCCGAAGCGCGCGAGCGCCGGCGTCGCCATGTCGGTCTGCACGCCGATCGCCATCGGCACGCCGCCGCAGCGGATGCGGCCGAGCGTCTCGGCCATCACCTGCGAGTAGGAGTAGTCGAGGCCGCTGCCGCCGTACTCGGGCGGCTTGGTGAGCCCGAGGAAGCCGAGCGCGCCCATCTTGCGGAAGAGCTCGTGCGCGGGGAAGATCTCCGCCGCTTCCCACTCGTCGACGTGCGGGTTGATCTCATGGTCGATGAAGCGCGTGAGATTACGGCGCAGCTCTTCGTGCTCGTGCGTGAGTTGCATATCGGTGCCTCGCTCTAGCGAATTGCAGCGGACTGTGCCTGCGAGCGTGTCTTTCAAGCGGGCGCGGATCGGCGTGAGGACCGCCTGCGCTTAGACGACTTCGATCAACTTCTCGCCGCTCTCGAGCCGCTGGACGATATCCGGCAAGAGCGGCTCGAGCCAACTCTTCAGCGCGGCGTTGGTCGCGTTGCCCAGGCGCAGCCATACGACCGGGGCTGGATCGGGCGCGAGCGCGGCGAGAGCGGCGAAGTCGTCGTCCTTCGTGACAATGACACAGCCCTGCGCACGAGCGAACTCCGAGATCGCGGCGTCGGCCGCTTTGTGACCGGGGTCGTCGAATACGTGGCTCGCCAGGTGGCCTCGCTCGCGCAGCCATGCCGCCAACCCGGGCGGCAGGTTCGCGTCCACCAGGAACTTCATGCCGTCCGGGCGGGAAGGACAGTGTGGTCCAGGTACGCCGCGGCATAGGCGACGGCGGCGCGGATATCGTCAGGCTCGAGGTAGGGGTAGTCGCGAAGGATCTCGTCCTCGCGGGTTCCGGCGGCGAGCATATCCAGGATGTCCTGCACGCGGATGCGCATGCCGCGGATGCACGGCCGCCCGCCGCACTTGCCTGGCTCGATGGTGATGCGCTTGAGCAGGTCCGATCTCATCGTTACGGCGATGCTACCACCTCGATCCCGTTTCGTGGTTACGCCCCGCTCCGCGCTCAGCCGCGATCGGTTCGTGCTCGGCGCCGCGCGCCGGGAAGCCGACCCGCGGCTCTCAAGGTCGCGTCACGCCGAATTGCACTGGTCGGACGGTGCGGGCATCGCCGTCCCTGCAGATTGAGAGCGCGAATCCGAGGACGTTCCGCGTGTCGCGCGGATCGATGACGCCGTCGTCCAGCATGAGACCGCTCGTGACGAAGGCGCTCTGCTGGCTCTCGAAGTTGTCGACGATGCGCCGCTTGAGGTCGGCGATCTTGTCTTCGTCGACGGGAACGCCCTTGCGCCGCGCGCCCTCTTCCATGACGATCGCCATGGTGAGCGCGGCCTGCTCGGCGCCCATCACCGCGGTCTGCGCGTTCGGCCAGGAGAACAGGAAGCGCGGGCGGTAGGCGCGCCCGCACATGCCGTAGTTGCCGGCGCCGAAGGAGGCGCCGCACATCAGCGTGATCTGCGGCACGTTGGCGTTCGACACCGCCTGGATCATCTTCGAGCCGTGCTTGATCATGCCGGCCTCCTCGGAGGCTTTGCCGACGATGTAGCCGGTGGTGTTCTGGAGGTAGACGAGCGGCAGCCCCGCCTGGCAGCAGGCCTGGATGAAGTGCGTCGCCTTGTTCGCACCGGCCGGGTCGAGCGGACCGTTATTGGTGACGATGCCGAGCGCCATGCCCTGCAGCGTCGCGTGCCCGCACACAGTGGCCGGCCCGAAGTCGGCCTTGAAGTCGAGGAAATCGGAGTCGTCCACGATCCGCGCGATCGCCTCGCGCATGTCGACGGGCTTGCGGTATTCCTGGGGCATCACCCCGAGCAGCTCCTCGGCCGGATAGCGCGGCGGCTTGCCCTGCGCGGGCGGCGCCGCGCCCCACGCGAGGCGCGCGATCACCTCGCGCGCCAGGCGCACGCCGTCGGCGTCGTCCTCGGCGAGGTATTCGCCCAGGCCCGAGACGCGGGTGTGCATGACCGCGCCGCCCAGCTCTTCGTCGGTCGCGACTTCGCCGGTCGCTGCCTTGAGCAGCGGCGGCCCGGCGAGAAAGGCCCTGGCGCGCCCGCGCACCATGATCACGTAGTCCGAGAGCCCCGGCATGTAGGCGCCGCCGGCGGTCGAGGAACCGTGCACGACCGTGACGACCGGAACCCCGGCCGCCGAGAGGCGCGCGAGGTTGTAGAAGATCGCGCCGCCGTGGATGAAGCCCTCGACGCGGTACTTGAGCAGGTTCGCGCCCGCCGACTCGACCAGGTGCACGAACGGCAGCTTGTTCTCCAGCGCGATCTCCTGCGCGCGCAGGAGCTTCTCGCGCCCCATGTGCTGGATCGCGCCGGCGTCGATGCCCGAGTCGCTCGCCACCACCAGCGCGCGCGCGCCGGCCACGTAGCCGATTCCGGCGATCATGCCACCGCCCGGGACGGATTTCTCCGGGTCCGGGTCATCCAGGCAATAGCCCGCGATCGGGGCGAGCTCGAGCCAGGGCGCGCCCGCGTCGAGCAGGCGCGCGATGCGCTCGCGCGGCAGCAGCTGCCCGCGCTTGTCGAAGAGCGGCTTCGCCTTCGCCGACTCCTCGCGCGCGCGCGCTTCCAGCTGCCGCAACCGCTCCACGAGGCGCAGCATGTGCGCGCGGTTGCGCCGAAACGCTTCACCTTGCGGATCGAGCTTAGATTCGATCGCGGGCATGGCGCATCAGCGCTCGAGGGCGCTCGGCGCGCCTGCGAAGCGCGAGCCGCCGCCGGTGACGATCGCCACCTGCGTTTCAAACAGCCCCGGCCGGAAGATCGAGCGGTACGTGCTCGGCATGGTGGACAGGAGCTCGCGGGCGGTGGGAATTCGGCGAGGCGGATGCTTGGTCAGTGTGTCGCATTGGACTATGATTCGTCAATTCGAGCAGGCGGCGCGCGCATGATTCCCCGCACCCTCTTTTCCCCCGAGCACGAGACCTTCCGCGACAGCGTGCGCCGCTTCATGGACGAGGAAGTGAAGCCGCACGACGAGCGCTGGCAGGAGCAGGGCTATGTCGATCGCGAGGTGTGGCTGAAGGCGGGCGCGAACGGCTTTCTGTGCGCGAGCATGCCCGAGGAATACGGCGGCGCCGGCGCCGACAAGCGCTACAGCGTCGTGCTCATGGAAGAGCAGGCGCGCGCCAACAACTCCTCGCTCGGCTTCGGGCTGCACTCGGAGATCGTGGCGCCGTACCTGCTGCACTACGGCAGCGAGCACCTCAAGAAGAAATACCTGCCGAAGATGGCGACGGGCGAAGCGATCGCCGCGATCGCGATGAGCGAGCCGGGCGCGGGCTCCGACCTGCAAGGCGTGAAGACGAGCGCGATCAGGAAGGCCGGCCGCTACCTCCTCAACGGCTCGAAGACCTTCATCACCAACGGCTGGCACTGCGACCTCGCGATCGTGGTCGCGAAGACCGACCCGGCGAAGGGCGCCAAGGGAACGAGCCTGCTGGTGGTCGACACCACGATGAAGGGCTTCACCAAGGGCAGGCGGCTGAAGAAGGTGGGCCTGAAGGGCCAGGACACGGCGGAGCTCTTTTTCGACAACGTCGAGGTGCCCGCGGAGAACCTGCTCGGCCAGGAGAACAACGGCTTCGCCTACCTCATGCAGGAGCTGCCCTGGGAGCGGCTGCAGATCGCGATCGGCGCGGTCGCCAAGTGCGAGGCGGCGCTCGACTGGACGATCGAGTACGTGCGCGACAGGAAGGCCTTCGGCCAGCCGGTGGCGGCCTACCAGAACACGCGCTTCAAGCTCGCCGAGCTCGCGAGCGAGACGCAGATCGCGCGGGTGTTCGTCGACAAGTGCATCGAGCTGCTGCTCGCCGGCAAGCTCGACACCGCCACCGCTTCGATGGCCAAGTACTGGTGCACCGACCTCGAGTGCAAGCTGATCGACGAGTGCGTGCAGCTGCACGGCGGCTACGGCTACATGTGGGAGTTCCCGATCGCGCGCGCCTACGTGGACGCGCGCGTGCAGCGGATCTACGGCGGAACCAACGAGATCATGAAGGAGCTGATTACCCGGTCGATCGGGCTAGGAGGGAATTGAAATGGCCGAGGCGATGATCTTCGACGCGCTGCGCACGCCGCGCGGCAAGGGCAAGAAGGACGGGTCGCTGTACGAGGTGAAGCCGATCGCGCTGCTCTCGGGCATCCTGCGCGAGCTGCAGGAGCGGCACGACCTCGACACGGGCGAGGTCGACGACGTGGTGATGGGATGCGTCACGCCGGTGGGCGAGCAGGGCTCGTGCATCGCCAAGACCGCCGCGCTCGCCGCGGGCTGGGACTGGCGCGCAGCCGGCGTGCAGCTCAACCGCTTCTGCGCCTCGGGGCTGGAAGCGGTGAACATCGCGGCGCAGAAGGTGCGATCGGACTGGGAGGACCTGGTGGTCGCGGGCGGCGTCGAGTCGATGTCGCGCGTGCCGATGGGCTCGGACCGCGGCGCGTGGATGGCGGACCCCGAGACCAATTTCGAGCTCGGGTTCGTGCCGCAGGGCATCGGCGCCGACCTGATCGCCACGATGGAGGAGTTCTTGCGCGAGGACGTGGACCGCTTCGCGCTGCGCTCGCAGAAGCGCGCGGCCGAGGCGCGCGGCGAGGGGCGCTTCGCAAGATCGGTGGTGCCGGTGTCCGACGCCTTGGGCGACCTGATCCTCGCCGAGGACGAGTTCATCAAGCCGCACTCGACGCTCGAGGGCCTCGCCTCGCTCAAGAGCTCGTTCGAGGAGCTCGGTCGCATGGGCTACGACGCGGTGGCGCTCAAGCGCTACCCGGAAGTCGAACGCATCCGGCACGTGCACACCGCGGGCAACTCCTCCGGCATCGTCGACGGCGCCGCGGCCGTGCTGATCGGCAGCGAGGCGAAGGGCAAGGCGCTCGGGCTCGCCCCGCGGGCGCGGGTGGTCGCGACCGCGCTCTCGGGCGCCGATCCCACGATCATGCTCACCGGCCCGATGCCCGCGACGCGCAAGGCGCTCGCCAAGGCGACGATGACGATCGACCAGATCGACCTGTTCGAGGTGAACGAGGCCTTCGCCGCCGTGCCGCTCAAGTTCATGAAGGAGCTGGGGGTTCCGGAGGAGAAAGTGAACGTCAACGGCGGCGCGATCGCCATGGGCCACCCGCTCGGCGCGACCGGCGCCATGATCCTCGGCACGCTCATCGACGAGCTCGAGCGCAGGAAGCTGCGCTTTGGCCTGGCTACGCTGTGCGTGGGGGGCGGGATGGGGATCGCGACGATCGTGGAGAGGTTGTAGGCGCGGGCTCTGGATACCGCGCGTAGCGGCCACCGCGCGCGGGTTTGGCTTTTTTATGGTCTCGGCGCTTTGCGCAGTTTGCTGCGAGAATCATGCAGCAAACTGCGCAAAGCCCCGAGATTGATTGAACCCCTGATGCAGCGGGTTGGCAAATAGCAGCGTGCCCTGCGCGCGTTCGAGACCCCCAACGTCACTTCCATGACCTCCCCCATCCGCTACGAGCTCACCGAGCGCATCGTCACCGTCACCTTCGACGCGCCCGATGCGCAGGTGAACACCATGACCGCGGCGTGGCAGAAGGCCTTCGCCGAAACCGTGAACCGCCTCGTCGAGGAGCGCGCAACCTACGACGGCGTGATCCTCGCCTCGGCCAAGAAGACCTTCTTCGCCGGCGCCGAGCTGAAGGACATGCTGAAGCTCACGAAGGCCGACGGCCCGCGGCTGCTGCACGAGATCGAAGCGGTGAAGCACGACATGCGGCGCCTCGAGCGCCTCGGCAGGCCGGTGGTCGCGCTGCTCGCCGGCAGCGCGCTCGGCGGCGGCTGGGAGATCGCGCTGAGCGCGCACTGCCGGATCTGCCTGGACGACGCGCGCATCCAGCTCGGCCTGCCCGAGGTGACGCTGGGGCTGCTGCCGGGGGCGGGCGGCGTGACCAAGATGGTGCGCCTGCTCGGCCTGCAGGTGGCGTTTCCATACCTCGTCGAAGGCAGGCTGCTGCGCCCGGCCGAGGCGGCGAAGCTCGGCTTGATCCAAGGTCTCGCGGTGGACGCCGAGGCGCTCCTGCCGATGGCGCGCGAGTGGATCCGCGCGAACCCGGCGCCGGTGCAGCCTTGGGACGCGAAGGACTACCGCATGCCGGGCGGCTCGCCGAATTCGCTGCACATCCAGCAGATGCTCGCGGTCGCTCCGGCGATGCTCGTCGAGAAGACGCGCGGCCTGTACCCGGCGCCCGAGGCGATCATGGCGGCGATGGCCGAAGGGGCGCTGGTCGATTTCGACACCGCGCTCAGGATCGAGTCGCGCTACCTCGCGAAGCTCGCCGTCGGCCAGGTGGCGAAGAACATGATCACCGCGTTCTTCTTCAACCTGAACGCGATCAAGTCGGGCGCTTCGCGCCCCAAGGATTTCCCGCGCTGGAAGCCAGGGAAGGTGGGCATCCTCGGCGCCGGCATGATGGGCAGCGGCATCGCCTGGGCGAACGCGAGCCGCGGGATCGCGTGCGTGCTCAAGGACGTGGGCGAGGACAAGGCGGCCGCGGGCAAGGCCCACAGCGAGAAGCTGCTCGCGCGGCGCGTGAAGGATGGCCGCACGAGCGAACGCGAGGCGCAGGAAACGCTCGCGCTCATTCGTCCCACGGCGCGCGCCGACGACCTCGCCGGCTGCGATCTGATCATCGAGGCGGTGTTCGAGAAGCGCGAGCTGAAGGCGGAGGTCACGCGCGAAGCCGAGCCGCGGCTCGCCCCGGGCGGCGTGTTCGCCTCCAACACGAGCACGCTGCCGATCACGGGCCTCGCCCAGGCCTCCGCGCATCCGGAGCGCTTCGTCGGGCTGCACTTCTTCTCGCCGGTGGACAAGATGCGGCTGGTCGAGATCATCAAGGGCGCGAAGACCGCGCCCGAGACCGTCGCGCGCGCCTACGACTACGTGCTCGCGATCGGCAAGACGCCGATCGTGGTGAACGACTCGCGCGGCTTCTTCACCAGCCGCACTTTCAGCACCTTCGTGATGGAAGGCTGCGCGATGCTCGAGGAAGGCATCCCGCCCGCGGTGGTCGAGAGTGCCGGCAGGCTCGCGGGCATGCCGGTCGGCCCGCTCGCGGTGGTCGACGAGACCTCGCTCTCGCTTTCGCTGCACGTGATGCAGCAGACCCGGGCCGACCTCGAAGCCGAGGGCAAGCGCTGGACGCCCGCCCCGGGACAGGACGTGATCGTGCGCATGGTGAAGGAATTCAAGCGCCCCGGGCGCGCGGGCGGCGCCGGCTTCTACGAGTACCCGAAGGACGGCCGCAAGTTCCTGTGGCCGGGCCTCAAGCAGCAATTCGGCAAGCTCGGTGTCGCGTACGACTTCGAGGAGCTGAAGGAGCGGCTGCTCTACCGCCAGGCGCTCGAAGCGGCGCGCTGCCTCGAGGAGCGCGTGCTCGAGGCGGTGCACGACGCCAACATCGGCTCGATCTTCGGCATCGGCTTTCCCGCCTGGGCGGGCGGGGCGCTGCAGTATGTCAACCACGTCGGGCCGGCGAAGTTCGTCGCGCGCGCGGAGCGGCTCGCGCAGAAGTACGGCGAACGCTTCGCGCCGCCGCGGATCGTGCGGGAAAAGGCGGCGCAAGGGGAGCTGTTTGTTTGAACAGCCGCTTTTCAGGGGTTCGGTTTTCATCCGATCTCCGGTTTTTGCGCGGCCCGTCTGGGGGCCGCGCAAAAACCGGAGACATGCGGTGGTTCGTGATTCACCACCGCCCGCACGCAGGCTCGACTCCGCTGTGTCTCCCCTTTTCGCATCACTCGCGATGAAGCCGCGAGTGATGCGAAAAGGGGAGATCGGGTAAAAGCCAAAATTCGTCTCTGAAAGTCAGGCGCCATGTCCCTTCCTCCCATCCTCGCCAACCTCCGCCTTCCCGTCATCGGCGCGCCGATGTTCATCGCCGGCTGCCCGGCGCTCGTGATCGATCAGTGCAAGGCCGGCATCGTCGGCTCGTTTCCGGCGCTCAACGCGCGCCCCAAGGAAGCGCTCGATGCCTGGCTCACACAGATCGAGACGGCGCTCGAGGCACACCGCAAGGCGCACCGTGGGGCGACCGTTGGGCCGTTCGCGGTCAACCAGATCGTGCACAAGTCGAACGACCGGCTCGAGGACGATCTCGAGGTCTGCATCCGGCACAAGGTGCCGATCACCATCACCAGCCTGCGCGCGCCGAACGACGTGATCCCGGCGATCCACGCCTACGGCGGCATCGTGCTGCACGACGTGATCAGCGTGCGCCACGCCGAGAAGGCGCTCGAGGCGGGCGTCGATGGCCTGATCCTCGTGTGCGCGGGCGCTGGCGGCCACGCCGGGCCGCTCTCGCCCTTCGCCCTGGTGGGCGAGGTGCGGCGCTTCTTCGACGGTCTGATCGTGCTCTCCGGGGCGATCGCCACCGGCGACGCGATCCTCGCGGCGCAGGCCGCGGGGGCTGACCTCGCCTACATCGGCACGCGTTTTCTCGCCACGCCCGAGGCGAACGTGCCCGAGCGCTACAAGGAAGAGGTCGTGCGCGCGCGCGCGGCCGACATCGTGTACACGGATCTGTTCAGCGGGGTGCGCGGCAATTATCTCAAGCACAGCGTGATCGCCGCCGGCTACGACCCCGAGAATCTTCCCAAGTCGGATCCGTCTAAGATGAACTTCGGCTCGGCGAGCGGCGCCGAGAAGAAGGTGTGGCGCGATATCTGGAGCGCCGGCCAGGGGGTCGGCCAGATTGACTCGGTGATGCCGGTGCGCGAGGTGGTTGCCAAGCTGGAAGCCGAGTACACCGCCGCGCGGCGCCGGCTGCAGCTCGGCTGAGGTCGTGGGCGCCGCGGATCGAGTCCTCGAGATCGAGCGCCGCGGTGCGGCCGCCTGGCTGTGGCTCAACCGGCCCGAGGTGCGCAACGCGCTCGACGACGCGCTCAGCGGCGCGCTCGCCCGGGCGCTCGCCGCGCTCGAGCGCGAGGACGCGGTGCGCGTGCTCGTGCTCGCCGGGCGGGGCCCGGCCTTCTGCGCCGGGGGCGACCTCGCGCGCATGGAGCGGGCGGCCAGGCTCACGAAGGCAGCCGCGCAGCGCGATGCCGCACGGTTCGCGCGACTGCTCTATCGGTTGCACGCGCTGCGCAAGCCCACGATCGCGCGCGTGCACGGCGTCGCGTTCGCGGGCGGCATGGGGCTCGTGGCGGCCTGCGACCTGGTCGTCGCCGCCGAGGAGGCGGAGTTCTGCCTGCCCGAGACGCGCATCGGCTTGGTGCCCGCCATGATCAGCCCCTACCTGGTGCGCGCCCTCGGTGCGCGCCAAGCGCGGCGCTACGTGCTCACCGGAGAGCGTCTCGCGGCGCGCGAGGCGCTGCGCCTGGGCCTGGCACACGAGTGCGTGCCGCAGAGCGAGCTTGACGCGTGCGTGGAGCGCCTCGCGCAGCGGCTCGCGCGGGCGGGACCGCAGGCGCTCGCCCGCTCGAAGCGCCTGCTCGCGAAGGTGGAGCGTGCGCCGCTTGGCCCGGGGCTCGCGGATTACACGGCGGGCGTGCTCGCGCGGGTGCGCGCGGGCGAGGAGGCGCGCGAGGGCATGCGCGCCTTTCTCGAGAAGCGCAAGCCACGCTGGACCGAGTGAGCCGGGCTCAGGAGGCGGATTCGGGCGCGGGTGCGACGTCGAGCCGGTTGCGGCCGTTGCGCTTGGCGCGGTAGAGCGCCTGGTCGGCCTCGCGCAGCACCGCGTCCCACGACTCGCCGTGCAGCGGAAACGCCGCCACGCCGATCGACGCCGTCACCGTGCCGAGCAGGCGTCCGAGGTGCCTGAAGCGGGTCGCCAGGATGGCTGCGTGCAGCTGCTGCGCGCGCTGCACGCTCGCTTCGAGTTCGGCCCCAGGCATGATGATCGCGAACTCTTCGCCGCCGTAGCGGCAGGCGAGGTCCCCGCCGCGGGTCTGCGACTGGAGGATGCGCGCGAGCTCGCGCAGAACCGTGTCGCCGGCGTCGTGCCCGAAATGGTCGTTGAGGCTCTTGAAATAGTCGAGGTCGAGCATCAGCACGCCGAAGGGCCGCCGCGAGCGCCTGGCGCGGCGCTCCTCGAGCTGCATCGCGCTGTCCAGGAAGCGGCGGTTGTACAGGCCGGTCAGGCCGTCGCGCACCGACTGCGCGAGCAGATTCTCGCGTCGGCGCAGGTTCGCCAGCGCGAGCGCGGTGCGTTCGGCCATGGTGCCGAGAATCGCGCGCATGTGCGCATCGAGCGGCTCGCCGGTGCCGCGCAGGTGCAGCAGGCCGAGAGTCTCGCCGTGCGCGATCATCGGCACGCACACGTAGTCGCCGGAGTGCCCGCGCACGTGCGCGCAGCGCAGCCCGCTCTGCTGGTCGCTGCCGGGGTGCAGGGCGCTGCGGCGGATCGCCCAGCATTCGTCGGGCGCGAACACCAGGTCGTCGACCGGGAGCGCCCCCCAGCTCGCGTGCGCCTCGACGATGCGGCGCTGCTCGTCCATCAGCAGGATGCTGCCGCTCGCCGCCGGGAAGAGACAGCGCGCGAAGCGCGCCACCAGCTCGCACGAGTCCGCCACCCCGGAGGTCGACTGCAGCAGGCCGCTCATCTGGTTGATCTGCTCGAGCTGCGCGGTGCGCGTCTCGAGCGCGCTCAGCAGTTCCGAGAGCTTCGCGTTGACGTCCTGGAGCTGGCGCTGCGCGTGGCCGCGCTCGACGATCTCACGCTGCAGCGCCGCGTTGGCGGCTTCGAGCTCGCGCGTGCGCTCGGCGACCCTGCGCTCGAGCGTCTCCGAGAGCTGGCGGTACTGCTCTTCGCGTCCGCGCAGAACCTGCTCGGTATCGATGCGCGCGCGCACCTCGCGCACCAGGGCCTGGCTGGAGCGTTCCAGCTCTTCGCGGTTCGGGAACCCGAGCGCGCGCGGCATGATCGAGCGCAGCGCGCCGGCCGTCGCGAGCGCGACGATCGCGGTGGCCGCCTTGACGGCCGCGGCGACCAGCGGGATCGGCTGCCAGAGGTCGACCAGTTGCATGAAGTAGACGATGCCGCTCGCGTACATGAACGCGCCGATCATCACGAACAGGCGGCGATACGCGAGCTGCCTGCGGCGCGCGGCGAACTCGGTGATCGCGAGCGCGATGGAAAAGCACGAGAGCCCGATCAGCGCCTCGGAGGCGGCGACCGTCCACAGCAGCTGGGGCGAGCAGCTCGCGCAGGAGGCCGCGGCGGATGGCCCGTGCAACGAAAAGAACTGGGCAATGGCCCCGAGCATCGCATCTCCATTCCGGCGCCGTCGGCCCGGATGCCCTGGGCTGCGGGCGGCGCGCTTGCCGAGCCGCCGAAAATTATCTGCCGATTCGCACTGACAGGCTTCCGCATCGAGAATGCGATGTGATGCGGTTCACGCGAATCGTGTTGTCGCCGCTGCGCGACATTCTTCGTCGCCGGGAAACAAGGCATTAGCAAAGCGGCTGCAAGCTGCGCCGTCTCCCCACGACAGTTTGGGCGCGGAGGCGCAGCGCTTGCACGCAGTCAACGCCTTGATTGTCAGTGCCTTCGGCTTCGTGGCACGAATTGCGCTTGGTTCTGCTGCCGCCCCGAAAGGCGGCACGCCGAATGGATCGATCGCCTCGCCCGATCTCCCACCCCCCTTTCCCCGAGGCGAGGCGAATCGTTGGCCCGCCGGGCGCGAGCCCGGCGGGCGCTCTTTTGCGCGGCCAACGCTGCTCGACGCGCGCCGCGGATCGCCCGGTTCGCCGGCCGGGCGGCGGCTAAGTGAACTGCTTGCGAAAGCCGGTCCAGGCCGCGTCGTAGTTCTTCTGCAGCGCGGGGCTCTCCAGCGCGAAGCGGGTCGGCCGGAACACGTGGCGCGATTCCCACATGAAGGCGAGCGTGTCCTTGTAGCGCACCGGTCCGAGCGACTCGCGCGTCGCCTTCTCGAAGGTCGCGGCGTCCGGCCCATGCGCGGTCATGCAGTTGTGCAGCGACACGCCGCCGGGGAGGAAGCCCTCGGCCTTGGCGTCGTACGCCCCCTGCACCAGACCCATCAGCTCGCTCATGACGTTGCGGTGGAACCACGGCGGCCGGAACGTGTGTTCCGCGACCACCCAGCGCGGCGGGAAGATCACGAAGTCGCAGTTGGCGACGCCGGGCTGGCCGGAGGGCGACGTGAGCACCGTGAAGATCGACGGATCGCAGTGATCCACGGTCACCGTGTTCACCGCCATGAAGCGCGCGAGATCGTACTTGTAGGGCGCGAGGCGGCCGTGCCAGGCGACCACGTCGAGTGGCGAGCGGTCCCAGTGCGCCGCCCACAGCGCGCCCATGAACTTGGTGACCACCTCGCACGCGCCTTCGCTGTCCTCGTAGGCGGCGACCGGCGCCATGAAGTCGCGCGGCTGCGCGAGGCCCTGCGCGCCGATCGGGCCGAGCTCGGGCAGGCGGAACGGCGCCCCGTAGTTCTCGCAGAGGTAGCCGCGCGCCTGATCCCCCAGCAGCTCGACCCTGAATTTCAGGCCGCGCGGCAGCACGGCGATCTCGCCGGGCGCGACGCTCAGCTTGCCGAGCTCCGTGAAAATCAGCAGCTCGCCCAGCTGGGGCACCAGCATCAGCTCGCCGTCGGAATCCGCGAAATAGCGTTGCGTCATCGAGCGGTTGGCGCAGTACAGGTGCACCGCGAGCCCGGCCTGCGCCGCAGGTTCGCCCGAGCCGGCGAGCGTCGCCAACCCGTCGAGGAAATCGGTACGCGCCTCGGGAATCGGCAGCGGATCCCAGCGCAGGCGGTTCGGCGGCGCCTCGACCTCCGTGAAGGGCCCGGAGCGCAGCAGCCGGTCGCCGATGCGCCTGAAGGGCGCGTGCATCGCCGAGGGGCGCAACCGGTACATCCAGGTGGATAGGTTCTCGGCGCGCGGCGCGGTGAACGCGGTGCCCGAGATGACCTCCGCGTACAGGCCGTGCGGGGCGTGCTGAGGCGAGTTCTGGCCGATCGGAAGCGCGCCGGGCACGGCCTCGGTTGAGAGCACGTTTCCGAACCCGGTCTGATACTCGAGCACCGGCCGGGCGGCATCCTGCGGCGTGCTGCGGGCGGGGGCGGTCACGATCATCGCGGGGACCTCCTCGTGGGCGCGTTGCATCCTACCACCCGCCGCCACCGTCGAAAGCGGCTCGGCGCTAGACGGTCGCCTTCTCCTTCACGATCGGCATGTGCGCGAGCCACTTCTCGACCTCCTGCGGGTCGGAGAAGAGAGTCGCGAGCTCGGCGCGCGCCTCCTGCTCGGTCTGCAGCACCGATTCGACCACGCCGCGCTTGAGACCGCTGCGGTCGGTGGCGAGCTCCAGACGGATGCTATTCGGGTCGTAGAAGTACGCCGACCAGAATCGCCCGCCGAGTGGCACCGGCCCGATCACGTTGACGCCGCAGCCCTTCACGTGCGCGACCACCGCGTCGAATGCGTCGGGTGCGACGTGAAACGCCACGTGCTGCATGCCGCCGGGCAGGTCGCGGTTCTGCCGCGCCAGGCCCTTCGGGTACTCGAAGAAGGCGAGCAGCGAATCGTTGCCCATGCTGAAGAAGTAATGGCGCAGGTTGTCGTAGGGCGGTTGGCCGCGGTCGCGCTCGAACGGCACGCGCCTCACGTGCACGAGCTGCATGCCGAGAACCCGGGTGTAGAAGTCCATGGTCGCCGGCAGATCGTCGGTGACGAAGGCGAGGTGATCGATGCCGCGCGTGCGCAGGGGCTTCATCTCAGGCAGCTTGCTCATGGGACTTGTCCTCCAGGTCCGCGAGGAAGGGCCGGACGGCACCCAGGAACTCGCGCAGGTTTTCGCCGGCCACGTCGTGCCCGGCGTCGACTTCGAGCACGCGCATGCGCCGATTGGCGGCCCTCATCCTGGCGACGGTCTCGGCCGCGAACATGTCCGAACGCAGGCCGCGCAGCGCCAGCGTCGGGCAGCGCACCTCGCCGAGCACCTGCCACATGTCCACGCCGAGCGCGGGGCGCTCGCCGGTCTCGATGATCCTCCTGAACTGCGCGCGAAAATGCGGGTCGCGCTTCACCGCGAGGCCGCCGGACACGGGCTTCAAGTACGCCTCGAAGCGCTCGCGCTTGGCCCGGCCGTGCGCCGAATGCGGATCGATCCCGAAATAGCGCATCGCCTCGTCGACCGAGGCGAAGACCTCGGGCGCGTTCGCCACGGTCTGCGCCACGCGCCGCGAGCCTGCGGGGGCGTTCTCCGGCGAATAGTCCACCAGCACCAGACCAGCTACGCGCTGCGGCGCCTTTGCAGCGGCGTACGCGGTGCTGCGCCCGCCCATCGAGTGTCCGCACAGCACCGCGCGCTGCCACCCCAGATGGGCGAGCAGATTCACGACGTCCCGCGCCATGGCCGGCACGGAGTAATCCTTTGCGGGGCTCCAGTCCGAATCGCCGAAGCCGCGCATGTCCATGCACACGCACTCGCGCTCGTCACCCAGCGACTGGGCGGCGTCGAGCCAGTCGTACGAGAAGTACGACAGGCCATGCACGAACACGACCGGCGTGCGCCCCGGCCGGCCGAGGCGTCGATAGTGGATCGAGAGATCGCCGGACTGCGCGCGTTCGTTCTCGTGCGGCAACGGCATTGGGCCTCCTTCGAGGGCCGAATGTAGGCGCCTGTGGGCGCCCTGTCCATGGCAGGCGCGAACCGAAGCGGCGTTCAGGTCTTGCCCGGCGCCGGGGAAGGCGCTTTCGGCGGCTCGGGCGGCTTTGCGCCGTCGGGAGCTTCGGGTGCGCGAGGAGCGGGCGCGGCGGTCATCACCGGCGCCGCCGGTTCCGCCGGCGCGGCTGCGGGCGGCGGAGGGGCGTTCTCGGCGTAGAAATAATCCTTGGTTTCGTTCCACACGCCTTCGCGCGACCCGGAGTCGTCGGGCAGGGCGACGCTCGCCTGCACGACGCCCGGCGGCACGGGGTAGCGGTGGTCGGGCGCGTCCTTGAGCGCGACGCGCATGTAGTCCATCCACACCGGCAGCGCCGCGCGCGCGCCCGCCTCGTGATTGCCGAGCGTGCGCGGCTGGTCGAACCCGATCCAGGCAACCGCCACCTGGTCGGGGTTGTAGCCGTCGAACCAGGCGTCGACGAAGTTCTCGGTGGTGCCGGTCTTGCCCGCGAGATCGCGCCGGCCGAGCGACTGGGCACGCGCTGCGGTTCCGTGCCGCACGACGCTCTGCAGAAGGCTCGTCATGAGAAAGGCGTTGCGCGCGTCGATGACCCGGGGCGCGTCGGCGCCCGCCCGCGCCGGGTTCGCCTGGTAGATCACTCTGCCCTCGGCATCGAGCACGCGATCGACGAGATAGGGCTCGACGCGGTAGCCGCCGTTGGCGAACACGGCATAGGCGGTCGCCATCTGCAGCGGCGTGAACGAGCCCGAGCCGAGCACCATGGTGGGATAGGGCGGAATCTGGTCCTTGGGCAGGCCGAAGCGCCTGACGTAGTCGCGCGCGTAGGGAATGCCGATCGACAGCAGCACGCGCACGGCGGCGACGTTGCGCGAGTCGGCGAGCGCCTCGCGCACGGTGATCGGCCCGAGGAAGTCGTTCTCGTAGTTGTGCGGCGCCCAGTCCTCGCCGCCCGGGTAGGACGCCGGCACGACGAGCGGCGTGTCCTGCACGATGCTCGCCGGCGAGTAGCCTTTTTCCAGCGCGGCCGAGTACACGAACGGCTTGAAGCTCGAGCCGGGCTGGCGGTAGGCCTGGGTGACGTGATCGAACTGGTTGGTGTCGAAGTCGAAGCCGCCGCACAGCGCGAGGATGGCGCCGCTCGTCGGATCGAGCGCCACGAGCGCCGCCTGCGCCCGCGGGAGCTGCGCCAGCCGCCACTGGCCGGCTTCGCGGTCCAGCCGGATGATCGCGCCGCGCTCGAGCCTCGGCACCGCGGCGCCGAACTTGCGCGCTTCCCCTTCCAGGCGCACCGTCCTGCCGCCGCGCATCAGGGCCGTGAGCGACTCGGAGCTGGCGTGCAGCACGACCGCAGGTTCGAGCCCGTTCACGGCGAAGAGCTTGCTCAGGGCGCGTTCGGCCTCGGCCTTCTCGTCGGCAGGCCCGCCGCCGAGCTTCGCCTCGGCTTCGGCGCCGCGGTAGCCGTGGCGCCGGTCATAGGCGAGCACCCCCGCGCGCACCGCCGCGTCCGCGGCCTCCTGGTCGGCGCTGTGGATGGTCGTGTACACCGAGTAGCCGCTCGTATAGGCGGCCTCGCCGTACTGGGCGAACATCATGCGGCGGACCTGCTCCGCGACGTAGGCTGCGTTGAGCGCGTAGTGCGTGCGGGCGCTCACCGTCCGGATGGGCTCGGCGAGCGCGGCGCGGTACTGCGCGGCGTCGATGTAGCCGAGCGCGCGCATGCGGCCGAGCACGTAGGCGCGCCGCCGCGCCGCCGCGGCCGGATTGGCGCGCGGGCTGAAAGCCGACGGCGCTTTCGGCAGCCCGGCGAGCAGAGCTTCCTCGCCGAGCGTGAGCTCCCCGAGCGGCTTGCCGAAGTACACCTGAGCGGCGGCCGCGAAGCCGTAAGCGCGCTCGCCGAGGTAGATCTGATTGACGTAGCGCTCGAGGATCTCGTCCTTGGAGAGCGCGTGCTCGATCTTGTAGGCGAGCAGCGCCTCCGCGAACTTGCGCAGCAGCGTCTTCTCGCGCGAGAAGTACAGGTTGCGCGCGAGCTGCATGGTGATCGTGCTCGCGCCCTGGCGCGCCGCGCCGCCCAGCGTATCGACGAACGCCGAGCGCAGCACCCCGCTGAAGTCGATCGCGCCGTGCTGGTAGAAGCGCGCGTCCTCGGCAGAGAGGATCGCATCCTTCAGCATCGCGGGCACCTCGCCGATCTTGACGAGCGCCCGGTGTTCCTCGCCGAATTCCCCGATCAGCGAGCCGTCCGAGGCGTACACCCGCAGCGGAATCTGCGGGTGGTAGTCGGTGAGCCGGTCGATCGGCGGCAGCTCCGGATAGACCAGCACCGCGGCAAGGGCTACGGCGAGCGCCGCTGCGACCCCGGCGAGCGCGGGGATGACCAGCAGGTAGAGCAGGAAACGAAGCAGCGCGAGCGGGCCGCCGAGATCGATCTTTGCCACCCCGCTATGCTACCGCTGTCCGGTGTGGCGCGAGCGTGACGCACGCCGCGCTCTCGTCGCGCCGCGCTACTTCGGTTGCTTGCGCCTGGCGTGCGCCATCAGCACCGCGAGGGCGCAGGAAGCGGCGCGCGACTGGGCGCTGTCGGCGCGGCTGGTCAGCACGATCGGTGCGGCTGCGCCGACCACCACGCCGGCGAGCAGCGCCCCGGCCAGGTACTCGAGCTGCTTCGCGAGCATGTTGCCCGACTCGAGGTCCGGCACGACCAGGATGTCGGCGCGCCCGGCGACCGCCGAGCGGATGCCCTTGGTCTTGGCGGCGATGAGCGAGACGGCGTTGTCGAAGGCGAGGGGGCCGTCGAGCACGCCGCCGGTAATCTGGCCGCGATCGGCCATCTTGCACAGCGCCGCGGCTTCGGTCGTGGCGCGCATCGCGGGATTCACGGTCTCGACCGCGGCGAGGATCGCGACCTTGGGCTCGGCTACGCCGAGCACGTGCGCGAGATCGATCGCGTTCTGCACGATGTCGACCTTGTCGGCGAGGGTCGGCTCGATATTGACCGCCGCGTCCGTGATGAGCAGCGGCCGCGGATAGGTCGCGACGTCGGCGAAGAACACGTGGCTGATGCGCCGCGCGGTGCGCAGTCCCGTGCCGGTCGCCACCACCTCGCTCATCAGCTCGTCGGTGTGCAGCGAGCCCTTCATCAGCGCTTCGGCGCGGCCGGCACGCACCAGGGCCACGGCCTGCGCCGCCGCGGCGTGGCTGTGCGGCGCATCGACGATCTCGAGCGAGCCGAGGTCCAGCTCGTGCTCCGCGGCGACCGCGCGGATCTTCGCCGCCGGGCCGACCAGGATCGGCACGATCAGGTCGGCCTGCAGCGCCGCGATCGCGCCCCCGAGCGACTCGGCATCGCAGGGATGCACGACCGCCATCGGGATCGATTCCATGCCTGTTGCCCGCTCGAGCAGGTTGCGGTAGCGGCCGGCGCGATCGAAGATGGTCACCCCGGGCAGCTCCACTCGCGGGCGCTTGACCTTCTCGGTCGGCGCCAGCACCTCCGCGGTGCCGCGGATCACGGTCTGGCCGTCCTGGTTGGTGCACACGCAGTCGAACAGGATGTGGTGGTTGTGGTCGAACTTGCGCGTGGCCGTGAGCGTCACGCTGATCGTATCGCCCAGCCCCACCGGGCGGGAGAAGTGGAGCGTCTGGTCGATGTAGATCGTGCCCGGGCCGGGGAACTGCGTGCCGAGCACGGTTGAGATCAGCGCGCCTCCCCACATGCCGTGCGCGATCACCTCGTGGAACATGCCGCTCTTCGCGTATTCCGGGTCGACGTGCGCCGGGTTGACGTCGCCCGACATGACCGCGAAGAGCTGGATGTCCTCCGGCTTGAGCGTGCGAGTGAGGGTCGCGGAATCGCCGACCTGGATTTCGTCGTAGGTGCGATTCTCGATGTAGGCGATGCGCTCCATGATGGCGGCCGGGCAGGCGTTGGCGAGGCCCCAATGTACGCCCCGGCCCGGCGTCGGGCTTGCGCCAGATCAAATGCGTCACCGGGGCCTCGGGCCACGCGAAACCGGAGGCTGCGGAAGTCCCCGCGCAGGCATCGTACCGGCGGCACGCGCGCATTTGACCGCCGGCGCTCGCGCACCGGACAATGCGCCGCCGCACACCGATCAGGGAGGTGCCGTGCAACGCGTTCCGTTCGCCTCGTTCGAACCCGTCCTGCTCGAGCGGCTGGAAGCGCTGTGGGGCCGACCGGTGAATCTGTACCGGTGCCTCGCCAACCAGCCCCAGCTCGCCGCTGCCTGGACGGAGTTCTTCCAGGCGCTGCGCGCCGAGAGCCGTACGCCGCGCGCGCTGCGCGAGCTGATGATCCTGCGCTCGGCCCAGCTCGCCGGCTCGGAGTACGAGTGGGCCCAGCACCTGAAGATGGCGCGCAAGGCGGGCGTGCGCGAAGCGCAGATCGACGCCCTCGCGCGCTGGCGCGGCTCGGCCGAGTTCGATGCGCGCGAGCGGGCCTGTCTCGAGCTTCAGGAAGCCGTGGTCGCGGGCCGCGTGGGCGACGAGGTATACGCCGAATGCGCGCGCCACTTCGGCCACGGCGAGTACGTGGAGCTCACGCTCACGGCGGCGGCCTATGTGATGGTGCCGCGCGTGCTCGAGGCGCTGCGCGTGCCGCTCGACGACGACATCCGCGATCACGCCCCGCGGCTCGATTAGAGCGCAATGCCATGAGCGCGCAGCGCGGCTATCGCTACTTCGACTTCGTGATGGCTGCGTTCGTCACGGTGCTCGTCTGCTCGGACCTGATCGGGCCTGCCAAGATCTGCCAGGTCCGGGTTCCGCTGCTCGGCACGCTCACGTTCGGCGCGGGGGTGCTGTTCTTCCCGGTGTCGTATGTCTTCGGCGACATCCTCACCGAGGTGTACGGCTACGCGCGCTCCCGCAGGGTGATCTGGGCGGGCTTCGCGGCCCTCGGCTTCGCCTCGTTCATGGCCTCGGTGGTGGTGGCTCTGCCGCCGGCCGCGTTCTGGACCCACCAGGACGCCTACGAGATCGCGTTCGGCAACACCTGGCGCATCGTCGCGGCCTCGATGACGGCGTACTTCTGCGGCGAGTTCGTGAACTCCTACGTGCTCGCCAAGATGAAGATCCTGACGCGCGGGCGCTGGCTGTGGACGCGCATCATCGGCTCGACCATCTTCGGCGAGGCGGTCGACTCGAGCATCTTCTACCCGCTCGCGTTCTACGGCACGGGCATCATCCCGAACGACAAGCTGCCGCTGGTGATGGTGGCGCAGTTCGTGGCGAAGGTGGGCGTAGAGGTGGTGTTCACGCCGCTCACCTACAGGATCGTGGCCGCGCTCAAGCGCGCCGAGCGCGAGGACTACTACGACTACCGCACGGACTTCAACCCCTTCCACCTCAAGGTCTGAGCCGCTCAGGGCAGCGGCAGCTTGCCCGAGCGGTATGCCTCGAGCACCTGCTCGAGCTCGGCACGCGCCGGGCTCGGCCAGTCGTCCAGGTAGGTCTTGCCGTCGATGTCCATGAAGAAGTAGCCGGCGAGGTAGTCGATGTCCTGCAGCTTCCACAGCACCAGATGGTGCTCGCCGATGCTCGCCTCGGCCACGATCCGGTTCGGTGGCACGAAGTAACGCCCGTAGGCTCGGACGAAGTCCTCGGGGTTCCAGCCGGCGTAAGCCTCGTGCAGCAACCGGTAGCGCTGCTTGGGCGCGTTCGAGAGCAGCGCCGCGTCCTCGATCCGGCCACGCGCGAGGCGCGAGATCAGGAGCCTCGCCGCGTCGAAAGCGTTCGTCGGCGCGAGCTTCGTGCCCGATGCGATCGCCGACGCGTCCGGCGGGAACGTGCGCAGGGTGTAGTCGACCTTGCGGCCGTCCGCGAGCGTCAGGCTGAGCGCCTGCGCCACCTGGGCATAGGCCGCGGCGAGCATTAGGCAGGCGAGAGCCGCCACGAGCGTGCGCCGCGGCGCGCAGCAGGCGAGCACGGCGCGAGTCAGGCCGCGGCGCGCTGCGCAGGCTGAGCGGCGGTGCCTCGCCAGCGCTCGAGCAGCTCGGCGCGCTTGCGCCGCGCCGCGGCGATGCTTTTCATCTTGATGTGGCCGAAGCCGCGGATTTCCTCGGGCAGCGAGGCGATCTCGACGGCGGCCGCGAGGTTCTCGCGCGTGAGCCCCGCGAGCAGCTGCTCGACCGTCTGCTCGTACTCGCCGATGAGCGCGCGCTCGGCACGCCGCTCCTCGGTGCGCCCGAAGGGGTCGAGCGGTCCCCCGCGCAACCCTTTCAGCTTCGCGAGCAGCCTGAAGGCGGACATCATCCACGGCCCGAAGCGCATCTTCTTCGGCTCCCCCGTGCGCGGATCGGGCTTGGCGAGCAGCGGCGGCGCGAGGTGGTAGTACACCTTGTAGTCGCCCTCGAACATGTTCTCGATGGTCTTGGCGAAGTCGCCCTCGGCGTACAGGCGCGCGACCTCGTACTCGTCCTTGTAGGCCATGAGCTTCGCGTAGTAGCGCGCCACCGCCTCGGCGAGCCGGCTGGAGCCCGCCTTCTCCTGCTCGATCTTGCGCGTCTTCTCGACCAGCTTCCGGTAGCGCGCGGCCCAGGCCGCGTTCTGGTAGCCGCCGAGGTGCTCCGCGCGCCGCTCGATCAGCTCGTCGAGGTTGCGCGAGAAGTGCTGGTCGATCGGGATCACCTCCGCGGGCAACGCGATGCGGCGCACGCGCTCGAGGTCCACTGCGGCGCGCCGGCCCCACTGGAAGCTCTGCAGGTTGAAATCGACCGACACGCCGTTGAGCTGGATCGCGCGCTCGAGCGCCATGGCCGAGAGCGGCACCCAGCCCTTCTGGAAGGCGTAGCCGAGCACGAACATGTTGGTGGCGATCGAGTCGCCCATCAGGTTCGTCGCCAGCTCGGCCGCGGGAATGAACGCGACGCTCTTCTCGTCGGCCGCCTGGGCGATGTCGTGGCGCAGGTCGCTGCCCGGCAGCTGCCAGTTCGGGTTGCGCACGAAGTCCGCCGTGGGCGTCGTGGTCGCGTTCACCACCGCGCGCGTGAGCGCGGGATGCATCTTCTCCAGGGCGTCGCCGCTCGCCGTGACCACCAGGTCGCAACCGAGCACGAGGTTCGCGTCGCCGCTGCCGAGGCGCGCGGCGTGCAGCTCCTCGGGGGCCGGGGCGATTCTCACGTGCGACATCACCGCGCCGTACTTCTGCGCCAGGCCCGACATGTCGAGCACCGACACGCCCTTGCTTTCGAGGTGCGCGGCCATCGCGAGGATCTGGCCGATCGTGATCACGCCGGTGCCGCCGATTCCCGTGACCAGCACGCCGTAGGGCGCCGCGAGCCGCGCCGCGTCGACCTCGGGAAGCGGCGGAAAGTCCTCGACCGCGGCACCGCGCGCCGGCGGTTTGCCCTTCTTCAGCCGCCCGCCCTCGACCGTGACGAAGCTCGGACAGAAGCCCTTCACGCACGAAAAGTCCTTGTTGCAGGTCGACTGGTTGATCTTGCGCTTGCGGCCGAGCTCGGTCTCGAGGGGCTCGACCGACAGGCAGTTCGACTTGACGCTGCAGTCGCCGCAGCCCTCGCACACCATCTCGTTGATGACCGCGCGCTTCGCCGGGTCGGGGTAGGTGCCGCGCTTGCGGCGGCGGCGCTTCTCGGAGGCGCAGGTCTGGTCGTAGATGATCGCCGAAACGCCCGGCAGCTCGCGCAGCTCGCGCTGCACCGCATCGAGGTCGTCGCGGTGGCGCACGGTCACGCCCGGCGCCCAGCTCGTGCCCGCCGGGTACTTCCCGGGCTCGTCGGTCACGACCACGATCGGCTTCACGCCCTCGGCGGCGATCTGGCGCGAGATCATCGGCGGATCGAGCGGACCGTCGTGGCGCTGGCCTCCGGTCATCGCCACCGCGTCGTTGTACAGGATCTTGTAGGTCATGTTGACCTTCGCCGCGACCGCGGCGCGGATCGCGAGCAGGCCGGAATGCTCGTAGGTGCCGTCGCCCAGGTTGGCGAAGATGTGCTTTTCGTCGGTGAACGGCGCCTGGCCGACCCAGGGCGCGCCCTCGCCGCCCATGTGCGTGAAGGTCGCCGTGTTGCGGTTCATCCACACCGCCATGAAATGGCAGCCGATGCCGGCCGTGGCGCGGCTGCCCTCGGGAACGCGCGTCGAGGTATTGTGCGGGCAGCCCGAGCAGAAGTAGGGCTGGCGAATCGCCGTCACGCGCGGCCGGGCGAGCGCCTTTTCCTTGAGCTCCAGGAACGCGAGCCGGTCGCGGAACTGAGAGCCGAGCTTCGCGGTCATGCCGAGCTTCTCGAGCCGCTGCGCGATCGCGCGCGCAACGATGGTCGACGAATGCTCGTAGTGCGCGGGCAGCAGCCACGTGCCCGCCGGCTGGCCGGCCGCGCGGCTCCACTCGCCGTTGTCGTCGAACTTGCCGACCACGCGCGGGGCGCGCTTGCCGGACTCCCAGGTGTAGAGCTCTTCCTTGATCTGGTACTCGATCAGCTGGCGCTTTTCCTCGACAACCAGGATCTCCTCCAGGCCCTGGGCAAAGCGGCGCGCGCCTTGCGGCTCGAGGGGCCAGCTCATGGCCACCTTGTAGACGCGCAGGCCGATTTCGCGCGCGACCCGCTGGTCGATGCCGAGGTCGGCGAGCGCCTGCATCGTGTCGCCGAAGGACTTTCCCGTGGTGACGATGCCGAGGCGCGCGTTCGCGCCGTCCCAGACGACGCGATCGAGGCCGTTCTCGCGCGCGTAGGCGAGCGCCGCGTACACCTTCCAGTCGAGCAGGCGCGCCTCCTGCTCGAGAATGCCGTCGGGCCAGCGGATGTTCACGCCGTCGCGCGGCAGCGGGAAGCTCTCCGGAAGCCTGATCTGCACGCGCTCCGGATCGAGCGCCACCGAGGCGCCGGACTCGACCACGTCGGTGACGCACTTGAAGGCGATCCAGCAGCCCGAATAGCGGCTCATCGCGAAGCCGTGCAGGCCCAGGTCCAGGTATTCCTGGACGTTGGCCGGATTGAGGACCGGAATGAGGCAGGCCTTGAAGATGTGCTCGGACTGGTGCGGCAGGGTGGAAGACTTCGCCGCATGGTCGTCGCCCGCGAGCAGCAGCACCCCGCCGTGCTTCGAGGTACCCGCGGCGTTGCCGTGCTTGAAGACGTCGCCGCAGCGGTCCACCCCCGGGCCCTTGCCGTACCACATCGCGAACACGCCGTCGTACTTCGCCCCGGGAAACATGCCGACCTGCTGGGTGCCCCAGATCGCGGTGGCGGCGAGGTCCTCGTTGATTCCCGGCTGGAACTTGATGTGATGGGTTTCGAGGTGCCGGCGCGCGGCGGCGAGCGTCTGGTCCAGGCCGCCGAGCGGCGAGCCGCGGTACCCGGAGACGAAGCCGGCCGTATTCAGGCCCGCGCGCACGTCGCGCGCGCGCTGCAGCATCGGCAGACGCACCAGCGCCTGCGTGCCGGTCAAGAAGGCTCGACCGCGCTCGAGCGTGTACTTGTCCTCGAGCGAGACCTTGGCGAGCGTAGCGGGATCGACCGGGGCGTTCATCGGCGTGTCTCCACAAAAATCGTGTTCGTGTGGGCGCGGCGCTGCGGGGGTGGCGCAGCCTTGCGCGCGGCGCGAAGCGGGATCGTGTCCCTCTTCGCGGTTGTCAGCCTAGCATATCCGCTTCGCGCGACGCATCGACGGTTCGACCGCGCGCGCAGGCTTCCGGTTCGAACGCGCCTGGGCCGCCCGTTACCCTCGCGGAGCGGGACACCGAGCTCACGCTGCGGCGGAGCGTCCCTTGATGCGCGGCTTGGGCGTCCGCCGCGCGCTCGGGCGATCCCAGTACGGCTCGGGCCCGAACGAATCGGCCAGAAAGTCGATGAACACGCGCGTCTTGGCGGGCAAGTAGCGGCGGTGCGGGTACACCGCGTAAATCGCCACGTCGGTACCGAAGGTGTAGCCCGGGAAGAGCGGCACGAGTGAGCCGTCCTCCAGGTGCGCGCGCACGTCCCAGGTCGATTTCAGCGCGACGCCGAGGCCCGCGAGCGCCCACTCGCGAAGCACCTCCCAGTTGTCGCAGGCATAGCGCCCGGCGACGCGCACGGCTCCTGCCTTGCCGTCGGGTCCCTTGTATTCCCACGTCATGGCGAAGCCCTGCTCCCAGCTCGCCACCAGGCAGTCGTGTTGCGCCAGGTCCTGGGGTGTGCGCGGCGTGCCGTGGCGCCGCAGGTAATCGGGGCTCGCGCAGACCACGCGCCGGTTCGGGGCGAGCTTGCGCGCGGCGAGCGACGAGTCCTCGAGCTCGGCGATCCGGATCGCGACGTCGAAGCCCTCCTCGATCAGATTGACCCGGCGGTCGCTTAGGCTGAGCGCGAGCTGCACCTTCGGATAGCGCACCGCAAACGCCGGGATGAGCGGCGCGACGTGCTTGTGGCCGAACGAGGCCGGCATCGCGACCTTGAGCACCCCTTGCGGCTCGGCGCGCCCTGCAGCGGCCACGCCGTTCGCCTCGTCGATCTCGGCCAAGATACGCGCGCAGGCCTCGTAGTAGGCCGCGCCCTCGTCGGTGAGGCTCAGGCTGCGCGTCGTCCGGTTGACGAGCCGCACGCCGAGACGCGCCTCGAGCGCAGCGAGCCGACGGCTCACCATGGCGGGCGAAAGACCGACCTCGCGTGCAGCGGCCGACAGGCTTCCGCTCGCGACCACCCGGGAGAAGATGGTCATTTCATGAAGGGAATCCGACATATTTATGCATACTATGCAAAGGTGTTTATCGAACCACAGCTATTCTAAACAAATCCGCAAAGCCTTAGCATTGCTGCATCGCAATATCTGGCGCTTGAAAGTGGACGCAAATACGAACGAGATTCGAACCATCGAGGCACGGCTCGCGGCCGAGCCGCGGCTACCGGGGCTCGACTTCGTGCCCGCCAGGATGCGCGCCGAGGTGGTTCAGGCCCAACGAGTGTCGGAAGCATTCGTCGCGGCGATGGCGCAGCTGACGGCGCTCATCAGCCACATTCGTTCCCTGTTCGCCTCTGGCATCGCGAACCGCTTGCGCCCGAGCTGAACCAGAACGCCGCGGCCGTCCGTAGACGGCACGGCGACGAACGCGCCCGCCGCGGATCCTCCTCCTCCTCCTCCCCGCGGCGGGGTTCGTCCCGCTCCGCACCTCCGGGTGCGGAGCGGGACCGCTACCAAGAAGAATGAACAGACGCGCTGTGCCTCGCGGTTCGAGGTGTCCCGGGCTCGCGCCTGCGCCGCGCGCCTGCCGCGCGGAGCCCTCGCCCGACGCAGCCGCACCGCGCCTTGGCGCTCGTCGCGCGAGCGCGCCATAATCCGCGCAGCCGGCGGGGCGCCGGTCGCAACGAGGAGCGCGCATGGGACGCCCGGAGAAGATTCGCCTCGGCGACATTCTCGTCGCCCAGAAGCTCGTTTCGCTCGAGGAGCTGAAAATCGCCCTCGACGAGCAGAAGAAAAGCGGCCGCAAGCTTGGCCGCGTGCTCATCGAGCAGGGCTTCGTCAACGACGAGCAGATCTGCGAGGCCATCTCGCGGCAGCTGAACATCCCCTACGTCAACCTCAAGTACTTCAACTTCAACCAGGACGTGGTGCGGCGCCTGCCCGAAGGGGCCGCGCGCCGCTTCCGCGCGATCGTGCTCGAGGACCGGACCGCTACGTATCTGGTCGGCATGTCCGATCCGACAGACCTGTACGCCTATGACGAGATCGCTCGCCAGCTCAAGCGCGACATCGAGACCGCGGTGGTCAGCGAGGCGACGCTCGTCGCCACCATCGACAGGGTGTACCGGCGCACCGAGGAGATCAGCGGGCTCGCCAAGGAGCTCGAGCGCGAGATCGGCGGCGAGGAGTACGTCGACTTCGGCGCCCTGGGAGCGGTGGCGGGCGCCGAGGACGCGCCCGTGGTCAAGATGCTGCAGACCGTGTTCGAGGACGCGGTTCAGGTCAACGCTTCCGACGTGCACATCGAACCGCAGGAAGGACGGCTGCAGATCCGCTTCCGGATCGACGGAGTGCTCATGCCGCAGACCGAGACCGACGCGCGGATCGCGCCCGCGCTCGCGCTGCGCCTCAAGCTCATGGCCGGCCTCGACATCTCCGAGAAGCGTCTGCCCCAGGACGGCCGCTTCCACGTGCTGGTGCGCGAGCAGAAGATCGACGTGCGCATGTCGACCATGCCTACGCAGTACGGCGAGACGGTCGTGATGCGTCTTCTCAACCGTCGCGCCACCCTGCAGTCCCTCGAGAGCCTCGGCATGCCGCAGGATACCCTGCAGCGCTTCCGCGAGATCATCAAGCGGACCGCCGGCATGGTGCTCGTGACCGGGCCCACGGGCAGCGGCAAGACGACGACGCTGTACGCGGCGATCTCGGCGCTCAACACGCCGGATCGCAAGATCATCACGGTCGAAGATCCAGTGGAATACCGCCTGGAC
>JAKALD010000212.1 GCA_021813275.1 Pseudomonadota bacterium | reverse complement strand
CGGCCAAGGAAGCCGCGCCCGCGGCCGCTCCGGCCGCCGCGCAGCCGGCCCAGGAAGCGCCGAAGACGGAAGAAAAGAAAGACGAAGAGAAGAAGTAAGCGGCTCGCGGCGGGCGCGTTCGCGCGCCGGCCGTGCCGAAGCCACACCAGCCGGCGGATTCCCCAAGGGTCCGCCGGTTTTTTTTTTGCGCTACAGACCACGCCAGCCGAATCCGTCCTGCTGGCTCGCGACGCCGACCCAGTGGTCCTCGCAGCCGAGCGCGCGGGCGAGCGCGGCGCACGCGAGCTCCGGACGGTTGTTCTGCTCGGACAGGTGCGCCGCGACCACGTGCTTCAGTCGCGAGCGGTCGAGCGCGGCGAGCAGCGCCCCGGCAGCTTCGTTGTCGAGGTGCCCCAGTGGACCGGCGATGCGCTGCTTGAGCCACTTGGGATAGGCGCCGTTCCACAGCATCTCGAGATCGTGATTGCACTCGAGCACGAGCGCGTCGCAGCCCGAGAGCGCCGCCTCGACGTGCGTGGTCGGTGCGCCGATGTCGGTCAACACGCCCAGCCGGAAGGCGCCGTCGGAGAGCACGAACTGCACCGGCTCGCGCGCGTCGTGCGGCACGGTGTACGGTCGCACCTCGAGCCCCTCCACCGCGAACGGCGAGCGCGTGTCGATCAGGCGCAGGTCGAGCCCGGCCGCGAGCCTGTCCGTCTCCTCGAGCGCGCGCCGCGTTCCGTAGCTGAGCCAGATCGGAAGGCCGTGCTGCGCCGCGAACGCGGCCACGCCGCCCCCGTGATCGTCGTGCTCGTGCGTGACGAGGATGCCGGCGAGGTCGGACGGGGCGAGGCCCAGGCGTGCGAGGCGCCGCTGGGCTTCGCGCGGGGACAGGCCGCAGTCGAGCAGCACGCGGCTGCCGCCCGCCTCGGCGACCAGGCAGTTGCCCTTGCTGCCGCTCGCCAACGAGGCGAAGCGCATCATCGGCGTGGGCGCGCGCCTATTTCAGCTGATCGTGCAGCAGCGCGAGGATCTTGCGCGCGGTCTCCGAGCGATCGGCGACACCGCGGTCGTTGAGCACCAGGACCTGACTGTTGTCGGCCACCTGCTTGACCTGGACCTGGTATTGCTCCGGCTTGCCCTTGTCGGGGCTCGAGCGCCAGAACGCCAGGTGCGAGAGCAAGCCGCCCTTCGACTTCTCTATCCCGGCCTCCGGGTCGGCGTAGCGCACGTAATACAGGCCCTTCTCGCGGTTCTGATCCTGGACCGTGAAGCCGACGCGGTCGAGCGCGATCCCCACCCTGCGCCAGGCGCGATCGAACGGCTCGAGGACCTCGATCATCTCGCCGCCGTCGGGCATCTGCTTCATCTCGGCGCGCGCCTTCTCGGGCGCGGCGGCGATCATCTCCTTCGCCTTCTCCTGGCTCGCCCCGAGCCGCACCATCAGGCGACGCAGGAACTCCGCCTCGAGCCCCGGGTCACTCGGCCGCGGCTCCCACCGCGTCTCGCTCAGGGGCTGGTCGACGTTCGTATTGCCGACGTAGACCTCCTGCATGCCGCGGTGCGTGATGTACACGTCCGTGCCTTTGCCGCCCGCGGTCGGCTCCAGGCGCGTGCGGAACTTGTCGCGCTCGGATGTGGAGTAGAGCTGGTCGACCAGCTTGCCGAGCGTGCGGCGGATGAAGTCCTGCGGGATCTTGGCGCGGTTCTCCGCCCAGTCGGTCTCCATCACGCCCGCCGAGGGGATCTCGGTCTTGATGAGGAACCCGTTCTGCTGCCAGAAATCCTTAATCTGCGGCCAAAGCTGCTCGGGGGTCTCGTTGTCCACCACCAGCCAGCGCTCGGTGCCGTCGCGCACGATGTGCATGTGGGCAACCTTGGGCAGCACGTCCCCGTTGCCGATCTGCGCAGCCTGCTCCTTGTGCTCAGCCTGGTAGCCAGAGAGCGTGGTGCCGCCCGGGGACGGCACCTCGTAGCGGTCGTTGGGTGTCGGCGCCGTGAGGTCGGGCGGGATCTCGAGCGGCGGGAGCGTCCCGGCCGACTTGTAGTCGATCGCCTTGCCGTGAGTCAGATTGTCGACCGTGCTGCAGCCGCCGATCGCGAACGCCGCCCCGAGGATTGCGAGCAGACCCAGGCGCCGGCAGCGCGCGGCGCTCCTTGCCGCCCTCATGCACGGCCCTCCACCACGCGCAATCCCGGCAGCGCGATGCCCGCCTCGTGCAGCGCTTCGCGCACCGGCTGGTGGAATTTTTCCGAGAGCGGCGCGAGCGGCAGCCGCAGCCCGGCCTCCATCATGCCCATCTCGGCCAGCGCCCACTTCACCGGCGCCGGGTTGGTCTCGAGGAACAGCCGCTGGTGCAGCGGCAGCAGCCTGAGGTTGATGTCGCGCGCGCGCTTCACGTCGCCCACCAGCGCGGCCGCGCACATCTCGTGCATGAGGCGCGGCGCCACGTTCGCGGTCACCGAGATCACGCCGTGGCCCCCGAGCAGGATCAGCGCCAGCGCGGTCGAATCCTCGCCGCTGTAGATCGCGAAACCGCGCGGCGCCCGCCGGATGAGGTCGGTGCCGCGCTCGATGCTCGCGGTGGCGTCCTTGATTCCGATGATGCCCGGCACCTGCGCCAGGCGCAACGTGGTGTCGTTGTGCAAGTCGGTGACCGTGCGCCCCGGCACGTTGTACAGGATCATCGGCAGATCGACCGCCTCGGCGATCTTGCGGAAATGGCGGTACAGGCCTTCCTGCGTGGGCTTGTTGTAGTAGGGCACGACCGAAAGGCAGGCGGTGGCTCCAGCGGCCTTGGCCGACTCGGTGAGCTCGATCGCCTCCGCGGTCGAGTTGCCGCCGGTGCCGGCGATCACCGGAATGCGCCCCTGCGCGTGCTCGACTGCGACGCGGATGAGCTCCTTGTGTTCGTCGAAATCGACCGTCGGCGATTCGCCGGTCGTGCCCACGACCACGATGCCGTCCGTGCCCTCGGCCACGTGCCAGTCGATCAGGCTCCTGAATCGGGCAAGGTCGAGCCGTCCGTCCTCGTGCATCGGGGTGACGATCGCCACCAGGCTTCCGGTAATCATGGGCAGAACCTTTTCTCTCTTCGTGCGACACGCGAAATTCTAGCCGTTTCAGGCCCCTGCCGGAACCTTCCGCGCACGATCAGGGCTGGAGCAGCGCCTCCGCGGCGTCGCCGCGCCGCGCGCACAGCCGCTGCACGACCGCGGGCTTCGGTTGGAGGGTCCGACCCTGCTCGAAGGCCACCACGGCGAGCTCCGCGCCGAAGGCGTGCAGCAGCTCTCCCGGCCGCAGCAGGAATGCGGGGTTAGACGGCCTGCCGAAGGACTCGTTCCCTTGCGCGAAGGTCTCATAGATGAGAACCCCTCCAGGTCCGAGCGATCCGGTGAACGTCGGAAAAAGCGGCCGGTACAGGTAATTGGCGACGACGATGCCGGCGAAGCGCCGGCCGGGGAGCGGCCAGGGGCTTCCGTCCTCGAGATCGGCGCACAGCGTGCGTACGTTCGGCATTCCTTGCAGGGACGCCAGCGCTTTGGCGTCCCGGTCGAGCGCGAGCACCGCGTGCCCGAGCTCGGCGAGCAGGCGCGCGTGCCGGCCCCCGCCGCAGGCCAGGTCGAGCACTTCGCCGGGCGGGATGAGCGGCGCCCACCGCCGCACCCACTGCGAGGGGGCGAGCGAAGCGTGCATGCTCAGTCGGCCTGCGCCTGGGGCAGCTTCGTCACCCCCGGCAGGTGGCACTCGAGAATCGCGCGGCGCAGCGCCTCGACCGCCTCCGGGCGCGGGAAGCTCCGGCGCCAGGCGATTGCCACGCGCCGGCCGGGCACCGGCCTGGCGAACGGGCGGATGCGGATGAGCGGATTCGCGCCGCCGGCGTCGACCGACGTGGAGGGCAGCACGGTGATGCCGACCCCGCCCGCCACCATCTGGCGGATGGTCTCGAGCGAGCCGCCCTCTGCCGCCTTCTGCAGCGCGCTCTTGCGGCCGACCGCGGTGCACAGGTCGAGCACCTGGTCGCGCAGGCAGTGACCGGCGCCGAGCAGCAGCAGGCCCTCGCGCGTGAGCTCCTCGGCCGAGATCTGCTTCTTCTTCTCCCAGCGATGACCCTGCGGGATCGCGACCAGGAACGGCTCGTCGTAGACCGGCCGAACGATCACGCCGGGCTCGTGGTACGGGAGCGCGATCACGATCACGTCCGCCTCGCCCTGCTTGAGCGCCTCGGAGAGCTTGTGGGTGTAGTTCTCCTGGATGATGAGCTGCATCGCGGGCGCGCTGCGCCGCAGGATCGGGATGAGCTTGGGCAGCAGGTACGGCCCGATGGTGTAGATCGCGCCCAGCCGCAGCGCGCCGGCGAGCGGGTCGCTTCCCGCGACCGCCAGGTCCTTGACGCGCGCCGCCTCCTCGAGCACGCGCTGCGCCTGCTCGACGACCTTCTGCCCGATCGGCGTGACGCTCACTTCGCCGGGGCCGCGCTCGAACAGGGCCACGCCCAGCTCTTCCTCGAGCTTCTTGATCGCCACCGACAGCGTCGGCTGCGACACGAAGCACGACTCGGCCGCGCGCCCGAAATGGCGTTCGCGGGCGACCGCGACGATGTAGCGCAGCTCGGTGAGCGTCACAGCGGGGGGAAGGCTACTTCGTCACCTCGCGCGCGATGAAGCGCGAGACGAGCGCCTGCAGCTCGGATTCCTTGCCGTTGTAGAAGTGGTCGGTCCCCGCGATCACGACCTGGGAGGAGCCGGGAATCTTCTCGAGCGCAGCGCGGCGCTGGGCGGCCGCCTTCATTACCGGCGGCAGATCGTGGTCGCCGTACACGTCGAGCACGGGCACCTTCACGTTCTTCAGGCCGTCGAAGTCGCCGCCCCGCCCGAGGCAGACCCAGGCCGCGAACGGAGCGTTGGGCGTGCGCGCGAAGTACGCCTGGCTCATCCACGAGCCCAGGCTGTGCGATAGCAGCACAATGCGCGAATACCCCTTGGCCGCAAGCCAGCGCTCGCCCAGCGCGATGCGCTCGATCGCGTCGGGAAACAGCTTCGGGTGGTAATCCGCGGGTTTCGCGTCCGCGGCGAGCACCGGCATCTGGATCGAGAGCGTGCTGTAGCCCATGTCCGCGAGCCCGGAGCGCAGCGGGCCGAAGAAGCTGAAATCGGGCTGCACGCCCATGCCGTGCACCATCAGCACCGCGGCCTTGGCGTTCTTCGCCTGCGTATAGAGGCCGAGGAGCTCGTGGCCGTTCGACTGCTTGAGCCACACCGCATCGCCCACGACGAGGTCCGGCACCACCTCGTCGGCCCAGCGCTTCTCGCGCGCGTAGTCCTGCGCCGCGACACTCGTGGAAAGCGTGGCGAGCGCGAGCGCCAGCCACGCGAGCAACGTTCGCCTCATTGCCCTCTGCTCCCCTAGGTCCGGGTCCTCCCCGTGCCTACAGTGTACGCGAGGGGCGCGCCGCGGCCGGCGAAACGCGCAACGGGCGCGGGTTAGAATCGGCCCTCGCGCCCCGGTAGCTCAGTGGATAGAGCAGCCCCCTCCTAAGGGGCAGGTCGCACGTTCGATTCGTGTCCGGGGCGCCATAAGCCTGCCGAGCTCAAAGAAAAGCGCAAGGCGTTGAAACACGGCGAGCAGCTCTCCGTGAACCTCCTTCACCGGGCAGTACCGGTGCTGAGAACGCCCGAGGGACTTCGCGCGCTCTCGAAGGATCGGCCGGTCGCCCCGGAGACCGTCGAGCGCTACCTCGAATCCAAGCTCGGTGCCGGCTACGAACCCGCGCGCCGCGTAATGTCGACGCTCGCAAGATCTTTCCGTGCGGAAGACCTCGCCGTGCGCGTCTACGGGCTCTACGAGGCGTGCCGCCCGGAGGTCCCCGCCGGCACGCACGGCTGGGGCGCGGCGGGGGTGCTCGACCTCAGTCGCACCCTCGAACCCGCCAAGTAGGCGCTTTCCGAGTCGGAGTGCCGCATGCTCCGCACCTGGAGGGCGGGCGAGAGACCTGGATCGCGCAAGCGCCGAGTATCGGAGATGAACACAGTCCGCCCTTCGACGTCGATCAGCTCCTGCGCCGCGAGCTCGTGCAGGATGCGCGAGAAGTGCTCGGGGGTCATGTTCAGGCGCGAGGCGATCACGCTCTTGCCCGGCGTGAGCTCGACTTCCACCGCGCCGGATGTCACCTCCTCC
>JAKALD010000211.1 GCA_021813275.1 Pseudomonadota bacterium | reverse complement strand
TCCTTCACCGCGCGCGCCATCGCTTCGGACAACGCCGCGTCCGTCGCCGCCATGTTGTACAGCGCGCCGTGGCACTTGACGTGATGCAGCTTCGCGCCCGCGGCGCGCGCGAACGCCTCCACCGCGCCCGCCTGGTAGAGCACCAGGTCGTACATGTCCTGCGGCGAGATGTGCATCGCGCGCCGGCCGAAGCCCTGCAGGTCCGGCAGCGAAGGGTGCGCGCCCACCGCCACGCCGTGATCGAGCGCCAGGCGCACGGTCTTGCGGATGGTCGCCGGGTCCCCGGCGTGGAAGCCGCAGGCGATGTTGGCCGAGCTGATGAACGGCATGATCTCGGCATCGGCGCCCATCTTCCAGGCCCCGAAGCTCTCGCCCATGTCGCAATTGAGGTCGATGCGCGTCATCTCCCGTACTCCCATGCGAGCGCGCGCAGCGCGGCCTCGAGCCGCGCGCGCGCAGCGCGCCTGAGCGCGAGCGCCTCCTCCAGGGTGCAGCGCGCGAAGCGCAGCGTGCCGCCCGGCGCGAGCTGTGCCACGCGCGCGACCTCCGCAGCGGCGATCTCGGCGATCTTGGGATAGCCCCCGGTGGTCTGGTGGTCGGCCATCAGCGCGATGGGCAGGCCGTTCGCAGGCACCTGCACCGTGCCCAGGCAGGTCGGTCCCGATAGTATCTCACCGGCCCCGGCGGCGGCGAGCGTCGGACCGCTCAGCCGAAAGCCCATGCGGTTGGACTCCGGGGTAACGCGCCACGTGGCCTCGAAGAACGCGCGCTGCGCCGCGGGGTCGAACAGTCCGAAGTGCCGGCCCTCCATCGCGTGCACCACGATCGGCTCGCGCTCGGGCAGCGTCATCGAGGGGGCGGACCAGCGCACGCTGCGCAGCGCGCCGCGCCGCGCGGCGTGCTCGGCGAGCCGCGGGTAGCGCTCGGCGGCGAGCTCGGCCGCGAGAGGATCGAGCGGCAGCTCGTCGCCGCTGCGCAACGCCCGGCCGTGCAGGCCCCCGAAGCGCGCCGGCGCGTAGGTGCTGCGGCTGCCGAGCACCGGCTCCACCGCGATGCCGCCGGCGATCGCGAGGTAGGCGCGGCTGCCGCGCGCCGCGCGCCCGGTCCTCAAGCGCGTGCCCGCGCGCAGCCACACCGGACGATCGTGCGGCAGCGGCTCGCCGTCCGCGCTCGCCGCGAGCTCCGCACCGCACAGCGCCACGAGCGCCTGCTGCTCGAAGAGCAGCTCCGGGCCGATGAGCGTCAGCTCGAGCGTCGCCTCCTCGCCGCCGTTGCCCACGAGCGCGTTGGCGAGCGCGTGCGCGACCGGATCCATCGCCCCGCAGGGCACGATCCCCAGGTGCTGCAGGCCGTGGCGCCCGCGGTCCTGCACCGTCGTCAGCAGGCCGGGCTTGAGCACCCTGACGCTCACAACGTCCGCCGGCGCTCGAACTCGGCGCGCGCGATCGGCACGATGCGCACCCGATCCCCCGGCGCGAGCAGGCTCGGCGGGTCGCGCCGCGCGTCGAAGAGCACGAGCGGCGTGCGCCCGATCACGCTCCAGCCGCCCGGAATGGCGTAGGGGTAGGCGACCGACTGCTCGTTCGCGATCGCGATCGAGCCGGCCGGCACCTCGGCGCGCGGCGTCGCGCGGCGCGGCACCGCGAGCTTGGGATCGAGCCCGCCCAGGTAGGGCAGCCCGGGCGCGAAGCCCATCATCAGCACGTGGTACTCGCGCGCCGCGTGCCGGCGCACCACCTCATCGGGCATGAGCCCGGCGCGCGCCGCGACGTCCTCCAAGTCGAGCGCGAACTCGCGCTCATAGCACACCGGCAGCTCGATCTCGCGGCCGACCGCCTCCAGCTCGGGCAGCCCCTTGCGCAGGCATTCGTCCACGAGCGCGGCGCTCGCCTCGAGCGCCGCCGCGGGCAGCTCCGAGTGACCGGGATCGAAATGCAGCGCGAGGCCGCCCAGCGCGGGCACGATGTCGCGCAGCCAGGGCACGCCGCGCGCGCGCACGGCGGCCGCGAGCCGCTGCACGACCGCGTTGACTTGCAGGTCGAGCGTTTCCGAAAACTCGACGTACGCCGCGCAGTCTCCGAGCGGCAGGATGCCGAGCGGCCGGGGCGTTCGGGCGCGCCGCAGCGCCATGCCGGCGCGGCTACGCGCTGCGCGGCAGCGCCACGCCGATCATGCAGTCGCGCGTGACGAGCGCGGCGAGCCGCTCCTCGCTCCAGCCCTCGGTCCCCGCCGGGCGCATCGGCAGCACGAGATAGCGCATGTCCGCGGTCGAGTCGTGCACGCGGATTCTCACCGAGTCCGGAATGCGCGTGCCGAGCTCGGCGAGCACCACGCGGGGCTCGCGCACCACGCGCGAGCGGTAGTTCCCCGACTTGTACCAGTCGGGCGGGATGCCGAGCAGCATCCTGGGGTAGCACGAGCACAGCGTGCACACGATCACGTTGTGCACCGCCGGCGTGTTCTCGACCACCACCAGCCGCAGCCCGGGCACGTCCACGCCGTACTCCTCGCAGGCGCGGGTGCCGTTCTCGAGCAGCCGCGCCTTGAACGCGGGATCGGCCCAGGCGCGCGCCACGACCCTCGCGCCGCGCTCGGGGGTGCGCGCGCGCATGTCCGCGACCGCGTCGCCGATCGCCTGCTCGGTCACGACGCCCTTCTCGACCAGCAGCTCGCGCAGGCTGATCTCCATGAGCTGAAAGTAGGTGAGCGGGCGGTACTCGCCGAGGTCGCCGCCTTGCGCCATCACCGCCTCCGTTCCTCTTCCAGCCAGTGCTGGAAGATCTCGATCTCCACGACGTCGTCTGACCGGCCGCGGTAGTCGGGCCAGACCTCGCGCTGCAGGAACCGCACGCGGTACAGCGGCTGCGCCGGCAGGCCGCTGCGCTGCTGCGCCAGCTCTTCCGGGTTCGGAAACGCGCCGCACAGGCGCTCGATCGTGCCGCGGCAGCCGCGGATGTACCGGGGCGTGCGCACGTGCCCGAGCGGCGCGGCCTTGCGCACGCGCACGCGCTGCCCGACGGCGAAGCGCGCAGGCGCCGCCGGATGGTCGGTCGGGTATTGCGGGCGCGGCGCCGCGCCGGCGCTCACTTGCTGCACGGATCCTCCGCGCGCGCCTGCACCTGCTCCATCTTGCGCGCCAGCTCGTCGGTGGTGATCACGCCGCGCTGAATCATGGTCTGCGTGATCGAGGTGACCCAGCGCTCGTAATAGCTCATCCTGTCGTAGGCCTCGGGGCCGATCGCCTCGATGTTCTTGCGCAGCTCGTCGACCGTCATGCGCTGCCCGCCGCCGCGCACGCCGGTGAGCAGCACCATCAGCGCGTCAACGCGCCGCTCCCATTCGGCGTAGTCGTGCTCGCCCGGCTCGACCTTGCCCGCGGGCCGGCCGCCCATGTCGTGGTGCCCGCGCGCGATCAGCAGGTCCGGGCGCTCCTTCGATTCGTCCACGCTGCCCTCCTTCAGGCGACCCATTCGGAAACTGGCGCGTGCGCCTCGTGCAGCGGCTGGCAGACCACGTCGACCAGGCTCGGCCCGCCGTGCGCCAGCGCCTGCGCGAGCGCCCCGGCCAGCTCGCGCGGCTCGGTCACGCGCCGGCTCCTCACCCCGTAGGCGGCGGCGACCGCGGCGTGATCCGTCGCGCCGAAGTCCACTGAGAAATAGCGCTTCCCGTAGCCGCTCTTCTGCCCCGCCTTGATCCAGCCGTAGCTGCCGTTCGCGATTACCACGAAGGTGATCGGCAGCTTCAGGCGCGCCGCGGTCTCCAGCTCGCCGACCGTGAAGCCGAAGCTGCCGTCGCCCATGACGGCGACGCACTTCGCCGCGGGGCGCGCGAGGTGCGCGCCGATCGCCGCCGAGAGCGCGTAGCCGAGCGCGCCGTGCGCGCGGTTCGAAAGCAGCCGCCTGCCCGTTCCGCGCACCGGGAAGTACGCCGAGAAGTAGGGGCACGGCGTGCCCGGATCGGTAACGAGCATGCTGTCCGGGTCGAGCGCCTGCGCAAGCTCCGCCACCAGGCGTTCGGGCCGGATCGGCTTCTCGTCTGAGGCGGCGAGCCTGCGGAACTTCGCGAGCTTGCGCGCTTTCGCTTCCTGAACCGCCGCGGCCTCCGGCGGCGCATTCCGGGACGGACGCCCCCGGCTCTCGAGCGCCTCGTTGAGCAGCGCGAGCGCGAGGCGCGCGTCGCCCACGAGCGGCACGTCCACCCGGTAGTTCGCGCCAATCACCGCCGGATCGATGTCCAGGTGCAACACTTTCGCCCTGCCGGGCGCGGGATGGCGCCAGCGCTCCGTGGTCACCGAGCCCGCGCGGCAACCGGCGAACACCACCAGGTCGGCCTGGTCGACGACCGCGCGCGTCTCGGGCGTGCCGCCGTTCGAGCCGACCACGCCGAGCGCGAGCGGATGATCCCCGGGAATCGAGCCCAGCCCGCTGATCGTGGTCGCGACCGGGGCCGAGAGCCGCTCGGCGAGCTCGGCGAGCTCGTGCTCGGCACCAGAGATCAGCACGCCGCCGCCGCAGATGAAGAGCGGGCGCGCGGCCTCGCGCAGGAGCTTCGCGGCGAGCTCGACGTAGAAGGGATCGGGCGCCACGCGCCGCGCCGGAACCTGCCCCAGGCTCGGGTCGCCCCAGACGTCGGCGCGCTCGAGGCTCGCGTTCTGCACGTCGAAGGGCAGCGCGATGTGCGCCGACCCCGGCCGGCCGGTGGTCATCTGGTTGAACGCCGCGCGGAACACGCGCGGGATGTCGGCTGCGCGATCGAGCACGGCGTTCCACTTGGTGAGCGGCTGCATCAGCGCGCCCTGGTCGACCTCGGTGAGCGTGTAGCGGCCGCGCGCCGCGACCGAAACGTCGGTCGTGATGCCGAGCACCGGCACCGACGACTCGTTCGCCTCGACCAGCCCGGGCAGGAGATAGGTCGCGCCGCCGCCCGAAGGACCTTCGCACACGCCGACCCTGCCCGACACCCGCGCGTAGCCGTCGGCCATGTACGCCGCCGAGCGCTCGTCGCGCGTGAGCACGTGGCGCATGCCGTGCGGCAGGCGCGCCAGCGCGTCGTACAGCGGCAGGCTGGTGTCGCCGCACAGGCCGAAGATCACTTCCACCCCGTGCGCCTTCAGCATCCAGACCGCGGCCTCGGCGCCGCTCACGGTCTGCGCCTGCGCCGCCGCGCTCGGTTCGACCGGCCGGTTCATGCAGTTATTATTACACCCGGCCTCCGCCCGCAGAACATCGACGTGTCGAAACCGCCCGTCCGCCGCGCATGACCTCCGTCGCCGAGCGCCAGCAGCCGCCGGCGGGGAGCCTCGTCCTCGATCACGTCGCGCACTTCGTTCCGGACCTGGCGGCCGCGGCGCGCGCGCTCGCAGCGCTCGGCTTCACCACGACGCCCGTGTCGGCGCAGACCGTGCGCGACGAGCACGGCGCCGTGCGACCCGCGGGAACGTCCAATCGCTGCGTGATGCTCGAGGAGGGCTACCTCGAGCTCCTCGCGCCGACCCTCGACACGCCGCACGCCGCCAGCGTGCGCGCCGCTCTCGCGCATCACACCGGTGTGCATCTCGCCTGCTTCGGAACCCCGGCCGCCGGCGAGGAGCATGCGCGCCTCGAGCGCCACGGCTTCGGGCCGCTGCCGCTCGTGAAGCTCGAGCGCGAGGTCGAGAGTGACGGCGCGGCGCGCACGGCGCGTTTCGAGGTCGTGCGCCTGCCGCCCGGGAAGATGCCCGAGGGCCGCATCCAGTTCGTGCGACAGCTCACGCCCGAGTGCCTGTGGCAGCCGCGGTACGTCGCGCATGCCAACGGCGCCGTCGCGCTCGCCGCGGTGTTCGTGGTGGCGGAAGATCCGGTCGCGGTCGCTGCGCGTTACGCGCGCTTCGCGGCGCTGCTGCCGCGCCCGGCCGGAGCGATGGTGAGCTTGCCCGCCGCGCGCGGCGCGACGTTGATCGGCCGCGCTGCCGACTGGCAGGCGCTGCTCGGGGCCGCGCCGCCTCCGGCGCCGGCCCTTGCGGGCTACGCGCTCGCGTGCCGCGACCCGGGTGCGCTCGCGCAGTACTGCGCGCGCGCCGGGCTCGCCGTGCGCCCGGCGGGAGACGGCCTGTACGCTGCGCCGCTCCCTCGCGAGTTGGGCGGCGCGTGGCTCTTCGGCGAGAGCGACGCGATCGCCGCGTAGATCGGA
>JAKALD010000016.1:27781-28253 GCA_021813275.1 Pseudomonadota bacterium | reverse complement strand
GAAGCGCCGCCCGCAGGACGGGCGCGTGAAGACGCGCACGCTCGAGGGCGAGGAGGTGGAGCTGCGCCTCTCGACGCTGCCCACCGCCTTCGGCGAGAAGCTGGTGATGCGCATCTTCGACCCCGAGGTGCTGGTGCGCGACTTCCGCGAGCTGGGCTTCAGCGAGGAAGACGACCGGCGCTGGAAGGAGATGACCGAGAGGCCGAACGGCATCGTGCTGGTCACCGGCCCGACCGGCTCGGGCAAGACGACCACGCTGTACTCGACGCTCAAGCAGCTCGCGACGCCCGAGGTGAACGTCTGCACCATCGAGGACCCGATCGAGATGGTCGAGCCGGCCTTCAACCAGATGCAGGTGCAGCCGGCGATCGAGCTCGGCTTCGCCGAGGGCCTGCGCGCGCTCATGCGCCAGGATCCGGACATCATCATGGTGGGCGAGATCCGCGACCTCGAGACCGCCGAGATGGCGGTG
>JAKALD010000016.1:0-27771 GCA_021813275.1 Pseudomonadota bacterium | reverse complement strand
GCAGCGCTGACCGGCCACCTGGTGCTCTCCACGCTGCACACCAACGACGCGCCGACCGCGGTCACGCGGCTGCTCGAGCTGGGCGTCGCGCCGTACCTGCTCAACTCCACGATCAACGGCGTCATGGCGCAGCGCCTGGTGCGCACCCTGTGCCCGCACTGCAAGCGCCAGGTCGAGCTCAACCGCGCCGAGGACGTTGCCGCCTGGGACGCGCTGGTCGCGCCGTGGAAGGCGAACCGCCCGCCGAGCGTGTTCAAGCCGGTCGGCTGCCTGGAATGCCGCATGACGGGCTACCTCGGGCGCGTCGGCATCTACGAGACGCTGCTGTACTCCGGCGCGGTCAAGGAGCAGGTGAGCGCCGGCGCGGACATTGCGCGCATCCGCGAAATCGCGTTCAAGGAAGGCATGAAGCCGCTGCGCATCAGCGGCGCGATGAAGGTCGGCGCGGGGCAGACCACCATCGACGAGGTGCTCAAGGTCGCCCCGCCGGCGCGCGAGGCGGCGCGCTAGGCGATGCTGCGCTGGGCGACGCACAGGCGGGCCGAGCTGCTGCGCCGGCTGAGGGGCAACCGGCTGGCGCGCATCTTCCCGTGGTATCTCGTCGCGCTCGGCGCCGCGGCCGTCGTCTACGAGCTGTTCTTCGAGTCCTACGTTTCGCCGGCCTTCGACCCGGGCTGGTACGCGCTGCTGCATGGCCTGCTGCTCGCCGGCCTGGCCGGGACGCTCGTGTACCTGCTGCTGCGCGGCATCCTGCAGCGCGACGCCGGCGAGCTCGCGGCGCTGCGCGCGAGCGAGGAGCGCTTCCGCAGCCTCACCGCGCTTTCGGCGGACTGGTTCTGGGAGTGCGATGCGGAGCACCGCATCACCTGGCTGAGCGGCGGTCCGACGGTGCTGGCGTTCTTCGGCCAGGCGCGCGCCTTCGGCAGGCGCCCCTGGGAGGTCCCCGGGGTCGAGGTCTCGCGCTCGGCGCTCGCCGGCCTCGCGGAGCTGCTCGAGGCGCGCTCGCCGTTCTTCGATTTCGAGATCGCGCGCCGCGGCGAGGACGGCCAGCGCCGCATCCACCTGATCTCCGGCCAGCCGCGCTTCGACACCGCGGGCGAGTTCCTCGGCTATCGCGGCGTCGGGCGCGACGTGAGCGAGCGGGTCGGCGCGGAGCGCGCCCTCGGCGAGGCGAAGGAGCGGCTCGAGCTGGCGCTCGAGGGCGGCAACCTCGCGGTCTGGGACTGCGACCTCGAATCGGGGCTCACCTACCTGAGCGAAGGCTGGGCGCGCCTGCTCGGCGGCGAGCCGGCCGCGCGCACGGCGCGCGCCGTGGACCTGCTGCGGCTCGTCCATCCCGAGGACCGCGCCGCGGTGCGCGCGGCATTCGCGGCTGCGCTCGAGGGCGCGCCGCCCGCGCACGGCGTGGAGCACCGCATGCGCGCCGTCGCGGGCGGCTGGAAGTGGGTCCTGTCCTCGGGCCGCATCGCGCAGCGCGGCCCGAGCGGCCGCGCGACCCGCATCTCCGGAACCGCGGTCGACATCGACGTGCGCAAGCGCGCCGAGCAGGCCACGCGCGACGCCGAGGTGCGCTACCGCTCGCTCATCGAGCTCGCCCCCGACGGCGTGTGCGTGCACTCGAACGGCGTGATCGAGTACGCGAACCCGGCGGCAGCGCGCATCCTGCGGGCGAAGTCGCCGCACCAGCTGATCGGCATGCGTTTCGAGGACACGATCCAGCCGCGGCACCTCGAGCGCGCGCGCGAGCGCCTGCGCTACCACGCGCTCGGTCCGGGCGTCTCGCAGTTCGAGGAGCGGGCGCTGCGCTGCCTGAACGGCGGCGAGACCGTGGCCGAGGTCGCGAGCGTGTCCTACCTCGAGCGCGGCCGGCTCGTGGTGCAGACGGTGATGCGCGACGTCAGCGAGCAGCGCAAGGCGCGCGAGGCGCTCGCCGAGCGCGAGCGCCGCTTCAGCGACGTGGTCGAGGCCTCGGGCGAATACGTCTGGGAAACCGACGCCGCCTGGCGCTTCACCTACCTGTCGGAGCGCATCGAGGCGGTGCTCGGGTTCATGCGCTCGGAGATTCTCGGGCGCACGCCGCGCGAGCTCATGCCGCTCGGCGAAGCGCGCGCGCTCGGCGCGTGGTTCGCGCGCCACGGCGAGCGTCCCGAGGCGTTCCGCGAGCTGACCCATCGCGCGATCACCAAGTCGGGGCGCGTGATCTGGCAGTCGGTGAGCGGGGTGCCGGTCCACGACGGCGAGGGGCGCTTCGCCGGCTACCGCGGCACGGGCGCCGACATCACGGCGCGCAAGCAGGCCGAGGAGCGCATCCAGTACCTGGCGACGCGCGACGCGCTCACCGGGCTGCCGAACCGGAACCTGCTGATCGACCGCGTGAACCACGCGATCCTCGCCGCGGCGCGCAGCCGCGGGCGGCTCGCGCTGCTCGTTTTCGACCTGGACCGCTTCAAGCTGGTGAACGACTCGCTCGGGCACCGCGCGGGTGACGCGCTGCTGCGCGCGGTGGCCGAGCGCCTGTCCAACACGCTGCGTCGCGAGGACACGCTCGCGCGCACCGGGGGCGACGAGTTCGTGCTGCTGTGGGACGGGCTCAAGGCAGCGCAGGACGCCGCGGCGGTGGCGCAGCGCATCCTCGGGATCCTGGCGCGCCCCTTCGTGGTCGAGGGCCGCAGCCTGAGCGTGAGCGCCTCGATCGGCATCGGCGTGTACCCCGACGACGGGCGCGACTTCAGCGAGCTGCTGAAGAACGCGGACGCGGCGCTGCACCACGCCAAGGAAACCGGGCGCGGGGGCTTCCGCTTCTCCTCGCCCGAGCTCAACGCAAAGGCGCTCGAGCGCCTGACGATGCTGAACGACTTGCGCCGCGCGCTCGCGCGCGGCGAGCTGGTGATGCGCTTCCAGCCGGTGGTGCGCGGGCGCGGCGCGAGCCTGGTGGGCGCGGAAGCGCTGGTGCGCTGGCGCCATCCGGAAAGGGGTCTGCTCGGCCCCGAAGCGTTCATCCCGATCGCCGAGGAGAGCGGCCTGATCCGCGCGCTCGGCGAGTGGACGCTGCAGCGCGCGCTGTCGCAGGCCGGCGCCTGGCAGCGCAGCCTGCCCGGCCGGCCATGTATCTCGCTCAACGTCTCGGCGCACGAGCTCGCCGACGGCGATGCCTTCGTTGCGCGGCTGCGCGAGGCGCTGCGCGCGGCGGACGTGGAGGGCGGCCGCATCGAGCTCGAGGTGACCGAGCGCGTGCTGCTCGCCAACCTGCCGGCCAACATCGAGACGCTGCGGCGCATCGGCGAGCTCGGCGTGCGCGTCGCGATCGACGATTTCGGCACCGGCTACTCGAGCCTCGCCTACCTGCGCCGGCTGCCGATCGACAAGCTGAAGATCGACCGCTCGTTCCTGCGCGAGCTGGAGAGCAGCCGCGACGACGCGGTCATCGTGCAGACCATCGCGGCGATGGCGCGCAGCCTCGGGCTGCACGTGGCCGCGGAGGGCGTCGAGAGCGAAGGCCAGCTCGCGCGGCTGCTCGCCCTGGGCTGCGAGGAATGGCAGGGCCACCTGCACAGCGGGCCGCTCGAGGCGGCCGAATTCGAGCGCCTGCTCGAGCGGCGCGCGGCGGCGGCCGGCTAGCCGCGCCCGCGCCGCGGCGTGATCTACTACCCGCAGATCATCGCTCCCACCCTGCGCCATCTGCGCGCGCTCGATGCCGCGCCCGCGGTGCGCGAGGCGATCGATGCGCTGCTCGGCGGAGCGATGCAGGACGCCGCCGACAGGCTGTCGGCGCTGGTGGCGGGGGGCAGCGACGACCCGCGCGCTTTCGCGGCGCTCGGCTTCATCGCCTACCGGGCGAATCGCGGCGAGCTCGCGACCCAGCTGCTCGAGTCCGCGCTGGCGCTCGACCCGGAGGACGCGCACAGCCGTGCGCTGGTCGCTGTGTGCTACCTCGGGCTCGAGCGCTATGCGGAGGCGATCGCGGCCTTCCGCGCGGCGCTGCGCCGCGACCCGAGGATGCACGCGGCGCACGGCCTGCTGTGGACCGCCGTGCACGGCGAAGGGAAGCTCGATGCGGCGATCCGCGCGTTGAAGCGCGCGCTGCTCGAAGTCGCGCCCGGACACGCGGCCGCGGCGCCGAAGCGCAGGATCGAGGACACCACGCTGTGCGTCGTCGACTGCAGCAACCACGCGCTCGCCGAGCGCGCGCTGCGCCTGAGCATGGCCGGCTGCGAGTTCGCGCAGGTCAAGTTCCTGAGCGACCGGGCGTGCGCCCTGCCGGGCGTCGCGAGCGAGCCGATCGCGACGCTGCGCTCCGCGGAGGAGTACTCGCGCTTCGTGCTCAAGGAGCTGGTGCGGCACATCGACACCGAATACGTGCTGCTCGCGCAATGGGACGGCTACGTCGTCAACCCGGCGGCGTGGTCGCCGGAGTTCCTGCTGTTCGATTACGTCGGCGCGCGCTGGGAGCACACCTTCGAGCGCAGCGCGCCGCATCACAACGTCGGCAACGGCGGCTTCTCGCTGCGCTCGCGCGCGCTGCTCGAGGCGCTGCAGGACCCGGCGATTGCGCCGAGCCATCCGGAGGACCAGGCGATCGGGCGGCGCTACCGGACCTACCTCGAGGAGCGCCACGGCATCGCCTATGCGACCGGGGAGGTCGCCGACCGCTTCTCCTTCGAGCACACCGAGCCCGCCGCGCTGCCGTTCGGCTTTCACGGCGTCATCAACCTCGCGCGCTTCGTCGACGCTCCGGGCTTCGCGACGATGGATTACTTCTTCGGAGCCGATCCTGACGCTCGGTGAAAGGGCGTCCGGTTGACGCGCGCGCAAGCTTCGCGCGCAGCGGAACTGTCGCCCGCGACGGCTGTCGGAAGGGCAGCCACTCACCGGGAGCGACACGATGGACTTCAGCAGCGCGCAGAACCAGGTCATGCAGGTCGAGCAGCAGTCGCAGTCGCTGGTCGAGAACATCCAGACGCTCGCCCAGAAGCTGAAGAGCGCGGCGCCGGACGAGGCGACCGGCCGCGAATGGTCGGTGGACCTGCGCGAGATCGCGATGACCGTGCAGAACCAGAATCAGATGCTGGCGATGCTGGTGAGCCAGATGGGCCAGTACATCCAGACGCTCGAAGCGCAGCTGCAGACGCATCCCAATCCCACGGTGCAGCCGCGCGGCTGGGCGAGCTCGGGATCGGGCGGCTTCCTCAGCAACCTCACCGCGGGCCTCGGCATGGGCGCCGGCTTCGGCCTTGCCGAGGACGCGATCAACGGCATCTTCAACGCGCTGTAGCGCCGATTTCCAGCGCGCCGCGGCGCGCTAGGGCGAGATCTCGTGCAACGGCAGCCCGCGCGTGCGCGCGCCGCCCTGCGCCACGATCGCCGCGACCAGCAGGAACACCGAGATCAGCAGCATCGCGCCGAGCGGGCCGATCCTGGGAATGAGCGGAGCGATCAGGATCAGGCCGATGCCGCCCCCCAGGTGCCCGACCCCGTCGACGAGGGCGAAGCCCGTGGTGCGCGCGCGCGCCGGATAGCTCTCGGTCGACCAGCTGTAGGCGAGCGGCACCCACAGGTTGAAGCCGAAGAACACGATGATCGAGCCGAGGATCGACAGCCCGAAGCGCTCGCCGGCCAGCGCGAGCAGCACGCCGCCGGCGATCGTGATCACCGCGGCGATCGGCAGCCAGAGCTTGCGCTCGAGGTGTTCGCCGAGCCACGCCGCGGTGAGCGCGCACAGCACGAAGCCGAACGTGCCGAACGCGGTGATCAGGCCCGCTTCGGGCGGCGGATAGCCCGAGGCCGAGAGCACGCTGGTGAAGCCGGCCGCGAAGCCGTACACCGTGACGTAGGCGAGGAACCACATCACGAACAGCACCAGCGTGCGCTTGAGGTAGGTCGGGTTGGCGAAGATCTCGGCGTAGGTCATGCCGTAGCGCGCCTCGGCCTCGACGCGCACGCCCTCGGGCTTCGGCTCGGCGAGCGGGCCGCGGGCGGCTGCGTGGCGCTCCATCTCGGCGACCACCGCGGCGGCCTCCGCGCGGCGTCCGCGGCTCAGCAGCCAGCGCGGCGATTCCGGCAGCCGCACCCGCATCACGATGCCGATGACGGCGAGCAGCGCGCCGACGGCGTACATGATCCTCCAGCCCTCGGCGAAGTGTTCTCCCGCGATCGCGAAGGGCAGACCGAGCGGGAACGGCGTCGGCGGCGTGGTGAGCAGCAGCCCCAGCCAGATGCCGAGCACCGCTCCGACTGCCGAGAAGGTGAAGACCGCCGACGTGTAGCGCGCGCGCTCCCGGGTCGGCGCCATCTCGTTGACGTAGACGTTGACGACCGCGAGGTCGGCGCCGATACCGATGCCGGTCACGAAGCGCGCCGCGTTGAACCACGAGTAGTCGGCGACGAACGCGTTGAAGAGCGAGCCCAGGCCGGTGATCACCATCGTGACGAGCAGCAGGTTGCGGCGGCCGACGGTGTCGGCCACGGGGGAGAGCACCAGGGTCCCGATCACGTAGCCGGCGAGATTGAGCAGCACCGGCACGCCGATGAAGCTCGCCGCGGTCTCGGGCTTGCACGCGGGCACGATCTGCGCGCAGGTCTGGATGAACGAGACGTTGATGTCGAAGATGTCGTAGAAGGTGAACAGGAACCCGACCCCGATGATGCCGAGGTACAGGTAAGGCAGCGACCACACGGAAAGCCGCTCGAGGCGCGCGACCACCATTTCGGCGGACGCCGCCTGAGGCTGTGCGCTCATGTCTCCTCCTTCGGGGCGCTTGTCGGTATGTCTGCTTCGACCCCGCGGCGCGCGGCCGGGTTCCGGGCGCCGCACGCCGCCAGACTGAATCGCGCCTGACGCGGCGCGCGGTATCATCGCGGCGGCGGAACGAGGAGGCGGGGGTGAAGCACAATGCGATGAAGCGCAAGCTGCGCGCAGGCGAGCCGGCGTTCGGCGTCTCGGTGATGATCCCCTCGCCGCAGCTCGTCGAGATGCTCGGTGCGCTCGGCTTCGACTGGGTGCTGCTCGACTGCGAGCACGGCGCGCTCTCGCCGGAGAGCGTCGATCTGCTGGCGATGGCAGCCGAAGCGAGCGGCATGACCGCAATCGCGCGCCCCGCGACGCGCAGCCCCGAGCACATCGCGCAAGTGCTCGACCGCGGCGTCATGGGCGTGCAGGTGCCGCACGTCGGCACCGCCGAGCAGGCGCGCGCGGCAGTGCGCGCGGCGAAGTACCATCCGCGCGGCGAGCGCGCGCGCCTACCTGCGCGCCGCGCGCGGCTAGACCCGGCCGGCGACCGGGCCGCTCAGTCCTGCCGCGACCGGAGCGACTGCCACAGGTCGGTGAGCATCATGGCCACGCCGATCAGCACGACCACGCCGAGCGCGACGTCCTTGAGCTTGACGACCACCGGCGCGACGAAGGCGATGAACAGAGCCGCGGCCAGAATTCCCGCCAGGTACTTGGGCAGCATCGCGTGCGTCCTCCCTCAGAGTTGCGCGAGCTGGCGCTCGAGCCAGCTTGCGGTGCGCAGCAGCCGCGCGTCCCCGCCGCGCGGCCCGACGAGCTGCACGCCCAGCGGCAGCCCGTTCTCGCCGCGCATCAGCGGCAGGCTGAGCGCGGGCATGCCGCACAGCGTCCACAGCGTGCAGAACGCCGGGTCCCCGGTCGATTCGAGGCCGCGCGGCGCGGTTCCGGCCGCCGCCGGCGTGACGATCGCATCGCAGCGCTCGAAGATGTCGTCGAAGCCGGCGTTCAGGAGCGCAATGCGCGCGCAGGCGCGCTGGTAGTCGAGCGCCGTGACCTCCCGGCCGCGCTCGAGCTGCGCGCGCAGCGAGGAGGACATCCGCGCGCGCCCCTTCTCCCATTCGAGGTCGAGGTTCGCCGCCATTTCGGCTTCCATGATCGTGCGATGGAGCTCGAGCGCCCCGCGCGCCGCCTCACCGAGATCGACTTCGAACACCCGGTCGCCGAGCGCCGCGGCGAGCTCCTCGAACGCCTGCGCGGTTTCATCGCTCGCGCGGTCCCACACGGGCCCCTTGACGAACGCGAGCTGCGGCACGAGCGGCGGCTCGCTGCGCGCGGCTTCGGCGAGCCGCGGTCGCGCGCGCGCCCGCGTGTCCGGGTCGCCCGGGTCGTAGCCGACGAGCTGCTCGGCGAGCAGCGCCGCGTCCTCGACGCTGCGCGCGAAGACGCCGATCTGGTCGAGGGTGCGCGACAGCTTGAGCACGCCGGTGCGCGGGATCAGCCCGTGCGTGGGCTTGAAGCCGTACACGCCACAGAACGACGCCGGCCGGATCACCGAGCCGTTGGTTTGGCTGCCGAGCGCGAGCGGCACCATCGCGGCGGCGACCGCGGCGGCCGAGCCGCTCGACGAGCCCCCGGGCGTATGCCCGGGATGGTGGGGATTGCGCGTCTTGCCCGGCGCATACGTGGCGAGCTCGGTCGTCACCGTCTTGCCGAAGACCACCGCGCCCGCCGCGCGCAGCATCGCCACCACGGCCGCGTCGCGCGCCGGCGTGCGCCCGGCGTGCAGCACGCTGCCGTCCTCGGTCGGCATGTCTTCGGTGTCGATGATGTCCTTCAGCGCGACCGGCACGCCGTGCAGCGGGCCGGTCGGATGGCCCGCGCGCCGCTCCTGGTCGCGCGCGCGCGCCTGGCCGAGGGCGTGCTCCGGATCGAGGAACGCCCACGCCTGCATGGCCTCGTCCACCTCGCGCACGCGCGCGAGGCAGGCCGCGGTCAGCTCCTCGGCGCTGATCGCGCCGTCACGGATCGCGCGCGCGGCGTCCGCCGCGGCGAGCCAGTTGAGCTGCGATGCGTCCATCCCGATTTCTCAGCGCCCGTACATGAGGTTGGGCAGCCAGAACATGATCTGCGGGAACACGTACACGAGGAACATGGTCACGAACACCATGCCGAGGAACGGGAAGCAGCCCTTGAAGATGGTCCAGAGCTGAACGTATGGCGGCGCGATGCCCTTCAGATAGTAGGCCGACATGGCCATCGGCGGCGTCAGGAACGAGGTCTGCAGGTTGAGCGCCACCAGGATGCCGAACAGCATCGGATCGACGTGGAAGTGCGGCAGCAGCGGCAGGAAGATCGGCACGAAGATGATGATGATCTCGCTCCACTCGAGCGGCCAGCCGAGCAGGAAGATGATGAGCTGCGAGATGATGAGGAACAGGATCGGGTTCAGGTTCAGCCCGAGCACGAACTGCTTGATGATGCCCTCGCCGCCGAGGTACGAGAACACCGACGAGAAGGTCCAGGAGCCGACGAACAGGAAGCAGACCATCGCCGAAGTCCGCGCGGTGAGGTACACCGCCTCGCGCAGCCGGCCCCAGGTGAGCGCCCGATAGGCGGCCGCAAGGAGCATGGCCCCGAGCGCCCCCACCGCGGCCGCCTCGGTCGGCGTGGCCAGGCCGAACAGGATCGAGCCGAGCACGGCGAGGATCAGCACCGCGAGCGGCAGGAACGCCTGCGCGAGCAGCACGAAAGCCTTGCCCCAGGGGACGTTGCTTTCTTCCTTGGGCAGCTTGGGCGCAAGGCTCGGGTTGATCAGCGCGCGCGCGATCACGTAGACGATGTACAGGCCCGCCAGCAGGAAGCCCGGCAGCATCGCGCCGGCGTACAGCCGCACCACCGAAACCGATGCGGTGGCCGAGTACACGATCAGCATGATCGAGGGCGGGATCAGGATGCCGAGGGTGCCGCCGGCGCAGATCACGCCCGCCGAGAGGCGCTGGTCGTAGCCCGCCTTGAGCATCGCGGGAAACGCGAGCAGCCCCATCAGCGTCACCACCGCACCGACGATCCCGGTCGCGGTGGCGAACAGCGCGCAGGTCACGAGCGCCGCCACCGCCATCGCGCCCGGTACGTGCCGCAGCGCCACCTGCAGGCTGTAGAAGAGCCGGTCCAGGATGTTGGCGCGCTCGACGACGTAGCCCATGTAGAGGAACAGCGGCACCGCCACCAGGACGTCGTTGCTCATGATGCTCCAGGTGTTCTGCGTCAGCAGGTAGAAGATCCTGTTGTCGAAGAACTCCTGGCCCGCCTGGTAGTAGGCATAGAACCCGAATCCCACCCCCATGCCCATCAGGGTGAACGCAATCGGGAAGCCGAGCAGGATGATGAAGATGAACAGGCCCAGCATGAGCAGGGCGACGGCCGGATCGCTCACTTGGCGCCCTCCTGCCTGGCCTTATCCGCGGCCGCGTGCTGCTCGATCAGCACGTCCTCGAGCTCCTCGACGTCGTGCAGGCGCGGCGGCCAGCGGTTGTCGCGGATGCACAGGATGCAGCGCGTGACCTCGGCCAGCCCCTGCAGCGCGAGCAGCGCGGCGCCGAAGGGAATGAGGAGCTTGAGCTGCCACACCGGAATGCCGACGGGGCTGTTGACGCTCACCTCGCGGATCTTCAGGGCCTCGGCGCCGTAGCTCCAGCCCGCTAACGTCAGCGCCAGGACGCCGGGGTAGAAGAACAGGACGTACAGGATCAGCTCGACGCTCGCCTGCACGCGCGGCGGCCACATGCGGTACAGGAAGTCGCCGCGCACGTGGCCGTTGCGCGACAGGGTGTAGGCACCGGCCATGAAGAACAGGCTGCCGTACATGAGGTAGCTCATGTCGAAGGCCCAGCTGGTCGGGTCGTTCAGCACGTAGCGCACGAATACCTCGTAGGACGTGCCGAAAGTGAGGATCACGATGCACCACGCGAAAGCGTGGCCGACCATCCTGCTCAGCTGGTCGATGCCGTAGACGAGCCTGCTTACCATGTGCGCGGGTGCTTCACAAGAAAATGGGGCGGCACCTGCGATGCCGCCCCAGCTGGTGAGGGATGCTCTGCCCCGAGGAGGGAATCAGGCCGGAAGCTTCGTCTTGAAGACGTGCTCGTAGCCCATCTTGTACTCGGCGTCGTTCAGGAACCAGTAGTAGCACACGTCCTTGGCCCACGCGCGCTGCGACTCCACCACGCGCTTGAAGAACGGGTCGGCGTCCGAGAGCCGCTTGGTGAGCACGTCCCAGGCCTTGAGCTGCTCCTGGAAGACCGACTTCGGCGTGCGGATCACGTTCACCTTGTCCTTGTCGATCAGCTTGCGCAGGTCCTTGGGATAGTTCGCCATCGCGGTCCAGTAGTTCGACTGCGACGTCGCTTCGACGCCGTGGCGCCAGATGGCCTGCAGGTCCTTCGGCATCGAGTCCCACTTCTTCTTGTTGATGACGATCTCGAAGAACTCCATCGCCTGGTGGAACGACCCCATCTCGTAGTTCTTGATCACGTCCGCAGCACCGAAGCGCATGTCCGAGGTCGGGTTGTTGAACTCGAAGGCGTCGATCACGCCGCGCTCGAGCGCGGGGATGATCTCGCCGCCGGGCAGCTGCGTCACCTTCGAGCCCATCTCCTGGAACAGGTCCGCCGCGAGACCCACCGTGCGGTACTTGAGGCCCTTCAGCTGCTTGGCGTCGGTCACCGGCTTCTTGAACCAGCCGAGCGGCTGGGTCGGCATCGGCATGGCGAAGAAGCCGACGTAGTTGAGGTCGAGCTTCTTCAGGAGCTCGTTGTACAGGTCGAGGCCGCCGCCGCGGTAGATCCAGGACAGCGTCTGGAAGGCGTCCATGCCGTTGATCGGCCCGGATCCGAACAGCGAGGCGACCTTCGACTTGCCGTACCAGTACACCGGCACGGTGTGGCCGGCATCGAGCACGCCCTTGCTGACGGCGTCGGTCACTTCGAACGGCTTCACGACCGCACCGCCAACCAGGTAGTCCACCTTGAGGCGCCCGCCCGACATGTCGTTGACGCGCTGCACGAACTCCATCGCGAAATCGTTGAAGATGTCGGTTGCGCTCCACGCGCCCTGCATCTTGATCACGATCGGCGCCTGCGCCTTCGCGATCATCGGGAAGCCGAGGGTCGCGGCGCCGCCTGCGGCCGCCGCCGCGCCCGTGAGGAACTCGCGGCGCAGCGGCGTCGCCGTTGGCTGATCTTTGCTCATCGAAGCTCTCCTTTGTGGTCGGTGGTCTCGCCGTCTTGTTGTGCGGGGCGCGGCGCCTTCGGCGGCTCGCCCCGTGGCAGCGTCTTCGGGCTCGCGCTGCGCCAGGGTCGAAGTCGTCAGCGAAGTGTCAGGATTCTAACCGCGCCCCGACGCGCGACGCAAGCAAGATGTCAGACTACTGCCAGACCGACGCGCGAGAGGAGCTTCACGTGAATCGATTGAGGATTGAGGTCGCTAGCGCTTCCGGCCGCAGACCATGATCTGAGATACCGTCGAGAAAAAGGTCCCCTCGGCCTCGGCGTGCTCGAGGCCGCCACGCCAGCGCGCGAGCTGCGCTTCGTCGACCAGGCCGGCCGCGAGCGCGGCCGCCTCGGTCTCGCTGAAGACTGCCGCGGCGCGCGCGAAGGCGTAGCTCGTGCTGTGCAGGGGATGGACCTCGATCGCCAGGCCCTCGAGACCGCGGCGCCGGAAAAGGCCGTAGAGCCGCCGGCCGGCGTGGCCGTTCGGCATCCAGCGCTCGGCGCGCGCGCGCGCGAGCGCCCGTTCGATCTCCAGCTCGGGCGAATCGATCGACAGCGTTCCCCAATCCGTCTCGAGGCGCACGATCCGCCCGCCGCGCTTCGTGACCCGCGCGATCTCGGCGAGCGCCGGAGCGGGATCGGACAGGTACATGAACAGGCGCTCGGCACGGGCGCACTCGTGCCGCACCGTGGCCGCGACGCCCGACTCGCGCGCGCGGCGCTCGGCCTCCGCGACCATCGCCGGGTCGGCGTCCGCGCCGGTCACGCGGCCCTGCGGGCCGACCAGGGCAGCGAGCGCCAGCGTGTCGGAGGCCGGGCCGCAGCCGACGTCGAGCACGTGCTGTCCCGGTGCGATGCGCATCAGCGCGTGGCTGCGCTGCTTGAGCTGGCGCACGAAGCCGGCGATCGAGTCGAGCGTGGCGGCGTCGACTGCCGACGACTGGCGCGTGCGGCTCACTCGAGGCCGCGCAGCGCCGCCGCCATCTCGGACTGCTTGGCGATGCCGAGCTTGGCGAAGATGGCGCTCATGTGGTTGCGCACGGTCGCCGGCGCGACGCCGAGGCGCTGCGCCGCTTCCTTGTAGGTCATGCCGCTCGCGATGAGCAGCGCCACCTCGCGCTCGCGCGCGGTCAGATCGTCGACCACCATGCGCGGCCGCGCCTGCACGAGGAAGATGTCGTTGAGGCGCTCGGCGCGCACGGCGATGTGCCGGCCTGCGAAGCGCCGCTCGTGGCTGCCGTCGACGATCGCGTGCAAGGCTTCCGGCAGCAGGTGCCCCCGCCACTGCGGCCATTCGAGGAGCAGCAGGCGCTGGAAGTCCGGCGGCGCCACCTGCAGGTGCGCGTGGCGGTCGACCGCCGCGCTCGCGTAGAGCGCCGCGCTCTTCGGGTGCGCGGCGCGCTCCAGATGCGTGAGGCGGCTCGTACCATAGGTCTCGATCAGGTGCGGCATGGCGACCTCGAAGTAGCGGCGCTCGTCCTCGACGAAGGGCTCCTCGCGCCGCTCGCGCCAAAGCGCGACCGCGGTCACGAGTCCGGTGAGCGCATCGATCGTGTGGCAGGCCATGGCGTTCACGATGCGCCACTTCTTCATGTAGGCCGCGAGTGCCGGCGTCGTCTGCGGATGCCGGTCCATCGAGTTCTCGACCGACACCACACCCGGGATCTCCACGTTGCGCTTCGCGAGGTGGTCCGCGTCCTTGATTCCCGGCCGCAGGTAATCGGCCATCAACTCGAGCGGCCGGTCAATGAGCACGAGGCTGTGCACGATCGGGTCGCCGTGGACGTCGAAGAGCCCGCTCGCCCAGAGCCCGGAGTCGAAGGGCACGTCGGCCCTGAGCCGGCTCATCGCCCATTCCTGGAAGCGGTCCGCCGGCATGTCGCGGCAGGCGCGGTGCAGCTCGAGCGCGAGCGTGCTCAGTGCCCTGGTGGAATCGTCGATCATCCTTTGCAGCCCAGCACGCCGATAGCCCCACCCCTGGAAGCGGCCTAGGACATTCGTCCTATTACGCCTCAACGTCCCCGATGGGAGCATTCGGGCAGGGGACACCAGCATTTTGCCAGCTAGAAGCAAAACGGCAGCAAGAATCGCCGGACACTCCGCATTTCACTATCGCCTGCGCCCGCTCGCGCTGGCGGTGGCCGCATGCTTCGGCGCGCACGCGCAGGCGAACCCGACCGGCCCGACGGTCGTCAACGGCGCGGCGAGCTTCTCTCAGTTAGGAAATGTTCTCAAGGTCACGAACACCCCGAATGCCATTATCAACTGGCAAAGCTTCTCCATTGGTGCGGGGGACATCACTAGATTTATCCAGCAGTCCAGCACCTCAGCGGTCCTCAACCGCGTCACGACGCAAAACCCGTCCTCGATCCTCGGCGCGCTGCAGTCGAACGGCCGCGTCTTCCTCATCAACTCCAACGGCATCACCTTCGGCGCGGGGGCGCAGATCGACGTCGCGGGGCTCGTCGCCTCTAGCCTCAACCTCTCGAACGCGGACTTCCTCTCCGGTCGGCTCAACTTCACCGCGACCCCGGGCGCGGGCTCGGTCGTCAACCAGGGCTCGATCGCCGGCAACGGCGGCGGCGTCTACCTGGTCGGGCCGGCAGTGACGAACAGCGGAGTCATCACGAGCCCGAAGGGCGAGGTGGTGCTCGCCGCCGGTAACACGGTGGAGCTCGTCAACCCCGGCACGCCCAACCTGCGCGTAGAGATCACCGCGCCGGACAACCGGGCGGTGAACCTCGGGACGATCTCGGCGGATGCGGGGCGCGTGGGGATTTATGCGGGCCTGATCAACCACTCGGGCACGATCAGCGCCGACAGCGCGGAAGTGGGCGCCGAGGGACGAATCATTCTCAAGGCGGCGAAGAAAACCACGCTGGAAGCGGGAAGCGTCCTGAGCGCGCAAGGCGCAAACGGCGCGAACGGCGGCTTCATCGAGACCTCGGCGGACAAGGTCGTCATCGACCCGGCGGCGAAGGTCACCACCGCATCGCAAGGCGGAACGAGCGGCACCTGGCTGATCGACCCCACCGATTTCACGATCGCGGCCGCGGGGGGCGACATGACCGGGGCAACCCTGTCGGCCAGCCTCGAGGCGGGCAACGTCACGATCCTCAGCACAAGCGGTGCCATCGCGGGCGTGGGCGATGTGAACGTGAATGACCCGGTCACCTGGATCAATCCGACGACGCTGACGCTGTCGGCGCTGCGGCACGTCAACGTAAACCAGCCGATATCCGCGAACGGCTTTTCCGGCGGCGTCACGCTCATCACGGACAACACCGGCACGCGCGTGGGCACCGTGAACTTCGGTGCGTCGGGCAGCGTGGCGGCGCCGGTCACGAACATCTACTACAACCCGCCTTCCTACACCTCGCCCACCAGCTTCGCCGCCAACGTCACCGGCCCGGTCAACCAGTGGTGGCTGGTGCAGGATCTCGCGCAGCTGCGGTCGATCAACGCCACGTCGGCGACCCGGAGCGGCCTGTATTTCCTCATGCACGACGTCGATGCCGTGGCGGGCATCGCGCCCATCGGCGACACCTCGACCGGCACGCAGTTCCGCGGCATTTTCGACGGCAACAACCACGTCATCACCAACCTGAACATCAACAACACGAGCGGATCCCCGACCGGCCTGTTCAGCGCGACGTTGAACGGAACCATCAAGAACATCGGGATCGTGGGCGGCACCGTGAGCGGCCTGAACAACGTCGGGGCGCTCATCGGCGACGCGCGCGGAACCCAGATCCTCAATTCCTTCAGCACCGCCGACGTCAGCGGCAGCGGCGGCAACGTCGGCGGCCTCATCGGCAAGGCCTCGCTCGGAACGTTCAGCGGAGTCTCTGTCAACAGCGTATTCGCCTCGGGCGCCGTATCGGGCTTCTCCAACGTGGGCGGCCTGGTCGGCCTGCTCGACCAGCCCTCGTCTTTTATTAACGCCTACGCGAGAGGGACGGTTACGGGCACATCCAACGTCGGCGGGCTCGTCGGCTCGTACAGCACGGCCAATTCCGTGATCTTCAATTCGTACAGCTCCGGCAGGGTCAGCGGCTCGAGCTCGGTCGGCGGGCTCATCGGCATCTGCAGCAACCCGGGGTTCGGCGCCGTGTGCCCGTCCAGCGTGGTGCAGAACTCGTTCTGGGACACCACGGCGTCGGGCCAGGCCTCCAGCGCCCTGAACGGCACCGGCTCGGCGACGCTCGGCATCGGCATGAGCACCGCCGACATGCAGACCCAGGCCAACTTCACCGGGCCGACTGCGGCAAACGGAAACAACAACTTCGGCGCCCGCCCTTGGGACTTCACCAACGTCTGGGAGATGACCCAAGGCGCTTACCCGACGCTCAGGAACGCCAAGCTGCCGGTGGCGCCCCCGGCAACCTTCCTCTGGGACAACGATTCGGGCGACTTCCTTTGGAGCAACCCGCTCAACTGGAACTTCAATACGCGGTTGCCGGGAAGCATCGACAGCGTGGTCCTGAATCTTCCCTCGAGCACGGTGAACTTCAGCTCCGGCACGACGAGCATCGCGAGCATCACCAGCAGCCCGAACAACCACCTGTTCATCCTCGGGGGCGGCCTGACGGTGCTCGGCGCCGCCAGCTTTTCGGGCGACGTTTCGGTGCAGGCCGGCACGCTCGCGCTGAAGGGCGCGGCGCCGGCCGCAAGCACCGTCAACCTGAGCGGCACCGGCGTGCTCGATGTCACCGGGGCGATGAACGTGGCGACGCTCAACTGGACGGGCGTCGACAACAACAACACGCTCGGACAGCCGCCGGTCGGCACCACGATCAAGGGCAACGGCACGGGGTTGCTCACCGTTTTGGGCGCGCTCAACATGCCGGCGCCCACGGCGGCCGGCGGATATTGGTGGAATCACCGGTTCCTGGACGGCGCCAACCTCAGGACAGAGGGGACGGGAGCGAACGCCACGGTGCTCGGCTCGGGGACCGGCGGCGGCAACGGCGCGACCCTCACGCTGCTCAACGGCGCGACCCTCAACAACAGCGGCGAGTTCGTCCTCAACTACGCGAACATCGGCAGCGGCGCCGGCACCAACGCCTTCAACAACCTCCTCACCGGTGTCTTCAGCACGCCGGGCCCGGCGGGCGGCGGCAGCATGATCGTGCCCTTCAACAACTACGGCACGGTCAACGTCGGCGCGGGCGGGGGCGGCGTGACGCTTGCAAGCGGGGGCACGAGCAGCGGCGCCTTCAACATCGGCTCGGGCTCGGCGGTGGCGCTCACTTCGGGCAACACGCAGACGATGTCCGGGACGATCTCGGGCCCGGGCACGATGATCAACGACGGCACGCTCAATCTCGCGGGCGCTACGTTGAGCGCGAACGGCGTGCTCACCAACAACGGCGCGGTTGTCGTCCAGAGCGGCGCGAATACCATCTCCGGCGCGGTTTCGGGGCCCGGCACGATGGCCGTCTCCGTCGGCTCGCTCGAGGTGGACGGCACCGCGAGCGCCGCGAGCATGACGAACGCCGGCACGATCCGCGGCACGGGGACCATCACCGTCAACAGCGGTACGGGTACGCTGACTAACACCGGTCACATTGCGCCCGGAACCGCGAGCACGCCGGGGACGCTCAGCGTAAACGGCAATGTCGCTTTCGGCAGCGCTTCGAGCTTCGATGTGCGCCTCGCCAGCCCCACGAGCTTCGACACGCTCGCCGTCACTGGCGGCGCGACGCTCGCCGGCACGCTCAACGCCACCCAGGGCAGCGGCTACACACCGAATGGCGAATCCCTCCCGGTCCTGACCTACGCCAGCCGCACGGGCGCGTTCGCGACGCATAACCTGCCCGCGGACTTCCAGCAGACCTACAACGCGGGCAACCTGACGCTCACGCATTCCGTCGCCTCGGGCGATTTCTGGACCAACACTGCCGGCGATTTCCTCTGGACGACGGCCGGCAACTGGAGCCAGAACCGCATTCCCAATAGCACCGACGACGTCACGCTCAATGTGAGCGGCGGCAGCGAGGCGCGGGTGACAAGCGGCACGAACACCGTCAAGACGCTCACGTCGAGCGCGAACAATAGCCTTTTGATCAACGGTGGGAGCTTGACCGTGCTTGGCGCGGCCAACCTTGCCGGCGGCGCTACTGTGCAATCTGGAAATCTGACCTTGCAGGGCACTTCTTCAGTCTCGAATTACACGCAAAGCGGTGGTGCGTTAGCTCTGTCAAGCGCGACTCTAAGTCTCACCGGCTTGTCGACCTGGACCGCTGGGACGATCACGGGCAGTGGGAGCTCTTCGCTGAACGTGCTCTCCGGGGCGAGTCTGACGGTGTCGGGGGCGAGCCAGACGCTGAGCGGGTTGCCGTTGAATAACTCAGGGCAGTTGGCGGTGGGCAGCGACCTGACGCTGGGGGCGGGGGCGCAATTGCACAACACCGGCACGGTGGAGCTGCAGAACGGGACGCTTGCCACCTCTGGCAACGGGCTGATCGACAACGACGGGGGCAAGATCTTCGGTGCGGGCCTGCTCAGCGGCACGCATAAGCACCACAACGGCGCAACGCTCGGCGATGCGCTGGCGAGCGTCACGCTCACGCTGGCGGGCACGGGGCAGTTCGATGGCACCAACACGATCAACGGCAACAATGCCGTGTTCGGCGTGGACCCGGCGAGCGGCGCGGCGGGGCAGTTCACCTTCGGCGCCGATAGCGCGGTCACGGGTTACTTGCAGGGCTACGGCGATTCAACCACTGGGGTGCGGCCGCAGTTGAGCTTCGGCTCAGGCACCAACACGGTGAGCCAGGGCATCGTGGGGCAGTACGGGCTGACGCTCACGGGGGGCACGCTCAATGTGGGCGGCTCCGGTGTGCTCGGCCCTGGAGCGCAACTGACGCTGAGCAGCGGCACGCTCAGCACTCCGGTGCTGTCGCTCTCCTCCAGCGATTCGTTCCTGAAGGGTGGCGCGGATGTCAACGTCACTAAATCGTTCATCCATACGGCGGGCGAGCTTTCCACGACGGGCAACGTGTCTATCACCCAAGCCGTCGGTGACCTAACGCTTGCTCAGCCGCTAACCGCTGGATCGCTCCAAATCTCCGCGCCACTGGGCTCACTAACAGTGGGCGGCGCGCTCAACAGCACCGGTGACACCACGCTGGTTGCCGGCGGTGCCATCACCGGAGCAGGGTTGATCGCCGGGAACCAGGTGACGCTCAGCGGCGCGATGGGCATTGGCGTGAACCCGAGCAGTCGCGTCAACACTAATGCGCGAACTCTGACTGCGAACTCCACCACGAGCGGCGGCGTCTTCGTCAACCAAACCGGTGCCGTGACGTTGGGCGCGGACAATGGCGCAGCCGCGGGGAATCCCTACGATCTCATTTCGGACCGCGCAATCACCGTATCGAACGCGGTGAATACTGCGGGAACCGGCGACACAAATCTAGCGAGCAGAGGATCCGCCACCGACAGCGTCGTGCTCAACGCGCCGGTAGGCAACGCCACCGGCAGCGCGCACCTTGCTTCCTTCGGAGACATCACGGGCGGTGGCACTGTTACCGGCAACTCCGTGACCCTCGAGGCCAAGGGTGCTATCGGCGACAAGCTGCCCGTGAACACGAGCTCCACCGGACTTCTTAGCCTTACCGCCAAGGGCGTCGGCTCGAGCGGCAACATCAACGTCGCGGAAGCGAATTCCCTCGCGACCGACCGGCTTGCCATCGCGACGGACCCGTCCGTGCAGAACGTAAGGTTGTCCGGTACCGCCTTGTCCATCACCAGCGACATTTTCGATCCCGCGGACAGTCTCGATCTTGCGGGCAGAACCACCATCAGCGCCGGAACGCTTAGCGGCACAGGCACCTTGATCAATCGGGTGGGCGGCACCTTGACGCTGAACTCCGCATCATCAGTCGCAATCTCCCGGCCCGTGACCAACCTAGGTACGCTAAATCAATCGCTCGGGGCCAATACCATTGCCGGCACCGTTGCAGGCAATGGAACGCTCAACGTAGATGGCGGCGCATTGACATTTACCGCTGCCTACACCGGCGGGACCGTGAATGTCGGCGCAGGCAAGGTGAGCTTCGATACCGCCAATATCGGCGGCGAGACGAATGTGAGCGGCGGAGAAGCCAGGTTCAGTACCGTCTTCACCGGCGGCACGATGAATCTGAGCGGCGGCACGGCCCGTTTCGATTTCAATCCCTCCAATCTCAAAGTGAGCACGGCGGCCGCGCTCAATCTCTCTGGCGGAGCTGTCGAGGGTAGCGGCGGCGTAATCATCGGGGGAGATTCGACCTGGACGACCGGTACCATCAAGGCGGACGTGCAGATCGTAAACGGCGTCCTGCAAAAAACAGGGCGTGGCATTGTGACCCTGCCTTCCCAAGGAATAAAGCTATTTTCCGGCACCACATTGCGACTTTCCGGCGGCGAGATCGTCGGCGGGGTTACTAACGAAGGTACCGTCGAAATCGCAGGCGACTTGAATGCCCCGAACCTCGCGCTGAGCAACTTGGCGAGCGGTAAAGTCGCAAAGACCGCCGGGAGCGGCAACGCCACGTTAGGTCCGATCTTCGACGGCGGCGGGCATTGGCAGGTGCAGTCGGGCACGCTGACGTTGGGCGGCGGAGGCGGCGATTCAGGTACCTCGCGAAATAACAAGACACAAATGACCGTGGACCGCGGGGCCGGCACTTTACTGTTCGGCGGGGGAACCTTCTACATGGGCGACCTCAATGTCGAATCGGGAGCGACGGCCGTCATCAGCACCGCGACGGTGAGTCTGGATGCGTACGCATTCAACAACTCCAATTACGGCACCGTCACGGTCGGCAATGGCGGAATACTAAGACAGGCGCTAGGTGCCAACCTGGTGAATTTCGGGACCATGATCGTCGAGCAAGGCGGGTCAATCGCGTTGGATGGCGATCTCGCCAACAGGGGAATTTTGGGCGGGTCCGGAGCGATATTGATGTCGGCCAACGTAGCCCCTCGCCCGGAGATTATCAACGACGGAATCATCGCTCCCGGCGGCGTAGGCAAGATCGGGACGCTGTCGATTACGGGCGACGTGACGTTCCGCTCCGGAAGCAGCCTCGCTCTCGACATGGCGACGAACGCGAGGTACGACAAGCTCGTCGTCAGCGGGGCCGCAACGCTGAACGGCACACTGGGCCTCGTCAAGACGAATCCGGCCTACTTGGCCGACGGCACGACAATGACGCCACTCACCTACGCCAGTCGCACCGGAGCCTTTTCAACCGTTTCTCTACCGCCACAATATTCCGTCGTGTACCTCACTGACCGGATGAACGTGCTGACGCCGAATCTTGCGGCACCGGTCAACACCGGCGTGCAGCAAGCCGCGAACCAGGCCGCAGCCGGCGCGTCCACGATCGTGCAGTTGCTCGGCGGAATGGGCGGAAGCAATCCCGGCGGCGGCGGCACGCTGGGCGGCTCGACCATCGGCGGGACGGCCTCCGGCGGCACGGCGAATCCGCCGCCGCCCAGCTGCAAGCCGATCAAAGGGAAGATCACCGTGTGCTGACTTGGGTGTCTCGCGCGAGTGCGGCGCGCGCGCTCGTGCTCGCGGCTTTGGTCATGTGCGGCGGAGCCATCGCGCAATCGGGCCCGCGGTTTGCAGTCCAGCGCTTCGACGTCCAGGGCAATACGCTGCTTTCCGCCTCCGAGATGGACGAGGCGCTCGCGCCGTACCGAGGCGGGGACAAGACCTTCGCCGACCTACGAAAAGCGGCCGAGGCGCTCGAAGCGGCGTATCTCGCGCACGGCTTCGGCGGCGTGCAGGTGCTGATACCGGAGCAGGACGTCAGCGCGGGCGTCGTGCGGCTGCGCGTGGCCGAGCGGCGCGTGGGCAAGGTCACGGTCGAGGGCAACCAGGCGTTCGGCGCGGAAAACGTACGGCGCAGCGTACCTTGGGTGCGCGAACGCGAGGTGCCCAATCTCGACGCGATCGCGCGCAACCTGCAGCTCCTCGCCGAGCACCCCTCGAAGCGCACCGAGGTGCTGCTGCGCTCGGGCGCGGCCGAGGATGTCGTGGATGTAGGGATCCGCGTTTCGGACGAGAAGCCTTGGAAGACCTTCCTCTCGCTCGACAACACCGGTACCGCTTCCACGGGCTACTACCGCCTGGGCGTCGGGTACCAGCACTCGAACCTCTTCGACCGCGACCACGTGCTGACCGCGCAGTACGTGACTTCGCCGACCTACGCGAGCAAGGTGTCGATCTACGGCCTGGGCTACCGGGTTCCCTTCTACGAATCGCACAGCTCGCTCGACCTGATGCTCGGCTACTCGAACGTCAATTCGGGCACGGTGGCGGGCCTCTTCACGGTGAGCGGGCAGGGCACGATCGCCAGCGCGCGCTGGAACTGGTACCCGGCGAGGTGGGGCGAGGTCGAGCAGAAGGTCTCGCTCGGGCTCGACTACAAGGCATTTTCCAACCAGGTGATGTTCCAGGAGCAGGGCGTGGTGCCCGACATCACGGTGCATCCCGCGAGCGCGACGTACGCAGGCGTGAGGCGCGGCGCGGACTCCGAACTGTCCTTCTACGGCAGCCTCTCGGCCAACCTGCCCGGCGGCAACGACGGCACGCAGGCGGATTTCGACCGCTCGCGCGCCGGCGCGAGCGCGCGGTACACGATCGTGCGCTACGGGGCGAGCTACCTGCGGCAGCTGGGCACCGACTGGCAGGTGCGCGCGGCGGTGAACGGCCAGGAGACGGGCGATGCGCTGGTGAGCGGCGAGCAGTTCGGCCTCGGGGGGCCGGACTCGGTTCGCGGCTACCTCCCGCGCGAGGTGGTGAACGACCGCGGCTACTCGGTTCAGATCGAGCTCTACACGCCCGAGCTGGCGTCCCGGCTGGGGCTCGCCGAGCGGCAGCAGCTGCGACTGCTGGCGTTTCTCGACGGTGGCTCGGTCTGGCGCAACCACGCGCTCCCCGGCGAGGCGACGCACGATTCGATCGGCAGCGCGGGGGTCGGCGCGCGCTGGAACTACGGCAAGAGCGCGAGCCTGAAGCTCGATCTCGCGCAGGTGCTGCAGGCGACGCCCGATCGCAGGCGGAACAGCCAGCGCCTCGGGGCCGCGCTCGCCCTCAGCTTCTAGGCCCGCGCGACGCGCGCTACTTCGCCAGCAGCCGCATCGCGCGCTCGAGCCCGCCGATGGTGGTCGGGTACATGCGCCCGCCCATCAGCTCCTTGATGATCTGCACCGACTGGCGGTAGGGCCAGATCTCCTCGGGCTCTGGGTTGAGCCAGGCGCACTTCGAGTACACCTCGGTGACGCGCTTGATCCACAGCGCGCCCGGCTCCTCGTTGAAGTACTCGATCGAGCCGCCCGGCTGCAGGATCTCGTAGGGGCTCATCGTCGCGTCGCCGACGAAGATCACCTTGTAGTCGTGGCCGTACTTGTGCAGCAGGTCCCAGGTGCGCGTGCGCTCGGCGTGGCGGCGGCGGTTGTCCTTCCACACGAAGTCGTACAGGCAGTTGTGGAAGTAGAAGAACTCGAGGTGCTTGAACTCGGTCTTGGCCGCCGAGAAGAGCTCCTCGGCGAGCTTCACGTGGTCGTCCATGGTGCCGCCCACGTCCATCAGCATGAGCACCTTCACCGTGTTGTGGCGCTCGGGGCGCATGTGGATGTCGAGGTAGGCCTTGCGCGCGGTCGAGCCGATCGTGTTCTCGAGGTCGAGCTCGTCGGGCGCGCCCTCGCGCGCGAACTTGCGCAGGCGCCTGAGCGCCACCTTGATGTTGCGCGTGCCGAGCTCGACCGAGTCGTCGAGGTTCTGGTACTCGCGCTGGTCCCAGACCTTGACCGCCGAGCGGTTGCGCGAGCGCTCCTGCCCGATGCGGATGCCCTCGGGGTTGTAGCCGTAGGCGCCGAAGGGCGAGGTGCCGGCGGTGCCGATCCACTTCGAGCCGCCCTGGTGGCGCGCCTTCTGCTCCTCGAGTCGTGCTTTGAGCGTCTCCATGAGCTTCTCCCAGCCGCCGAGCGCCTGGATCTGCTTCTTTTCCTCCTCGGTGAGCGTGAGCTCGGCCTGCTTGAGCAGCCATTCGAGCGGGATCTGCGCCTCGATGCCCGGCACGGTCTCGACGCCCTGCCAGAACTCGGCGAAGGCCCGGTCGAACTTGTCGTAGTTCGCCTCGTCCTTGACGAGCGCCGCGCGCGACAGGTAGTAGAAGTCGTCCACCGAGGGGCCGATAACGCCCCTGTCGAGCGCCTCGAGCAGCGTGAGGTACTCCTTGATGGAGACCGGCAGCCGGTGGCTCTTCAGCTTGAGGAAGAAATCGATCAGCACGCCTCAGGCGGCCTTGTAGGTGTCCAGCTTGATGCGCTCGCGCGCGAGCGCCGCGGCGACCGCCGGCGCGCTCATCACGCGCTCGACGTAGGCGCGGTACCCGGGCAGCGATTCCGGGTCGATGCCCGCGAACCCGCCCCAGCGCAGCAGCGTGAAGGCATAGGCGTCGTGAAACGACACCCGCTCGCCGAACCACAGCGGCGCGGCGGCGGCGCACCACTGCTGCACGCGCTCGAGCTGGCCGCGGAAGGCCGTGGCGGCGCGCGCGCGCACCTCGGCCCGTGCCGCGTCGCTGTCGGCGTAGCGCTCGGGCATGAACACGTGGTTGAAGGTCGGGTGCGCGGTGTTGTTCATCCAAGCGAGCTGCGACATCGCCTGCGCGCGCGCCCAGGGCTCGGTCGGCAGCAGCCCTGCCTCGGGAAAGCGCCGGTCGAGGTAGTCGCAGATCGCCACGATCTGGTTGAGCGGCTTGCCGTCGACCACCAGCACCGGCACCTGGGCGTTCGGGTTGATCGCGAGGTACTCGGGCGTGCGCTGCTCGCCCTTGTGCAGCTTGACGAGCCGGGGCTCGAAGTCGGCGCCGGCCGCCGCCCGGATCGCCTCCAGGCCGACGTGCGGAACGAAGGAGCAGGCGCCCGGGGCGAAGTAGAGCTGGATCATGCCTCAGACCTTGGCGCGCGTCATGAACACCAGCCGCTCGAACAGGTGCACGTCCTGCTCGTTCTTGAGCAGCGCGCCGTGCAGCGGCGGGATGATGGTCTTGCGGTCCTTGGAGCGCAGCGCCTCGGGCGGAATGTCCTCGGCGAGCAGCAGCTTCAGCCAGTCGAGCAGCTCCGAGGTCGAGGGCTTCTTCTTCAGGCCCGGCACCTCGCGGATCTCGAAGAACACCTCCATCGCTTCGCGCAGCAGCGACTTCTTGAGCCCCGGGAAGTGCACCCCGACGATCTTCTCCATGGTCTCCTTGTCCGGGAAGCGGATGTAGTGGAAGAAGCAGCGGCGCAGGAACGCGTCGGGCAGCTCCTTCTCGTTGTTCGAGGTGATGAACACGATCGGCCGGTGCTTCGCCTTGACGAGCTCGCGCGTCTCGTAGACGTAGAACTCCATGCGGTCGAGCTCGCGCAGCAGGTCGTTCGGGAACTCGATGTCCGCCTTGTCGACCTCGTCGATCAGCAGCACCACCGGCGACTCGGCGCTGAACGCCTGCCAGAGCATGCCCTTCACGATGTAGTTGTGGATGTCGTGCACGCGCGGATCGCCGAGCTGCGAGTCGCGCAGCCGGCTCACCGCGTCGTACTCGTACAGGCCCTGCTGCGCCTTGGTGGTCGACTTGATGTGCCACTCGAGCAGCGGCACGCCGAGCGCCTTCGCGACCTGCACCGCGAGCATCGTCTTGCCGGTGCCGGGCTCGCCCTTCACGAGCAGCGGCCGCTCGAGCGCGATCGCGGCGTTGACCGCGAGGTTGAGGTCCTCGGTGGCGACGTATTCGCTGGTTCCGTTGAAGCGCATGGGCGAGTCCTGAACGAAAACTGAATTAAATCGGATTATAAGGGCGCGCGCCGCCGCGGCCGGATTCCGGTTGAGCGGGCCTCGCCCTTCGGCTAAGATCCTGCCCTTTGCAACCAAGAACAGTCTCCCAGAATGCCAACTCGCATCCCCTCAGCGCTTGCCTTGTGCGCGGCGCTGGCGATGTTCGCGACCGCAGCCGCGGCGCAGAACGTCGTCGGCAACGCGGCCGCCGGCAAGCAGAAGGCATCCATGTGCATCGGCTGCCACGCGGTGCCGGGCTACCGCACCGCGTACCCGAAGGTCTACCACGTGCCGAAGATCGGCGGCCAGCAGCCGGAGTACATCATCGCCGCGCTGAAGGAGTACAAGGACGGCGACCGCTGGCATCCCTCGATGCGCGCCATCGCGGGCAGCCTGACCGACCAGGACATGGCCGATCTCGCGGCTTACTTCGGGGGACACAAGCAATGAAGAAGCTCCTGACCCTCGCGGCGGCGGCGCTCGTGGGCGGCGCGCTTGCGGGCAACGCGCTCGCGGGCGGCGATCCGGCCGCGGGCAAGGCGAAGGCGGCGCAGGTGTGCGCGGCCTGTCACAGCGCTGACGGAGCCAAGCCGACCACGCCGGCGTATCCGATCCTCGCCGGCCAGTACGACGACTACCTGATCGAGGCGCTGCACGACTACAAGAGCGGCAAGCGCAAGAACGCGATCATGAACGGCATGGCAGCGGGACTGAGCGACGCCGACATCGACAACCTCGCCGCCTGGTTCTCGAGCCAGCATTCGGCGCTGCACACGCCGGTGGTGCCGCTGCACTTCGAATAGCAGCCGCCGCCGGCCGCTAGCGGCTGCGCGCGAGGCAGTCCAGGTAGGCGGCGGCGTCGAACGGCGCGCCGTCGCGCTGCGCGCGCCACACCATCTCGGCAAGGCACTCGAGCGCGGCGTGCAGCGCCGCGTGCCGCTCGCCCGAGCGCGCGAGCAGCGCGGCGAAGCGCTTGGCGATGCCCCGCGGCTGGTCGATCGAGAGCTGCTCCTCGAGCGCGAGGTGCAGGCTGAGGTGCAGGAACGGGTTCGTCTCGCCCGCTTCGGGAAAATAGTCGCGCTCGCGGCTGCGCTCCGGATCGTCGAGCACGCGGTGATACTCCGGGTGCTGCAGGATCACGTCGAGCGCGATCGTCTCGGCGCCCGCCAGCGGCTCGCCGGCGCGGTACTTGCGCCAGGTCTCGAAGAAGAACTCGCGCGCCTGCGCGCGGCTCGGCTCAAACATCGCGCGTCTTGCCGCGGAACTCGCACAGGTCGCGCAGCGCGCAGGCCGGGCACTTGGGCTTGCGCGCCGTGCACACGTAGCGGCCGTGCAGGATCAGCCAGTGGTGCGCGTGGCGCGCGAACTCGGTCGGCGTGGACTTCACGAGCTTCGCCTCGACCTCGTGCGGCGTCCTGCCCGGGGCGAGCCCGGTGCGGTTCGCGACGCGGAAGATGTGCGTGTCGACCGCGATGGTCGAGTGGCCGAAGGCGACGTTGAGCACCACGTTCGCGGTCTTGCGGCCGACCCCGGGCAGCGCCTCGAGCGCCTCACGGCTCGCCGGCACCTCGCCGCCGTGGCGCTCGACGAGCAGCCGCGCGAGCGCGGCCAGGTTCTTCGCCTTGGTGCGGTACAGCCCGATGGTGCGAATGTACGGCTCGATGGCGGCGGCACCGAGCGCGGCCATCTTCTGCGGCGTGCCGGCCGCCGCGAACAATGCGGGCGTGGCGAGGTTGACCGAGCGGTCGGTCGCCTGCGCAGAGAGCACCACTGCGACCAGCAGCTCGAACGGCGTGCGATAGGCGAGCTCGCTCGCCGGCTCCGGATTGGCGGTGCGCAGCCGCTCGAAGATCCGGCGACGCTTGTCGGCGTTCATGCCGCCCGCGGGCCACGCAGCGCGCGCTTGCGGCGCGCACGCGCGAGCGCCGCCGCGAGCACGGCCCGGCGCCGCGCGC
>JAKALD010000015.1 GCA_021813275.1 Pseudomonadota bacterium | reverse complement strand
CCTGCTCATTCCGCCGATTCCGATGCCGGCGTGGCTGTTCGTGCTGCTGTACGGCGCGCTCGAGCTCTTTCTCGGCGTCACCGGCACCGAGGAGGGCGTCGCGCACTTCGCCCACCTGGGTGGCATGGCGGGCGCCTGGCTGCTGATCCAGTACTGGCGCGGGCGGCCGCCGTTCCGCAGGCGGCGCTGACCACGCCTCAGACGACGCGCGCGATCCAGTCCACGGCGACCTGCACGACGTACGACGCGGCGAGCGCGAGCGCGAACACCGTGGCGTTGCGCACCATGCCCTTCGGCAGGTCCATGTCCTCGGCCCAGCGCTTGATGAAGTACGCGGCCACGAAGAAGGCCACCGTCGAGACGACGATATCGCGGATCGAAAAGGACATGCGGGTCTCCTGGGTGCGCACCGCCTCAATAGCGCCGCGTGAGCGTCATCGTCTGGCCGTCGCGCCGCATCTCGACGCGGTTGAGGAAGCTCATGCCGAGCAGCGCGACGTTCAGGCCGCGCTCGAGGACGATCGCCTCGACATTGCTCAGCTCGATGCCGCCCACCTTGACGCGATCGAGCGTGATGCGCCAGGCGGGCGCGACGCCGTTGGCGGTCTGCGTCATGGCGCGCTGGCCCTTGCGGTAGTCGATGCCGAGCCGCTCGGCGACGCCCGCCGGAAGGGTGACCGCCGTGGCCCCGGTGTCGACGACGAAGCGCACGCTGCCGCCGTCCACCAGGCCGTCGGTGAGGAAGTGGCCGCGTGCGTCCGCCGACAAGGTGGCGCTTTGCCGGGTGTCGCCGCCATGCGCGGAGAGATATTCGTTGCCCAGTTGCACGATCCGGCGCTTACCGTCGACGCTCAGCGTGACGCGGTCGCCTTCGATCGCCAACACCGCGACGCCCTCGAAGGTCTTCTGGCCGACCCGCACGGTGCGCGGCGCGCCCCCATCGATCACGAGCACCGCGGCCTTGTTGCCGAACGAGCCGATCGCGCTCACGTCGGTGGCGAGGGCGGGACCGGCTGTCACCGCTGCGGCGAGCGCAATACAATGACGCATTTCCAAGCAGGCCTCCGATGAAATCGGTCGCGATCTTCAGGCACGCCCGCAGCGAAGGGCCGGGCTATTTTGCCACATACCTCGAGCAGCGCTCGGTTCCCTGGCGGCTGATCGCGATCGACGCGGGCGAAGCGCTGCCGCGCGACGCGCGGGCCTTCGCGGGGCTTGCATTCATGGGCGGGCCGATGAGCGTGAACGACGCTCTGCCGTGGATCGGCCCGCTGCTCGAGCTGGTCCGCGAGGCGGTGCGCAACGACGTGCCCACGCTCGGGCACTGCCTCGGCGGCCAGCTCATCGCGCGTGCGTTCGGCGCGGAGGTCACGCGCAATGCGGTGAAGGAGATCGGCTGGGGCGAGGTGCGCGTGACCGACAACGGCGTGGCGCGCGCCTGGCTCGGCGAGGAGCAGGCCTTCGAGGCGTTCCACTGGCACGGCGAGACCTTCGCCATTCCGCCCGGGGCGACGCGCGTGCTCGAGAGCGCGCACTGCGCGAACCAGGCGTTCGCGCTCGGCAAGCACTTCGGCATGCAGTGCCACGTCGAGATGACCGAGGAGCTCGTCAGGGCGTGGTGCCGCGGCGGTCGCCGCGAGATCGAGGACGCGGCCGCCAGTCCCGGCGTGCAGCCCGTCGCCGAGATCGAGCGCGAGCTCGCGCCGCGCCTCGAGCGGCTGCACCGCGTCGCGGACCGCATCTACGACCGCTGGATCGGGGGGCTGGCGAAGGGCTAGCCCGGCCGCGGCGCCGGCTCAGTCCCGGAAGTTGACGAACTGCAGAGGGATGTCGGTCACCGCCTTGCGCGCGAGCTGGATGACCGCCTGCAGATCGTCCTTCTTGGCGCCGCTCACGCGCAGCGCGTCGCCCTGGATCGAGGCCTGCACCTTGAGCTTCGCGTCCTTGATGAGCTTGACGAGCTGCTTGGCGCGCTCGGCTGCGATGCCGACCTTGACGGTCACCGCGCGCTTGACCTTGTCGCCGCCGATTCTCTCCACGTTGCCGACCTCCAGGCAGCGCGCGTCGACGCCGCGCTTGGTCATCCTGCCGCGCAGCACGTCCGTCACCTGGCCGAGCTTGAACTCGTCGTCGGCGAAGACCGTGAGCTGAAGCTCGTTCTGCTCGACGCGCGCGTCCGAGCCCTTGAAGTCGAAGCGGTTCGCGATCTCCTTGTTCGTCTGCTCGACGGCGTTCCTCACTTCCTGCTTGTCCACCTGCGAGACGATGTCGAACGACGGCATGGTGCGCCCCCCTGCGCTAGCGGCGGTTGATGCGCTGCAGCTGCTCGATCCAGCGCTCGGTCGCGTATTTTATCCACTCGAGGTCCGCGGGGCCGCCGTAGCCCGTGTACACGGACGCGCTGAGCGCCTTGCCGCGCAGCAGCAGCAGCGTGGTGGTCGAGAGCAGGTAACGCGGCTTCTCGTCGCTGCTTCCCTGCGACGGCAGGCGCGTGCCTTGCAGCACGCTGACCACCTCGGGCTCGGTGCGCAGCTCGGCGAGCAGGCTTGCCTGCCCCGCCGGGCGGCCGTCGAGGTACTTGGCGTAGTCGACTTCGCCCGGCGGCTTGCCCAGGCCGTGCAGCGCGTCGCTCACGAACGCGGCAAACTCGTCCAGGCTCACGCTGCGGCGCGCGAGGCCGCGCGGGGTCACCGCGATCATGTAGCGGCGCAGCTCGGGGCGGTCGCCGTTCATGAAGGCGCGCAGGTCGGCATCCGTGATCGCGAACAGCAGGATGTGGTTCGATGCCGAGGTGAGCGACTGCGCGAGCTCGTCGATGCGCGGCGAGCCGAGAAAGCCGGTGTCGGAGAACCCGGGCGGCGCCTCGAGCGCCACGCGGGTATCGCCGAGCGGCACGAGGAACGGCGCGCACCGCGCGGGCGCCGAGGCGAGCCCGAGCAGCAGCGCCGCGAGCGCCGGCAGCCAGCGGGCCCGCGGCATCGCTAGCGTCCCCGCTTGCGCGCCAGGTTCGCGGCGGTGCGCAGCCGCAGCGCGTTGAGCCGGATGAAGCCGGCGGCATCCGCCTGGTTGTACGCGCCCGCGTCCTCCTCGAATGTCGCGATGCGAGCGTCGAACAGCGAGTCGCTCGGCGAGGCGCGGCCGACCACGAGCACGGTGCCCTTGTAGAGCTTCACCCGCACCGTGCCGTTCACGGTCTGCTGCGAGGCGTCGATCAGGCTCTGCAGCAGCCGCCGCTCGGGGCTGAACCAGTAGCCGTTGTAGATCAAGCGCGCGTAGCGCGGCATGAGGTCGTCCTTGAGCGCCACCACCTCGCGGTCGAGCGTGAGCGACTCCATCGCCCGATGCGCGCGCAGCATGATGGTCCCGCCGGGCGTTTCGTAGCAGCCGCGCGACTTCATGCCGACATAGCGGTTCTCGACGATGTCCAGGCGTCCGATCCCGTGCTTGCCGCCGAGCCGGTTCAGCTCGGCGAGCACGCGCGCGGGGCTCATGCGCCGGCCGTCGAGCGCGACGATGTCGCCGCGCCGGTACTCGAGCTCGACATACTCCGGCCGGTTGGGCGCTTCTTGCGGCGAAACCGTGATGCGCCACATCGATTCCTCGGGCTCGAACGAGGGGTCCTCGAGGACGCCGCCTTCGTAGGAAATGTGCAGCAGGTTCGCGTCCATCGAGTAGGGCGCGCCGCCCTTCCTCTTGCGGCCCTCGACCGGGATGCCGTGGGTCTCCGCGTAGCGCAGCAGCTTCTCGCGCGAGCTGAGGTCCCACTCGCGCCAGGGGGCGATGATTCGCACGTTCGGCATGAGCGCGTAGGCGCCCAGCTCGAAGCGCACCTGGTCGTTGCCCTTGCCGGTGGCGCCGTGCGCGATCGCGTCCGCGCCGGTCCGGCGCGCGATCTCGACCAGGCGCTTCGCGATGAGCGGGCGCGCGATCGAGGTGCCGAGCAGGTACTCGCCCTCGTACACGGCGTTCGCGCGGAACATCGGGAACACGAAGTCGCGCACGAACTCCTCGCGCAGGTCCTCGACGTGGATCTCCCTCACGCCGAGCAGCTTTGCCTTGCGGCGTGCCGGGGCGAGCTCCTCGCCCTGGCCGATGTCGGCGGTGAAGGTGACCACCTCGCAGCCGTAGACGTCCTGCAGCCACTTGAGGATCACCGAGGTGTCCAGCCCGCCCGAATAGGCGAGCACCACCTTGCGCACTCTTGCGGGCGCGCGCTTCTCGACTGCTTGCTTGCGCTGCTTTGCCATCAGGGTTCCACTTTGCCCAGCAACAGGAATTCCAGGAGCGCCTTCTGCGCGTGCAGCCGGTTCTCGGCCTCGTCCCACACCACGCTCTGCGGCCCGTCGATCACCGCGGCGGCCACCTCCTCGCCGCGGTGCGCGGGCAGGCAGTGCATGAACAGCGCGTCCGGCCCGGCCGCCTTCATCATGTCCGCGTCGACCTGCCAGTCCTCGAAGGCCCGCCGGCGCGCCTCGTTCTCGGCCTCGAAGCCCATGCTCGTCCACACGTCGGTGGTCACGAGGTCCGCGCCGCGCGCGGCCTGCATCGGGTCGGCGAACTCCTCGTAGTGATCGGTGCCGTAAAGCCCCGCGCGCTCGGGCTCGACCTCGTAGCCGGGCGGCGTCGACACGTGCACGTTGAAGTCGAACACCTCGGCCGCCTGCAGCCAGGTGTTGCAGACGTTGTTCGAGTCGCCGATCCAGGCCACGGTCCGCCCCGCGATCGCGCCGCGCTGCTCGATGTAGGTGTAGATGTCGGCGAGGATCTGGCAGGGATGGTACTCGTTGGTCAGGCCGTTGATCACCGGCACGCGCGAATGGCGCGCGAAGCGCTCGATCACCTCCTGCTCGAAGGTGCGGATCATCACGATGTCGCACATGCGCGAGATGACCTGGGCGGCGTCCTCGACCGGCTCGCCGCGGCCGAGCTGCGAGTCGCGCGTGGAAAGGAAAATCGCGGCGCCGCCGAGCTGGTGCATGCCCGCCTCGAACGAGAGCCGCGTGCGCGTCGACTGCTTCTCGAAGATCATCGCGAGCGTGCGGTCCTCGAGCGGCCAGTAGCGCTCGTAGCGCTTGAAGCGCTCCTTGATCCAACGCGTGCGCGCGAACAGGTGCTCGTACTCGGCGCGCGTGAAATCCTTGAACTGCAGGTAGTGGCGCACGAGCGGCATGCGGCGTCTACCGGCCGGCGGCGTGCGCCTGCGCCGACGGCCGGGCGAGGAATTCCCTGACGAGCGGCACCAGCGTCTCGACGACCTGACGGCCCTCCGCCTCGCTCATCACCAGCGCCGGCAGCAGCCGGATCACGTCCTCGTCGGTGACGTTGAGCACGAGCTCGTGCTCCAGGGCGAGGGCGACCAGCTCGCCGCACGGCCGGTCGAGCTCGACGCCGATCATGAGGCCCATGCCGCGTACCTCGCGCACGCCCGCCACGCCCGCAAGCGCAGCGGCGAGTCCCGCGCGCAGCGCCTCACCCACGCTGCGCGCGTTGGCGAGCAGGTCTTCCTCGCGCACCGTGTCGATCGTGGTCACCACGGCGCAGCAGGCGAGCGGATTGCCGCCGAAGGTCGAGCCGTGGTTGCCGGGCTTGAGCACGCCCCGCGCGCGGCCGCCCGCCGCGCAGGCGCCGACCGGCACCCCCGAGCCCAGGCCCTTCGCGAGCGGCAGCACGTCGGGCAGGATGCCGGCGTGCTGGTACACGAACCACTTGCCGGTGCGCCCGAGGCCGCACTGCACCTCGTCGAGCATCAAGAGCCACTCGTTGCGGTCGCACAGCTCGCGCAGCCCGCGCAGGTAGTCCAGGCTCGCGACGTTGATGCCGCCCTCGCCCTGGATCGGCTCGACCAGGACGGCGACCACGCTGCGGTTGCGCTCGGCCACCTGGCGCACCGCATCGAGGTCGTTGTGCGGCACGCGCACGAAGCCGGCGACCAGCGGCTCGAACCCGGCCTGGACCTTGCGGCTTCCGGTGGCCGAGAGCGTGGCGAGCGTGCGCCCGTGGAACGACTTCTCCATCACCACGATCGCCGGCTCCTTCACGCCGCGCTCGTGGCCGTACTTGCGCGCGATCTTGATCGCGGCCTCGTTCGCCTCGCAGCCCGAGTTGCAGAAGAACACCTCGTCCAGCCCGCTGATCGCCGCGATCCGGTCGGCGGCTTCCTCCTGCAGCGGGATGCGGAACAGGTTCGAAGTGTGCAGCACGCGCGCGGCCTGCTCGGCGAGCGCGTGCACCAGGCGCGGATGGTTGTGGCCGAGCGTGTTCACCGCGATGCCGGCGAGGGCGTCGAGGTACTTCCGGCCGGATTCGTCCCACAGCCAGACGCCCTGGCCGCGCACGAAGGCCACGGGCTGGCGCGCGTAGGTGTTCATCACATGGGACATGGACCGTTCTCCCCGTGCAACGCGGAGCCGGGCGTCGCGCGCCCGCACCCCCAAATGCAAAACGGCGGTCGCCGCCGCCGTTTGCGGAATGCTATCACAGACCGGGCGGGCGCTAGCCGATGCGCCGCAGCCCCTTTTCCTCCGCCGTCGTGAGCACCCGGATGCACGGCAGGTAGCCCTCGTACACGATGCCGTGCAGCTCCATCTTGCGCGGCGAGCTGAGCAGGTCGCCGAGATACTGCGCCACCTCCGGGGTGATGACCTGGCCCGGCACCAGCGCCGGGATGCCGGGCGGGTAGGGCACGATCTGGTCGGCGCACACGCGATGCGCGAGCGCCCTGTTGGCGCGCTCGCGCTCGTCGAAGACCGGCAGCAGCTCGCCGCCGCAGTAGTAGGCGTCGCGCGGCAGGTAGCGCAGGCGGGTGAAGCCGGGGATCTCCGCGGTCCGCACCAGGCGGCGCGGCGCGCGCCCCTCGCGCGCGATGCGCATCAGCGCGTCGTAGAGCCGCGAGACCTTGGAGCGCGTGGTGCCGATGGTGAGCAGCAGCGTCAGCGTGTTGAAGGTCGACTTCTCGACCTGGATGTTGTAGCGCTCGAACAGCTCCTTCTGCAGGTCCTCGACGGTGTAGCCGCAGCCCGAGACGTCGATCGTCACCTTGGTGGGATCGAGCCGGATGCCGTCGTCCCTCACCTCCTCGGGCAGCAGGTCGGCCAGCTCGAGCACCCGGAAGACGCGCGTCGAGTTGATCTGCTCGCGCAGCTCCTGGGCGAGCGCGAGCGTCCTCGAGAGCAGCTTGTAGCCCTCCATCACCGCCTGCTTGCGCGCCACGTCGAGGCTCGCGATCAGGCCGTACTGCGGCGAGGTGGACGTGTGCATGTTGAAGTTCTCGCGGAACAGGTGCTCCTTGAACCCCGGGTCGTTGACGTGGATCATCGACGCCTGCGAGAAGGCCGAGAGCACCTTGTGCGTCGACTGCGTGGCGTAGTCGGCGCCTGCCTCGAGGGCGGTGGGCCGGAAATCGGGGTGAAAGCGCGCGAAGCCGTACCAGGCCTCGTCGATGATCACCTTGATGCCCTTCTCGTGCCCGGCCTCGACGATCGGCGGCAGGTCGTAGCGCAGCCCGTCGTAGGTGCACGACGTGAGGATCAGCGCCTCGGCGTCCGGATGCTTCTCGATCGCCTCGAAGATGGCCCTCTTGGGCACCGGTCCATAAAGGCCGTACTTGCGGTTGAGCGCGGAGTCGAGGTACACGGGGTGCGCGCCGGAGAGCACCACGCCGTGGTGCACGCTCTTGTGGCAGTTGCGGTCGAGCAGCAGCTTCTCGCCCGGGGCGAGCAGCGTCTGGAAGATCACCTTGTTCGCAGTCGAGGTGCCGTTGGTGGCGAAGAACGTGCGGCGCGCGCCGAACGCCTTCGCGGCCATGGCCTGCGCTTCGAGGATCACGCCCTTGGGCTCCATCAGCGAGTCGAGCATCGGCACCGACACCGACAGGTCCGCGTCGAACACGTGCTCGCCCATGAACTCGTAGAAGTCGTTGACCCAGGGGCTGCCGCGCAGCGACTCGCCCGAGGAGTGGCCGGGCGTGTGCCACTGGTCCTTCGCCATCCACACGTAGTTCTTCAGCTGGTCGTAGAACGGCGTGCGCGCCCGCTCCTGGATCTGCGCGTTGAGGATGCGGTAGATGCCGCGGTAGTCGCGCTCCTCGCGGTAGAAGTAGCCGTCGACCGCCTCCGTGAACAGGGTGTCGACGACGTCGTCCTCCTTCTCCTGCGCGATCAGGATGTAGACGTCCAGCTCGGGACGGAAGCGCGTGATGCGCTGCACCAGCTCGATCGCCGACATCTGCAGCTTCTTGCGTCCGCTGCCGTTCTTCCTGCCCCGGCCCGGCAGCGTGTAGAGCGTGTCGTCCACCAGCACCGCCTGCAGGTCGCCGTCCGACTCGATGACGGCGAGCGCTTCCTTGGCGGTCGTGACGCCGCTGAAGGCGATGCCGAGCGGATTGTCGAGCGAGCGCGCCGCGGCGTTGAGCCCCTTCACGAACTCGCGCAGCACCAGCTGCTCGTCGTTGATGACGAGAATGCGGCTGACGGGCTTGGCCATGAGGGAGTGAGGCGGGAGCCGGCCGCGGATGGAAGTGCGAACGACGGGCTAGGAGCGCACGAAAGGCAGGGGCGAGACGCTGCCGTTGTTATAATCCGCGACGCCTCGAGGCGCTCCGCCCGAGAAGCCCGGCCGCCCGCTCATGACCAGCCCGTTCACCGCCGAATTCGTCGCGCACGCGCTCGCGCCGTGGCGGCAGTGAGCGGTGCGCAGCGGGAAGGCGCCCGACGTTTCGCTCGCCGCGCGCAAGGGCCGTGCGCGCGGGGGATGTGGCAAGGCGATGGGCCGCCGGGGGCGGCAGGTGCGTGGCGCAAGGCGCGCGCCTGCACGGCACGTCGCGTTACTGCATCGCCTTGACGGCGTGAGCCAGGCGGCTCTTGTGACGCGCGGCGGCCTTGCGATGCAAGGTGCCCTTCGCCGCCACACGATCGATCGTGCCCTGCGACTGGGCGAGCACTGCGGCGGCGGCGGCGGCGTCGCCCGCGGCGACCGCCTTCTTCACGTTCTTGATCGCGGTGCGAACGCTGGTGCGCAGGCCGAGGTTGCGGCCGCGGCGCTGCTCGGCCTGCCGGGCGCGCTTGCGCGCCGATTTGATGTTGGCCATGGTCTGGGAAGGGTGGCGAAAAAGGCGCGCATTGTAGCGGCTAAGGGCGCGGCGCGCAAGGAAAAAAGGGAGACGCGGGCATGAGCCTGCTGAGGGCGCTCGCCACGATCAGCAGCATGACGTTCCTGTCGCGCGTGCTCGGGTTCGTGCGCGATTTCTTCCTCGCGCGCGTGTTCGGCGCGGGCGTCGCCACCGACGCGTTCTTCGTGGCCTTCCGCATCCCGAACCTGCTGCGGCGCCTCTTCGCCGAAGGCGCGTTCTCGCAGGCGTTCGTGCCGATCCTCGGCGAATACCGCAGTCGCCAGTCGGCCGAGGACACGCGCACGCTCGTCGATTGCGTGGCCACGGCCCTGTTGCTGGCCGTCGCGGCGGCTGCCGCGCTCGGCGTGCTCGCGGCACCGCTCGTCGTGTATGTCTCCGCCCCGGGGTTCGCGGGCGACCCGCAGAAGTTCGCCCTCACCGTCGGCTTGCTGCGCGTCACGTTCCCCTACATCGGCTTCATCTCGCTGGTCGCGCTGGCCGCCGGCGTGCTGAACACCTGGAGCCGCTTCGCCGTGCCGGCCTTCACGCCCGTACTGCTCAACGTCTCGTTCATCGTCGCGGCGGCCTTCGCCGCGCCCCATTTCCATCCGCCGGTGCTCGCGCTCGCCTGGGCAGTCTTCCTCGGGGGCGCGCTGCAGCTCGCCTTCCAGCTGCCGTTCCTCGCGCGCATCGGCATGCTGCCGCGCTGGCGGCTCAACCTGCGGCATCCGGGCGTGGGGCGCATCCTCAAGCTGATGGCCCCCGCAGTGTTCGGCGTCTCGATCAGCCAGCTCTCGATGCTCATCAACACGATCTTCGCCTCGTTCCTCGTGACGGGCAGCGTGTCCTGGCTGTACTACGCCGACCGGATGATGGAGTTCCCGGCCGGGATGCTGGGCGCGGCGCTCGGCACGATCCTGCTGCCCAGCCTGTCGCGCTACCACGCGAGCGGCGCGCCGCACGAATACAGCAAGCTGCTCGACTGGGGATTGCGCGTGACGCTGCTGCTCGCGGTGCCCGCGGCCGCGGCGCTCGCCGTGCTGGCGATCCCGCTGATCGCGACCCTGTTCCACTATGGCCGCTTCGGGGTCGAGGACGCGTGGATGACGCGTCGCGCGCTCGTGGCCTACAGCGTCGGCCTGGTCGGCATGATCCTCGTGAAGATCCTCGCGCCGGGCTTCTACGCGCGCCAGAATATCGTCACGCCGGTCAAGATCGGCATCCTGACGCTCGCCGCGACCCAGGCGATGAATCTCGCCTTCATCTTCCCGCTCAAGCACGCCGGCCTCGCGCTCGCCACGGGCATGGGCGCCTGCCTCAACGCCGTGCTGCTCTACCGCTACCTGCGCCGCCAGGGGATCTACCTGCCGCAGCCGGGCTGGCTCGCGTTCGCCGCCAAGGTGCTCGTCGCGGTGGCGGCGATGGCGATCGCGCTGTACTGGGCGATGGGCAGCGCCCAATGGTGGCTGCAGGCGGGCTGGCGCGCCAAGGTGCCGGCGCTCGCCGGGCTGGTCGCGCTCGGTGTCGGAGTCTACGGGGCATGCCTGGTGGCGCTCGGTTTCCGGGTGCGCCACTTCTCGCGCCGCGGAGCGGATTGATGGGCGCGCTGGAGGCGTTCGCCGCGCTGCTCGCCGGCGACGACGCGCGCGTCGACCTCGCGCGCGGCTGCCTGATGCTCGCGGGGGACGCCTATCCCGGGGTCGACGTCGAGCGCTATCTCGGCGATCTCGAGCGGCTCGCGCTGCGCCTGCGCAGGCGGCTGTCGCAGACCGCGGACGCCGAAGACAAGGTGATCGCGCTCAACCGCTTCCTGTTCGACGACCTCGGCTACCGGGGCAACACCGAGGACTACTACGATCCGCGCAACAGCTACCTCAACGAGGTGATGGAGCGCAGGACCGGCATCCCGATCACGCTCTCGATCCTGTACATGGAGATCGGCCGGCGCATCGGGCTGCCGCTCGAGGGCGTGTCCTTTCCGGGGCATTTCATGGTGCGGCTGCGCCTGCGCGCCGAGATGCTGGTGCTCGATCCGTTCGCCGGGGGCGCGGCGCAGTCGCCGGAGGAGCTGCGCGAGCGCCTGGAGCGCGTCGTCCCGGCGGGCGCCACCGGCGGCCTGCCGGTCTCGGAGCTGCCGCTCGAGCAGTTCCTGGAGCCGGCGAGCCACCGCCAGATCCTGGCCCGGGTGCTGCGCAACCTGAAGGGCATCTACCTCGAGACCGACCGCCCCGAGCGCCTGCTCGAAGTGCTCAACCGGCTGGTGATCGTCGCGCCCGAGGCGAGCACGGAGCTGCGCGATCGTGGCTTCGTGTACGAGCGGCTCGAGTGCTGGCGTCCCGCCCTGCAGGACCTCTCCACGTACGTGGCGCGCGAGCCGGAGGCCTCGGATGCCGCGGCGGTGCGCGCCAAGGTGGTGCAGCTCAGGGAGCTTTGCGCCCGGCTGAATTAATGGGCAGAATACTTGCACGACCGCGGTTTATGAGACAGAGCCGGTCCTGCGCGGGGCAAACCGCGAGCCCGGGTCTGCCGGACTAGATCGGCGGTTCCAACCAAGCGATAAGGCGCGACGCCCGCGGGCGCAACCGCCGAAACCGTTCAATTCTTTAACTCGATCAGAGAGGGGATTCATGGAGCGCAGATCGTTTCTGAAAAAGGCGGCCGTGGGCGGCCTGGCCGCAGGCACCATCGCCGCGCCGGCCATCGTGCATGCGCAGCCGAAGATCCAGTGGCGCCTGGCGGCGAGCTGGCCGAAGAGCCTCGACACGCTGTTCGGCGGCGCGGACCTGGTCGCCAAGCGGATAGGGGAGATCACCGACGGCAAGTTCGAGATCCGCACCTTCGCCGCGGGCGAGATCGTGCCGGCGCTGCAGGTGCTCGACGCCGTGCAGGCCGGAACCGTGGAAATGGGCCATACCGCCTCCTACTACTACGCTGGCAAGGACCCTGCGTTCGCGATCGCGACCGCGATCCCCTTCGGGCTCAACTGCCGCCAGCAGAACGCCTGGTGGTACGAGGGCGGCGGCGAGCAGATCATGGCGCCGCTGTTCAAGGACTACAACTGCGTCGCCCTGATCGCCGGGAATACCGGCGGGCAGATGGGCGGCTGGTGGCGCAAGGAGATCAAGACCCTCGAGGACTTCAAGGGCGTCAAGTTCCGCATCGGGGGCCTGATCGCCGGCGAGGTGTGCAAGCGCCTCGGTGCGGTGCCGCAGTCGCTCGGCGGCCCGGACATCTACCCGGCGCTTGAGAAAGGCGCGATCGACGCCGCCGAGTGGGTCGGCCCGTACGACGACGAAAAGCTCGGCTTCAACAAGGTGGCGAAGTTCTACTACTACCCGGGGTGGTGGGAGCCGGGTCCGGCGCTGGTGACCTTGGTGAACGAGAAGAAGTGGAACGAGCTGCCCAAGGACTACCAGGCGGCGCTCAAGGCCGCGTGCGGCGAGGCGAACACGTGGATGCCGGCCAAGTACGACGTCGTGAACGTCCCGGCGCTCAAACGGCTCATCGCCGGCGGCACGCAACTGCGGGCCTTCCCCGCCGCGGTAATGAACGCGGCCGCGAAGAACGCCTTCGAGCTCTACGAGGAGCTCAAGGGCAAGAGCAAGCACTGGGCGCGCATCTATCCGGAGTGGAAGAAGTTCCGCGCCGACTCGAATTCCTGGTTCCGCGTGGACGAGAACACGGACGACAACTTCCGCCTGCACACCAAGTACGGCGCGTGAGCTGAGCAGCGCATAGAAAAACAAACCCCGCCTCGGCGGGGTTTGTTTTTTGGAGGACCTGGAAGGGACGCTACTTCGCCGGCGCGGCGCCCGGCGCGGGCTTCTGGCTGGTCGCGTCCGAACCCTGCCCGCCCGAACCGGACGGGGCGCCGATCCCCAGGCTCTGGTCGATCGCCTGGGTGTCGTAGGACGGCGCCTGGATCTCGATCTTCACCTTGTTCAAATCGACCTTCTGCTCGTGGAGGCTCCCCGTGACGAGCCCCGGCGCGAAGATCAGGATGCCGACCATCAGCACCTGGATCACCACGAACGGGATCGCGCCCATGTAGATCTGCCCGGTGGTGATCGGCTTGATCAGCTTGCCGGTGATCTTGTCCACGTATTCCTTCGCCGGCGCGACGCTGCGCAGGTAGAACAAGGCGAAGCCGAACGGCGGGTGCATGAAGGATGTCTGCATGTTCACGCCGAGCAGCACGCCGAACCAGATCAGGTCGATGCCGAGCTTCTCGGCGACCGGACCGAGCAGCGGCACGATGATGAACGCCAGCTCGAAGAAGTCGAGGAAGAACGCGAGCACGAAGGTCAGCAGGTTGACCACGATCAGGAAGCCGACCTGGCCGCCCGGGAGACTCGTGAGCAGATGCTCGACCCACAGGTCGCCGTTCACGCCGCGGAACACCAGGCTGAACACGGTGGAGCCCACCAGGATGAAGATCACGAAGGAGGAGAGCTTCGCGGTCGAGTTGAGCGCCTGCTTGAGCAGCGCGAACGGCAGGCGCCGGTTGAGTCCCGCCAGGATGAGCGCGCCGGTCGCGCCCATCGCGCCGCCTTCGGTGGGCGTCGCCCAGCCGATGAAAATCGTGCCGAGCACCAGGAAGATCAGCGCGAGCGGCGGGATCAGCACGAACACGACGCGCCGCAGCAACTTCCAGCCGCGCAGCGTGCGCGCCTCGGGCGGCAGCGCAGGCGCCGCGTTCGGGTAGATCAGCGTCATGATGAATACATACGCTGCGTACAGCCCGGTGAGGATGAATCCGGGGATGAACGCGCCGGCATACATGTCGCCGACCGACCGGCCGAGCTGGTCGGCGAGCACGATCAGCACCAGCGAGGGCGGGATGATCTGCGCGAGCGTCCCGGATGCGGCGATCACTCCCGTTGCGACGCGCCGGTCGTAGCCGTAGCGCAGCATGATCGGCAGCGAGATCAGGCCCATCGAGATCACCGAGGCTGCCACCACACCGGTGGTCGCGGCGAGCAGCGCGCCGACGAAGATCACCGCGTACGCGAGGCCCCCGCGCACCGGGCCGAAGAGCTGGCCGATGGTGTCGAGCAGGTCCTCGGCCATGCCGCTCCTCTCGAGGATGAGCCCCATGAAGGTGAAGAAGGGCACCGCGAGCAGGGTGTCGTTCGACATGATCCCGAACACGCGCTCGGGCAGCGCCCTGAGCAGCGCCGGGTGGAGCAGGCCCAGATCGATGCCGATCCAGCAGAACAGCAGGCCGTTCGCGGCCAGCGAGAACGCGACCGGGAAGCCGAGCAGCAGGAAGAACACCAGCGCGCCGAACATCAGCGGCGCGATGTTGGCGATGATGAAAGCGCTCATTTCGCTTCCCCGGCTTCGACCTGCAGCTGCTCGATCGCCGCGTCGGCGTGCTTCTCCGCCGGGTCGGGAATGAGCCCCATCAGGAAGGCGATGCGCTTGATGAGCTCGGAGACGCCCTGCAGCACGAGCAGGAAGAACCCGGCCGGCACCAGCAGCCGAACCGGCCAGCGGATCAGTCCGCCCGCGTTGACCGAAGCCTCGTGGGTCACGTAGGCGTTGACGAATACTGGCCAGGACAGCCACATGATGATCGTCGCCATCGGGGTGAGGAAGAAGATGATCCCGACGATGTCGATCCAGACCTGCGTACGGCGGGGCAGGTGGGAGTTCACCACGTCGATGCGGATGTGCTCGTTGTGCAGCAGCGTGTAGCCCGCGCACAGCAGGAACACGGCCGAGAACAGGTACCACTGCAGCTCAAGCCAGGCGTTCGAGGCGCGGTCGAGCAGGAAGCGCGAAGTCGCGTTGGCGGCGCTCACCAGGACCATCACGAGGATCGCCCACTTCAAGACGCGCCCGACCCGCTCGTTCAGCCAATCGATCGCGCGCGACAGTGCAAGTAACGGCTTCATGACCGAAGACCCATCGTCAGGAGTTTCCCGGCGGCTCCTCTCCAGCGCCGCGGGGTGAAAGGACCGGGCCGGATTGTCCCTGATATCAGTGCGGCTGGCAAAGATATCCTCGACTGTCGGCTCGTACGCGCGCCCTGCGCGTACGCACCTGGCCGGCGCCGCATGAATTTCGCTACAATTCATAATTTTAAGCGCGCCCGATGGTCGTCACGCACGGTTCCGTCGCCGCCAGCCGGGGCCGCGTCGCACTGACCATCGGCAACTTCGACGGCGTGCACCGCGGGCACCAGGCGATGCTCGCGCGGCTGGTCGCGAAGTCCCGCGAGCTGCGCGTGCCCGCCGCAGTGCTGACATTCGATCCTCACCCTCGGGAATTCTTCGCGCCGCGGGCCGCGCCCGCGCGCCTCACGCGGCTGCGCGAGAAGCTTGAGCTGATCGAGGCGACCGGCGTCGAGCGGGTGCACGTCGCGCGCTTCGACGCGCGGCTCGCCGCGACGTCCGCCGAACGCTTCGTCGAGGACATCCTGGTGCGGGGGCTCGGCGCGCGCTGGCTGCTCGTCGGGCACGACTTCCGCTTCGGCGCCAGGCGAGGCGGCGACTTCGCCCTGCTCGAGGCCGCCGGCGCGCGCCACGGCTTCGCGCTCGAGGCGATGCCCGAAGTGCGGCTCGACGGCGAGCGCGTGTCGAGCTCGGCGGTGCGCGCCGCGCTCGAGGCCGGCAATCTGGAGCGCGCCGAGCGGCTGCTCGGCCGGCGCTACTCGATCAGTGGGCGCGTGGCGCACGGCGCGAAGCTCGGCCGCTCGCTCGGCTTTCCGACCGCGAACATCGTGCTGCGGCGCCGCCCGCCGCTTGCCGGCGTCTACGTCGTCGAGTGCTGCGGCGCGGACAGCGGGGACGGGAACCGCTGGCTGCCGGGCGTGGCGAGCGTCGGGCGCCGGCCGACGGTCAACGAGCTCGCCGCGCCGCTGCTCGAGGTGCACCTGTTCGATTTCGACCAGGCGCTCTACGGCCGGCATCTCAAGGTGCGCTTTCTCGCGAGGCTGCGCGCGGAGGAGAAGTATCCCGCCCTCGGCGCGCTGCGCGCGGCGATCGCGCGTGACGTCGCGCAGGCAAAGGAATATTTTGCGAACCATGGCTGACTACAAGGACACGCTCAACCTGCCCGACACGCCGTTCCCCATGCGCGGCGACCTCGCCAGGCGCGAGCCCCAATGGGTTAAGGACTGGCGGGAGCGCGAGGTCTATCGCAGGCTGCGGCACATTGCGAAAGGCCGCCCGCGCTTCGTGCTGCACGATGGCCCGCCGTACGCGAACGGCGACATCCACATCGGGCACGCGGTCAACAAGATCCTGAAGGACGTCATCGTCAAGTCGAAGACGCTCGCCGGCTTCGATGCCCCGTACGTGCCGGGCTGGGACTGCCACGGCATGCCGATTGAGGTGCAGATCGAGAAGCGCTACGGCAAGCACCTGTCGGTCGAGGAGACGCAGCGGCTGTGCCGGGCCTATGCCGAGGAGCAGATCGAACGGCAGAAGGTCGATTTCCAGCGCCTCGGCGTGCTGGGCGACTGGGACAATCCTTATCTCACGATGGCCTACAAGAACGAGGCCGACGAGATCCGCGCGCTCGGCATCCTGCTCGCCAAGGGTTACGTGTACCGGGGACTGAAGCCGGTCAACTGGTGCTTCGACTGCGGCTCGGCGCTCGCCGAGGCCGAAATCGAGTACGAGGATCGCAAGGACCCGGCGATCGACGTCGGCTTCGCGTTCGCGGAGCCGGACAAGGTGGCGCGCGCCTTCGGCCTGGCGCGGCTTCCCGAGAAGCCCGGCTACGCGGTCGTCTGGACCACGACACCGTGGACGATTCCGGCCAACCAGGCGCTCAACGTGCACCCCGAGCTCGTCTATCACCTGGTGGACACCGAGCGCGGCCTGCTGATCCTCGCCGCCGAGCTCGAGGAGCAGTGCCTGGCGCGCTACCTGCTCAGGGGCAAGGCGCTCGGCGAGTGCAAGGGCGCGGCGCTGGAGCACATCGCCTTCCGGCACCCTTTCTACGAGAGCCTCGCGCCCGTCTACCTGGGCGAATACGTGACGCTCGACGCGGGCACGGGGATCGTGCACTCGGCGCCGGCCTACGGCGTGGAGGACTTCGAATCCTGCCGCCGCTACGGCTTGAAGGACGAGGACATCCTCACGCCGGTGCAGGGCGACGGCCACTACGCAAGATCGCTGCCGCTGTTCGGCGGCGAGATGATCTGGGACGCGAACCTCGAGGTGGTCGCCGAAATCGAGCGCCGTGGGGCCTTGTTCGCGAAGGAAGACTACGTTCACAGCTACATGCATTGCTGGCGCCACAAGACGCCGGTGATCCTGCGCGCGACCGTGCAGTGGTTCGCCGGCATGGACAACGTGCCTGGCTGGAACGGCGTCAAGCCGGCCGAGACCCTGCGCGCGACTGCCTTGCGCGGCATCGACCACACCGAGTTCTTTCCGGCCTGGGGCCAGGCGCGCCTGCGCGGCATGATCGCCAGCCGCCCGGACTGGACGCTGTCGCGCCAGCGGCAGTGGGGCGTGCCGATGCCGTTCTTCGTGCACAAGGAGACCGGCGAGCTGCATCCCGAGACCCTGGAGCTGCTCGAGGCGGTCGCCATGCGGGTGGAGGAGGGCGGCATCGAAGCTTGGCAGAGGCTCGATCCCAAGGAGCTGCTCGGCAGCGAAGCCGCCCACTACGAGAAGGTCCGGGACACGCTCGACGTGTGGTTCGACTCCGGCTCCACGCACCAGACCGTGATGGGCGGGCCGCGCGGGCGCGAGAACGGCGCGGGCTCGCATCCGGGCGAGACCGAGTTTCCGGCCGACCTGTACCTCGAGGGCTCGGACCAGCATCGCGGCTGGTTCCACTCCTCGCTCCTGGTGTCGTGCATGATGAACGGCGTGCCGCCGTACAAGGGGCTGCTGACGCACGGCTTCGTCATCGACATGGAGGGCCGCAAGATGTCGAAGTCGCGCGGTACCGGCATGTCGCCGCAGGAGATCACCGGGACGCTCGGCGCCGAGATCCTGCGGCTGTGGGTTGCGAGCACCGACTACTCGAGCGAGCTCAACCTCTCGAGCGAGATCCTGAAGCGCGTGGTGGAGAGCTACCGGCGCATCCGCAACACGCTGCGCTTCCTGCTCGCGAACACCTCGGACTTCGACCCGGAGCTGCACGCGGTGCCGATCGGCGAGCTGCTCGAGATCGACCGCTACGCGCTCGCGCTGGGCACCCGGCTGCAGGCGGCGGTCGAGGAAGACTATGCGCGCTACCAGTTCCACCTCGTCATGCAGAAGCTGCAGGCGTTCTGCTCGGAGGATCTGGGCGCGTTCTACCTCGACATCCTGAAGGACCGCCTCTACACCTGCGGCGCGCGCTCGCGGGCGCGCCGCTCGGCGCAGACCGCGCTGTGGCACCTCACGCACACCCTGGTGCGCCTGATGGCCCCGGTCCTGTCGTTCACCGCCGAGGAGCTGTGGCAGGCGTTCACGCGGCGCGAGGGCGACAGCGTGTTCTTCCATACCTGGCACGCCCTGCCGGCGGTGCCCGACGGCGAAGCGCTGCTCGCGCGCTGGTCGCGGCTGCGCGAGCTGCGCAATCCCGTGCAGAAGAGAATCGAGGAGCTGCGCGCGTCGGGCCGGGTCGGCTCGTCGCTGCAGGCCGAGGCGGAGCTGCGCGTCGACGGAGCGGACTACGAGCTGCTCGCGAGCCTCGGCGACGACCTGAAGTTCGTACTCCTCACCTCGGCGGCGACCGTGCGGCGCAGCGCGCGCGCCGAGGACGAAGCGATCGCGGTCATCCCCAGCGCGCACGCGAAGTGCGCGCGCTGCTGGCACTACCGTGCCGACGTCGGCGCCGATCCCGAGCACCCGGGACTGTGCGGACGGTGCGTCCAGAATCTGCACGGCACGGGCGAAGCCCGCGAGCATGCGTAAGGCGCTGCCCTGGTTCGCGCTGGCCGCCGGGGTCGCCGTCGTCGACCAGCTGACCAAGTGGCTGCTGCAGACGCTTCTGCACCCGGGCGAGAGGATTCCAGTCACGGGGTTCTTCAACCTGGTGCTCGCGTTCAACAAGGGCGCGGCCTTCAGCCTGCTCGCCCGCGCGCCGGGCTGGCAGTCGCCGCTGTTCGCCGGGATCGCCGTGGCGGCGATCGTCGTCGTGTCGGTGCTGCTCGTGCGCTCGCCGGAGCGGCGGGTGCTGTGCGCCGGGCTGGCGCTCATCCTGGGCGGCGCGCTCGGCAACCTCATCGACCGGCTGCGCTACGGCCACGTCGTCGACTTCCTCGACTTCCACGCGCTCGGCTGGCACTGGCCCGCGTTCAACGCCGCCGACTCGGCGATCACGCTGGGCGCGGGCCTCGTGATCCTGGATAGTTTTCTGCACGACCGGGGCGATGGGCGTTCCTGAAGCGGACCTGCCGCTGCTGCTCAAGGCGCTCGCGTTCGCGGCGCACAAGCACCGCGACCAGCGGCGCAAGGACGCCGAGGCTTCGCCCTACATCAATCACCCGATCGCGCTCGCCGACGTGCTCGTGAACGAGGGCGGCGTGCACGACTTCGAGGTGCTGTGCGCCGCCCTGCTGCACGACACCATCGAGGACACGGCCACCACGCGCGCCGAGCTGCACGCCGGGTTCGGCGCGCGCATCGCCGCGGTGGTCGCCGCCGTGAGCGACGACAAGGCGCTGCCCAAGGCCGAGCGCAAGCGCGCGCAGATCGAGCACGCCGCCCAGCTGCGCACGGGGCAGGCGGGGCTGCCGGCCGACCTGGGCCGCGCCGCGATGCTCGTCAAGCTCGCCGACAAGATCTGCAACCTGCGCGACGTGGCCGAGCACCCGCCGGCGGGCTGGGACCGCGCGCGCCGGCGCGAGTATTTCGAGTGGGCGAAGCAGGTCGTCGACCGGCTGCGCGGCACGCACGCGCGGCTCGAGGAAGCTTTCGACGCCGCCTATGCAAAGCGGCCGCAATGAGCGCGCCGGCCAGGGTCGTCACGCTGCACTATCGGCTGTGCCTCGAGGACGGCGCCGAGCTGCTTTCGACCTTCGGCGGCGCGCCCGCGACGCTGGCGCTCGGCGCGGGCGAGCTCGCTCCGGGGCTGGAGCGCTGCGTGGAGCAGGCCGAGCCGGGCAAGCGCTACGTGTTCCTGCTCGATCCGGCCGAGGCCTTCGGCGAGCGCTGCGAGGAGCTGCTGCGGGCGCTGCCGCGCGCGGCGTTCCCCGCCGGGATGACGCTCGCCCCGGGCTCGGTCGTCGAATTCGGCGGCCCGAAAGGCGGCGCGCACGTGGGAATCGTGCGCGAAGCGGGCGCGGACGAGGTACGGGTGGATTTCAACCATCCGCTCGCCGGCCGGCGCGTGCGCTTCGAGCTCGAGCTGATCTCATTGGTGTGAGTGCCGCACACCAAGACCCTGAGGCAGGCGCGGCTTTCGCGACCGCCACCCCGGGTGGCAAGATGGCGGAATGAGCGAAATGGAAGTGCTGCTCGCCAACCCGCGCGGCTTTTGCGCCGGGGTCGAGCGCGCGATCGAGATCGTCGAGCACGCCCTCGAGCGGTTCGGGGCGCCGATCTACGTGCGCCACGAGATCGTGCACAACCGCTACGTGGTGGAGCACCTGCGCGCCCGGGGCGCGGTGTTCGTCGACGAGCTCGATCAGGTTCCGGCGGGTGGCATCGTGATCTTCAGCGCGCACGGGGTCTCGCAGGCGGTGCGCCGCGACGCCGAGGCGCGCGGCCTTAGGGTGTTCGATGCCACCTGTCCGCTCGTGACCAAGGTGCACGTGGAGGTGGCGAAGATGCTGCGCGCGGGCTACGAGATCGTGATGATCGGCCACCGCGGCCACCCCGAGGCCGAGGGCACCATGGGACAGGCCGAGGCCGGCATGCATCTGGTCGAGTCGGTCGCCGACGTAGCGCGGCTCGCGGTGAAGGACCCTGGCAAGCTCGCCTACGTGACCCAGACCACGCTCTCGGTCGACGACGCGGCGGCGATCGTCGCCGCGCTCAAGGCGCGCTTCCCGGCGATCCGCGGGCCGAAGACCGACGACATCTGCTACGCGACACAGAACCGGCAGGACGCGGTGAAGACCATGGCCCCGCGCTGCGACGTGGTGATCGTGGTCGGCTCGCCCAACAGCTCGAACTCGAACCGGCTGCGCGAGGTGGCGCGCAACATGGGTGCCGAGGCATACATGGTGGACAGCGCCGCGGACCTGAGGCCGGAGTGGATCGCGGGCAAGCGCCGCATCGGCGTGACCGCGGGCGCCTCGGCGCCCGAGGTGCTGGTCGAGGCGCTGATCGCGCGCTTGCGCGAGCTCGGCGCCACCGGCGTGCAGCAGCTCGAGGGCAGTACCGAGAAGGTGGTCTTTTCGCTTCCGCGCGAGCTTACGCCCCGCGCGCCCGCGTCCTCCTCACGCGGGACAGGAAAGTCCGTCTCGAACTGACGAACGCGATCGGCCAGCGCCTCCAGGTGCTGGCCGATCGCGTGGGCTCCGGTCACTGCGAGATCAGCTCACGCCAGGATACGCGGCGGCCCTGGACGGTAGTGGGGGTGACCGGCGCGGTCTGCGTAAGCTGCTGGTTGTCCGCCGTCGTGACGATCGCCTTGACCGAGCCGCCGGGCAGCTTGACCACGTTGATGCCCACGATCAGCGATGCGGAGATCTTGGTGCTCACCATGTTCAGGGTCGAGCCGGCGATGTAGCTCCCGGTCCGGTAGTCGAAGAAGTTCAGCCAGGAGTAGCCGCCCGCCACGCAGGTGTCCGTCGACGGCACGTTCGAGGGCACGATCAGGGTGCCCAGCTGCAGCTGGGGGTCGACGTTGACGCGCTCGCCGCTGTCCGGCAGGTCCGTCCACCACCCGTCCTTGACGTTGAAATCGACCGAGTTGGCGGTGGTCGTGCGCTGAGGCGGGCTGGCGCCCGGGATCGCGGTGAGCGTCTGCTGCACGAACTGCCCCGAGGTGCGCACGTTCGGCAGAGGCGTGGAGCTCAGATCGTCCTTCAGCGCATAGACCGATTGCACTTGGGTATTGGTCAGGTCGCTCGTTCCGAGCAGCCGTCCCGTGGCCACGTACACCACCGGGAAGTTGCTCACCGAGGCGAGCTCGGGCTTCGTGGTGATCGGCTGCGGATTGCCCGAAGCATCGGTCAGCGTCTCGAGCCTGAACGCCGTCAGGTAGCCGCTCGCCGTCGGATCGAGCTGGAAGCGCCACACGTTGCCCTTCAAGTCGACGCCGTACACTCGCATCGCGGTGTTGTTGTAGTAGGCGTTGTCCACCCACGCGTTGATGCGGTTCAGACCGCTCGGGTCGACCGTGCCGGCCACGCAGGGCGAGGTGGTGCTCACGCCGTCGCAGCCCACGCCCGTGCCGATGCGGTTGAGGATCTTTCCGGTCCCTGCATCGAGGATGTACAGGTAGCCCTGGCCGTTCCCCGGATTGACGTTGTTGTAGCCCGAAGTGACGATCACGACCCACTTGCCGTCCGACGGGCGCTTCACGATCAGCGGGTTGCCGAAGCTATAGCCGAGGTTGCAGTCCTGGTAATAGCTGGCGCTGTTCGCCTGCATGTCGGACAGGCAGGGCGTGCTGCTGCTTGCGCTGAACTCCCACAGTCCTTTCGGATTGTTCGGATCGGTGATGTCGAGCGCGTAGTAGCCGCGCCCGCCGCCGTTCAAACCCGCCACGAGGATCGTATGCCAACCGGCCGCCGAGCCTGCGGTGCAAGTTCCGAGGCATACGTCGCCGACCGCCGGCGAGCCGTCGGTGTAGTACTGGTGCGAATAGGGGATGTCCGCCAGGTTCTCCAGCTGCGGCAGCAGCATCGACGGCACGTACGCCCAGCGCTCGGAGCCTTGGCCATTGAGCGCGCTGGTGACCAGCGTTCCGGTGAACGCGTCGTCGGCCGTCGACGCGGTGGAGATGCCGGCGGTCTGGTAATAGATCTCCCCGTTCGGACCCGCGGTGTTGAAGGCATGCAGCATGCCGTCGTTGGCGGCCGCGAACACCGTGGGGCGCCGTGTCGCGTTGTTGGATTTGAAGGTCTGGTAGCCGGGGTCGACGCCCGCGTACGAGCCGCTGTCGTAGCCGAACGGCGGGGCTTTTACGTAGGCGGGCTGCGCGTCCACGATGTCGCCCAGCAGGTGCGCGCGCGCGCGGTACAGGTCGGTGGTCGCCGTGCCGCCGGTGCTGTAGTTCGTGGTGTCTCCGCGCAGGTAGTCCACCAGGTTCTGGGGCGTGGCGGAGGTGTTCCGCCCGCTGCCGTCGGTTGACCAGTTGATCGCCTGGGGCAGCGTGAGCGGGTTGAAATTGCTCATATCGGCGGTGGAGAGCTCCGCGCCGTCGTTGCATCCGGGGTAGTTCCCGGTGGCGAACGCGCCGGGCCAGCAGAAGCTCTTGAGCAGGTTGCCGTTCTGCCCGCCGCCGGCCGTCGTGTCGGTCGGGTCGAAGGTGAAGATGTAGCGGTTGTACTGGTTACGCTGATCGAGCATGCTCGCAGCCGACCACAGTGAGGCGTACGCCACGATACCGGTGCTCAGGTCGATGGTGCGCGCGGTGAGGTCGCCGGTCCATTGCACCGTCTGGTACTGCGCGGTGAAGGCGAAGTTGTCGCCGGCGACCGGCTCGAGGTTCGAGGTGGCCGCCGCCGCGCCCGCGCCCACGGTGGAGTTGACGGCGCTCAGCGCGGAAACCAGCGCGTTTGAAAGCGTGACCGGGTCCTTGGCGCTGAAGAACTGGCCGTGGCCGTCCACCGCCGCGTGCCACAGATCGTCGAGCGCGGTCTCCGAATTGGCCGCGGGTACCGGCCAATTCAGGCTGCCCTGCTTGATGTCGTAGAAGTCGCCGCTCGTCGCGGTCAGGTAATTCGGGTCGTAGTTGAGCTGACCCGCCAGCCCGAGGCCGACGGTGAACAGGTTCATGTGTTGCTGCGGATTGGGGTCGGCCTGCGTCGTCGGCACCTCGTCCGCCAGGTCGGAACGCAGGTCCGTCTGGTAGTAGTACATCGCGGTGTCGGCCAGGGTGTTGGTCGACCCCGAGAGCCCGCCGTCGTAGGCGCCGATCGCGCGCGTGTGATAGCCGGAGTCGGTGTTGTCCTGGTTGCCGATCGAGCCGCCGCTGAGCGTCTGCCCGGCGTTGCCATTCCAGTAGCCGTCCGTCACCAGCACCGTGTAATTGCGCTGGCAGGCAACCTGGATCGGGCTCGCGTCCATGCCGCCGGTGAGCGTGCCGCTGCTGCCGAGCGCAAGATACTGCCCGACGCGGGACACCGCCTCGCGCAGCGGTGTGCTGCCGTTGGCGTCGGCAGCGTACAGATGCTGATACCAGAGGTCCCTCTGGAGGCCCGCGCCGGAGTTGAAGTCGTCGATCTTGAGGTACTTCGCGGAGCTCACTGGGCTGCCCGGATTGATGGTGATGAAGCCGACCCGGAATGCGCTCGTCAGCCCGGCGAACGCGCGGCCGATCGCGGTCTTCGCCATCTCGTTGCGGGTGCGGTAGTAGGCGTACCAGTTCGAGAAGTTGGTCATCTCCTCCGAGTACGTGCACACGCCCGGCTGCGCGACGCAGTCGGTGCGGCCCGGATACCTCGCGTAGGTCGCCGGAATCGAATTCGTCGGCGGGTCCGCGTATGGAACGATGCTGGTGCGCACGAACTTGCCGACGTTCGTGCGCGACTGGCCCGAATTCACGCCGCCGGAGAAGTTCACCGCCGAAGTCTCGATGTCGCCGGTGGTGACGCCGCCGCCGAACTGGGGCGTGCTCGTCGACACGCCGACCCGCCTGCGGTTGTAAGAGATGCTCGCGGTGACGCCGTTGAGCGACGAGCCGGCGCTGAGCGGGCCCGTGATGGTCACGTTGCCGGTGGAGCTCCAACTCGCGCTGTAGCCGGTCGAAGAGGTGTTGGCGTTGATCGCGGCCGCGACCTGCTGCGCCATCCAGTCCTGGCGTCCGCTCGAGGTGTTCGAGCAGCCGGAGCACGTGATGGACGACGAGAAAAGCTGCGTTCCCTGCACGCTGATGCCGCTCACGTAGCCGTTGTTGTTCACGAAGGTGAACCGGAACGATGCGGTGGCGGAGGCGGTCGGTGTGCCCGGCGATTGCACCGTGACCACGGCGCCGTTGTAGAACGTGCAGTCAGCCGGGACGCAGGCTCCGGAGCTGAACGGAGCGGTGACGGTGACGGTGGTTCCTCCCGAGGGAACCGAAGCGGTGAAGCCGGTGCCGCCAGCGTTGATCGCCGACACGATGTTAAGCGCGACCGTGCTGTCGCTGATCGGGCCGGTGGCGCCGATGGTGGTGCCGGAAGCCCAAAGCGATGTGCCGCCGACGTAGATCGCGGTGATCGTGCCGGAGGCCGAGTCGTGCTGGGGCCCGACCGTGATCGTTCCGGTGGCGGGCTGGGAAGACCCAGATATGGTGCCTGAGGCGATGCCGGTGAACTTGGGCCGCGTGTAGGTACCGCGGTACTTCGCCTCGCAGGTGCTGAGCGTTGTGTCGTTGCAATAGCGCACCGGCGCGGGTACGCCGTACAGGACGCCGCCGACGGTGGTCGGCGATGTCGCCGAAATGCAGGTGGTGAGCGTCGCGTCCGTGCAGTATTCGGTCGGCACGATCCGGTAGTAGTATGGCGCGCCGAACGTGAAGGCGATGGTGCCGCCGGAAAACGGACCGCCTTGCGTCCAGCCGTAGCCATAGGTCGGATCCGGATAACTGTAGCCGCTGTTGGTCCTGCAATTGTTCTTGATCCACGTGGCGTCGGTGAGCTGCGTGGACGTGGGCTGGGATGTGCACCAGAGTCGGTCGGGATAGCCGCTGGCGAGATTGGAGGTCGTCGCGGTCGGCTCTCCGTAGGCCGGGAACATGTGCGCCGTGTCGTAACGGTTGACGTTCAGCGTGCTCGAACTCACGCCGTCGGTGGGCACCGCCGTCCAGTTGGTCGTGTACGTGGCGTTCATCGAGGGCATGGAGGTGCCGTCGTAGTTCGCGGCCGGGAAATAGCGGATCTCGGGGTTGTAGTACTGCGTGTTGAGATCCGGCGACATGATCGGCGGGTCGCCCGCTTCGCAGTCTTGCAGCGTGCTCGTGATGGACATGTCGTAATCCAGCGAGTCGAAGCACAGCGGGTTGCTCTCCCACCAGCCGAAGCGCCCGATGTAGTCTGGCGTGTACTGCTGGCGCATCGATCCCGAGTCGTCGAACAGCACCATGATGTTCGGCTTGACGTTCGACGCCGGTTGCGCGAGGGGCTGCGAGGCGAGGTCGGTGGGGGCCGCATGCACGGCCCCGGGGAGCAGTGCCGCGGCCCCCAGCATGCAGGCGAACGCCTTGAGCAAGAGCTTCGTCGACTTGTGCATGATGTGACTCCCTGGGCGCAGGTCAGTAGACGGTGGCCTGCACGTAGCTGATCGTGTTACGCGGCCCGGAGACCCGTACCGTGATGCGGTAGTACGCGTTGGTCGGAATCGAGATCGCGTAGCCGCCGTAGCCGGCCGCGCCCTTGGTGCTCGAGGTCGCGGCCGCGCCGACGGAGGTCGACTTGACGCAATTCACGCTCGCCGGATCGCCGGGGCTGTCGCACAGGCGCTGGATGACGTACTTCACCGTGTTGCTCGCGGCGTCGGTGCCGACCGTCACCGCGGTACTCCAGTCGAAGGCCGTCATGCCGGGGTTCTGCCCGAGCAGGTCGACGGTGCTTTGCCACGTGGAGTAATAGGCCACTGCCGGGTTGTCGTTGTAGAGCGTGTTGCCGCTGGAGTTGGTCATCAGCCAGCTGCGCGCGGCCTCGATGCCCCAGTCGCCGGCCAGCGTCGCGCCCTGCTTGAAGGCGAGGTTGTTCGCGATCAGCGCTCCGGTGCCGACGCTGCGCATCATCGCGATCCCCGCGAGCGACATCGCCACGAGCACGATGAGCGCAATGAAGAGCACCACGCCCGCTTGGCGCGCACGGGGAACGGCCGTCCTCACGACTACCTCCATATCATGTTCCTCAGCGGCACCACGGTCTGGTACACGCGGTAGCGGTAGCAGCTCGGCAGCCCCTCGGGGACCGAGAAGCTGCCGCCGGCCCAAGTGGGCGCCGCGGTGGTCGCGGAGCACGCGCCGCCCGGCGTGCTCGGCCGCTCGTAGTTGCCGACGCGCACCAGCACCCCGATGCGGATCGAAAGCACCTGCTGCCAGGTGGCGCTGCTCGTCGGCTGCACGTTGTTGTACTCGTCGACGATGCCGTCGCCGGCGGTGCCGCCGCCCGCGCCGTCGTCCTTGCCGTACTGCGCGCGCAGGTCGACGACGCCGTCCACCAGGTCCTGGGGACCGGCTGCGCCCGTGGCGTTCAGCAGCGTGTCCGTTACCTGCAAGCGGTACTTGCCCGCTGCGGGGGTGGCGATCGAGTAGGTGCGCACCACCGGGTTGCCGATGTCGAAGATCAGGTCGTTGGTCGTGTAGCTGGCCGGAAACAAACCCCAGGCGGGTGGGTTGTACGGGCCGCTCGCTCCCGGGTTCATCTGCAGCTTCGCCGCGGTCCCCTGGACTTGGGTGATCTCGGCCATGGTGCAGGTGGTCGGCGTCCCCTGGTTCACCAGGAGGATCATGTCGCCCACGGTGAACCCGGCGGTTCCGTCGACGCTCACTTCCGACGACGGCGCGTTGAAGCTCGTGATCGAGGCCGGCACCATTCGCGTGCTGCCGGTGGAGAACATCACGGTGAGCGCGTTCGGGGTCACCGAGGAGTCGATGAACACCGGCGCAAGCACGATGTTCGGCAGCGGCGAGCCGGGCTGGAGGTTGGGTGAGTAGTTGCCGTTGTAATACCAGTCGAGAGTGCCGCAGCCGAGCGCGTTGTTCTGGCTGATGCCGTATCCTGCCATCTGCACGTCGCGCTGAATGGTGAACAGCGCGATCAGTCCGTTGGTCTGCCCGCTGCCGGCGCCGAGCGCCGAGCGGTTGAAGTTGTCGCTGCTGATGTACGCCTGGGTGATGATCAGGATGCCGATCAGGCCGATCGCCACCCCGACCAGGACTTCGACCAGGCTCATGCCTCGTTCGCGCGCACGCATGGCGGCTCTCGCTTAAGCGCCGGCCGCGCTATGTATCTGCGCGATCACGGTTTGCCTGCTCACGGTCGGGTCGCCCGGCTTCTGCCAGAACACCGTCACCGTGACTTGTTGCCCGGCCACCGCGATCGTGGGTGCGTTGGCCCCGGTCGCATGGGGCAGGCTGCTCTGCACCTGCGTGACCCAGGAATCGCGCGGAGCGTAGCTGCCGCCCGTAGTGTCGTAGCTCGCGAGGTTGGCCTGGTCGACCCACATCTGGCTGACGACCTGGTTGGCGAGGAAGGCGGCATCGGAGCGGTACTTGGCATCGACCGTGGTCTGCACGCCGACCGCCTGCATGCCGAGCATCGCCAGGATGCCGATCGAGAAGATCAGGATTCCGACCAGCGCCTC
>JAKALD010000210.1 GCA_021813275.1 Pseudomonadota bacterium | reverse complement strand
ACGACGCTCTTTCGCATGATCGCCGGCCAGGAAAAGCCCGACGCGGGCCGCCTGCGCATCGGCGACAGCGTCAAGGTGGCCTACGTCGACCAGAGCCGCGACGCGCTCGATCCGGCGAAGACCGTGTGGGAGGAGATCTCCGGCGGCTCGGACAGCATCCAGGTGGACGACTACACGACGCCCAGCCGCTCCTACGTCGCGCGCTTCAACTTCCGCGGCGCCGACCAGCAGAAGCGCGTCGGCGAGCTCTCGGGCGGCGAGCGCAACCGCGTGCACCTCGCCAAGGTGCTGGCGAGCGGCGGCAACGTGCTGCTCCTGGACGAGCCGACCAACGACCTCGACGTCGAGACGCTGCGCGCGCTCGAGAGCGCGCTGCTAGAATTTCCCGGCTGCGCGGTGGTGATTTCGCACGACCGTTGGTTTCTCGACCGCATCGCGACCCACATCCTCGCCTTCGAGGGGGACAGCCAGGCAGTCTGGTTCGAAGGCAACTACGCGGACTATCTCGCCGACCGGCGCAGGCGCCTCGGAGAGGACGCGGACCGGCCGCACCGCATCCGCTACAAGCCGCTCGCGGGCTAGGGCGCGCGCTTTACCGCGCCGCGTCCAGCGGCGCCGGCAGGTGCGAAAACATCGGCCGGCCGGGAACCGGCACTGTCGCGCGCAGGATCGAGCCGCTCTCGGACTCGGTGATGTACAGCTCGCGGCTCTCGGCGCCGCCGAAGGCGAGGTTGGTGGTCGTCAGTCCGGCGCAGGAGCGGATGCGGTACAGCGGCTCGCCGAGCGGCGAGAACACCCAGACCGAGCCCATCCCGACGTGACACACGTACAGGTTCCCGTCGGCGTCGAGCGCGAGGCCGTCGGGCCCGGTGCCGCCCGACAGGCGCAGGAACGCGCCGACCTTCGACACCCCGCCGTCCGGCATGAGCGGCAAGCGCCACACGGCGTTGTCGCGCGTCACCGCCACGTAGAGCACGCTCTCCTCGAGATCGAGCACCAGGCCGTTCGGGCTGGGAACCGTGTCGATGAGGCATTCGAGCCGCCCTTCGGCGCTCAGGCGGAACACGCGCCCGGTCGGGTCGTGCAGCCCGGTCTGGCCCTGGTCGGTGAAGTAGAGGTCGCCGTTCGAGGCGAACACCAGGTCGTTCACGCCCTTGAAGCTCTCGGAGCGCCAATGCGTGAGGAACGGCGCCACCGCGCCGCTCTTCGGATCGAGCAGCATCAGGCCGCGCTTGTAGTCGGTGATGAAGATGCGCCCGTCGCGGTGGATCTTGAGCCCGTTCGGCCAGCCGTCGTACTCGGCCACAAGCGCGAAAACGCCTCCCGGCTCGACGCGGAACACCCGCCCGTAGGGAATGTCGGTCACCCACAGGTTGCCGTGCCGGTCGAAGGAGGGGCCTTCGAGGAAGCAGTCGACCGCCTTTCCCGGCCGGTTCGCGCGGCTCCAGTCGTTCTCGCGGTCGCGCACGCGCAGCATGTCCGGGACGCGCGCGAAGATGTCTGTCGGGAGCTCGCGCGGCGGGGGGAACAGGCTCATGCGGGGGTCCGGTCCGGGTTGCGCACCATCGTACCCGAACGCCGCGGCCGCGGCAGCCGCCGATTCGCAGGCGCGGACGCTACCAGCGGAACAGCGCGACGTACCAGACTTGCCCGAGCAGCGCGATGCACGCCGAATACGGCGCGAGCGCCGCGAGCCTGCGCAGCGACGCGCGCGGCCGCAGCAGCATCCATCCGAGCCAGGCCGACGCCGATGCGCCGGCTGCAAGGAGCAGCGCGCGCACCCAGGGCACCCATTCGAGCGGCACGCGCTCCGCCTTGAGGTCGGCGAGCGTGAGCATCGAGAGCCCGAGAAAGATGCCGACGCCCGCGAGCGGCAGCAGGGCGAGCGCCAGGCGCTGCCAGGAGAGCTCGGGATCGCGCGCGAGGCGCGCGGCGAGCCGCAGTCCCGCCCAGATGCCGGTGCCCAGGGCGAGGCCGCCTCCGAGGATGTAGCCGAGGATGCACAGCCCGTCGAGCCAGGTGAATACGTCGTGCGCCGCGGGATAGTGCGTGAGCAGCCACCAGGGCGCGTTGTCCTGCAGCAGCGTGAAGGCGTTGCGGTCCACGAGCCACTGCGCGGCGGCCATCTTGATGCTCACGAACCACGGGCTGATGGACCACTGGAATGCGGCGGTCGCGATCCCGAGGATGCCGAACACGAGGAGCAGCGCTTCGGGCGTGCTCGCCCTGGGGCTTTCGAGAATCTCGCTCCCCGGCTTGCGCGCGCGCAGGTAGATCGCGTCGCGGTGCCCGCTGCAGCGCCCGCAGGCGTGGCAGGGCGAGGCGCTCTTCAGGTGACGCAGGTCGACGAGCGGCGCGCAGTCGACGCGCGCGCGGCGCCCGGCGTGCTCGCGCCAGGCGCGCTCGTCGGCGGCGAAATGCAGCGGCGCGAGCTTGGCAAGCAACCCGAACACCCCGTTCGCGGGGCACAGGTGCCGGCACCACACGCGCTTGCCCCGGCCGTAGACGAACCCCACCGCGAGCGCCGCGAGCGTGGAGCCGCCGAGCACGAGCAGCGCCGCCTGCGGATACTCGTACACGCTCACGAGCTGCCCGTAGACCGTCGTGCAGACGAAGGCGACGAACGGCCAGCCCGACCAGCGCATCCAGCGCGGGATCGAGCGACCCAGCCCGTGGCGGCTTGCGAATTCCGTGAGCGCGCCCTCGGGGCAGAGCACGCCGCACCACAGGCGCCCGACGAGCATCATGCTGAGCATCGCGAAAGGCCACCAGATGCCCCAGAACGCGAACTGCGCGAACAGGCGCAGGTTGTCGTAGAGATGCGCGCTCTCGGGCGGAAGGGGCATGAACGCGGGCACGATGAGCAGCACCGCGTACACCGCCACGACGAGCCACTGCAGCGCGAGGATCGCGCGCCGGTGACGGCGCATCGCCTCGCCGATCCGGGCGAGGCCGCCGAGAGGGGCGGGCGGCACGTCGAGCGCGATCGTCTGCTGCAGGATGGACATGGATGCTCGGGTTACTTGGCGACGATCCAGCCTTGCGCCGTGTCGGGATGGAAGTCGCCGAAGAAGCGGTAGCGGCCGGGCTTGAGAGGCTGATAGACGAGAAAGCTGGTGGCCCCCTCGGCGAGCACTTTCTCCTTGCGCGGAAAGTCGCTCTCGAGCTCCTCGGGCCCGGGGCCGTCGTTCCTGATCACCAGCTTGAACTTGGTGTTCGCCGGAACCTCGATGGTTTGCGGGATGAAGCGCGCGTCCTTGATGACCAGGTTGAAGGTCGGCAGCTCGTCGGCGAGCGCGGGCGATGCGACGCCGATTGCAAGCGCGGAGAGCGCGAGGAAGCGCAGGAAGAAACGACGTGAGGTCATGGTAGCCACCAGGTTCAGAAGGTGATGCTCGTGCGCACGCCGGCGATCACCGCGTTGCGGATCGCGGCGGTGCCGGAAGGATCCAGCGGATTCGCGACGTGACCGCCGGGATGAAAGATGAACTGCAGGTCGGGCTGCACGGTCCAGTTCCGGGCGACCCTGGCGCTGTACGTGAGCTCCAGCGCGGCCTCGAAGTCCTCCACGGGCGTATGCACGCCGGTGAAGAACACCCGGTCCCGATCCAGCGCGCGGGCGCTGCTCGAAATCCGTCCGTAGCCGAGCGCGACGCCGAACGCGTCGTTCGGCCGCTCGCGGATGAAGCCGCTGAAGGTGAGGCCGGTGTCGAAATAGAAATGCACGAGATTCCGGTCCGAAGGGGCCGTGGCGACGCGCAGGAAGGTGCCGATGCCCTTGTCCTGGTCTGGCAGCCGGTAGAGCTGCTGGTCGAGGACCGCGTACAGCCCGTAGTCGTGCTCGTGCTGAAGCGGCTGGCCATTGCTCGCGGGGTCCGCAAGGGAGAGGCCGTCGGTTGCGTAGCGCAGGTCGTCGAAGCGCCCGAAGTGCATCCAGGCCCCGAGCTTCACTGTTCCCGGCAGGCCGCCGCCGGGCTGCTGCTCGCCGTGCCTGAACTGCGCCTCGGCCATCACGAGCGGCCGGTCGTGAATGCGGAAGTTCAGGCCGTTGCGATCGCGCTCCTGCGGGTCGTTCGATCCCGGCCCGGCCGGGTTGCCGTCGTAGACGCCGAGCAGGAACGCGCGCCGAGGGCTCGCGTCGTAGCGCGCGCTGATCCCGGGGGTGGCGAGCGGAAAGGCCGGCCCGCCGCTCGGGAGGTCCGAGCCCATGATCATCGGCCAGCCGAAAGTGCCGTTGATGAACAAGCCGGCATGCTCGCTCGTGAGGAACTGCGTGTCGGCCCCGAGCTGGCCCGCACGCAGCGCGAGCCGATCATCGAAGAGCCTGCGCTCGAGCCACGCTTCGTAGAGCCGGGTGGCGGGCAGCGCCTCGATGTTGCTGACCGTCATCATGTTGCCGACGTCGTTGCGCGACAGCCCTCTGCCGTGGAGCTGGTAGGCGTTCAGGTGCGCGGTGAAGCCGCGCCAGCCGGCGAGTTCGTCGAGATCGGCGTTGAGCACGAGCTCGAGGCGGCCGTCGTAGACCGCGCCGCGCTGCATTCCGCCGGAGGTGTCGGCCAGCACTTCGCCCACATAGTGCAACGCGTAGCTCACGGGCTCGTCCGCGGCGACGGCGTACGGGGCGAGCAGCGCAGCGGCGAGCAACGCAAGCGCGGCGCGCGCCGCGCGTCGCGCGCCTGGCATCTCAGTAGCCGCCTTTCTTGCCGAGGCCCACGAACACGAAGTCGTAATCGACTTCGAAGGGTTTCCACCAGGCGGGCACGCCGGTGAGACGGTCGGTGTGGCGCCCGAAATGCGCGAGCGGATTCATCGATGGCGGCTTGATGAAGAGCCTGAGGTGATACTTGCCCGGGCCGAGCAGCTTCACGTTGTCGCCGTAGTGCGGGCCGTCGCTCGCGGTCATCGGCATCAGCTCGCCCGAAACCTTGGCGGTGCTACCGGCTTTGGTGAGCTCGTAGCCGATCACGAGGTAGGGCATCCAGGCGCCTTCCTCGAAGCCTTGCGGGTTGCCGGCAATGGCATGGATGTCGGCTTCGAGATGGATGTCCGACTGATCGGCCGCGCGCATCATCCCTTCCGGATCCATGGAAACGGGCTGCAGGTACACCACGCTGACCTCCATGCCTGCTTGACGCTGGGGCTTGCCGATCGGATATTCCAGCGCGAGCACGGTTCCGGAAGTAACGAAGAAAATAGCTACAGAACAAATTGCTATGCGACGAAACGTAGAAAGCACACGAAGTCTCCTGGCGAACTGGCGTCAGGATAGTAATGAGAAGCATTATCATCGTCAAGGGCCGGGTGTAGCCCGTGGTTCCCGGCTGGCTTAAAGCATCGCCCCCGGCTGTGCGAGCGCGTATTCGGCGAGCTGGTGGACCACCCAGTGGTAGGCGTCGTCGACCGAGTCCGTCCGGTGCACGAGCTCGAGGTCGCGCGCGTCGATCGTGCCGTGGCGCACCAGGGCGTCGAAATTGACGACGTCCTTCCAGTACTCGATGCCGAACAGCACGATCGGCATCGGCTTGGTCATCTTGCGCGTCTGCACGAGGGTGAGCAGCTCGAACAGCTCGTCGAGCGTGCCGAAGCCTCCCGGGAAGACGAGCACGGCCTTCGCCAGGTACGCGAACCAGAACTTCCGCATGAAGAAGTAGTGGAAGTGAAAGCCCAGCTCGCGCGTGACGTAGGGGTTGTCGAACTCCTCGATCGGGATCGAGATGGTGAGCCCGACGTTCATGCCCTGCGCCTCGGCCGCGCCGCGGTTGGCGGCTTCCATGATGCCCGGGCCGCCGCCGGTGCACACCACGAAGCGCCGCTCCCTGGGATCGAGCTGCTTGGACCACTGCGTCAGGCGGAACGCCAGCTCGCGCGCCGCCTCGTAATAGACCGACATCGCGAGCGCCGTGCGCGCCCGCGCAGGATCGCCTTCGCCCGCCTCGGCCGTGCGCAGCGCCTCCTCGGCCTGCGCGCGCGAGCGGATGCGCGCCGAGCCCATGAACACGATGGTGTCGTCGACCCGGTAGTGCTCGAAGCGGCTCTTCGGCTCGAGGTACTCGGCCAGGATGCGCAGCGCGCGCGCGTCCTTGCTGTTCAGGAACGCCTGGTTGCGGTAGGCGGCGACCGGCCGGCGGCGACGTTCGGTCATGTCGCGCCTCCCGCTACAGGACCTTGCGCAGCGTGTGGCGGCGGTTGCGCGTGTAGGGGCGCACTTGCGAAGGCCAGCGGCCCTGGTCGACCGCTTTGCCGGTGCAGGTCGCGGTGGAACACGGGCAACTGCATCA
>JAKALD010000014.1 GCA_021813275.1 Pseudomonadota bacterium | reverse complement strand
GGACCGTCAGCGTGACCGCCAGCGCCTCGGACAACGTCGGAGTCGCGGGCGTTCAGTTCCGGCTCGACGGCGCGAACCTCGGTGCCGAGGACACGACGGCGCCCTACTCGGTGAGCTGGGACACCACGAGCGCGACGAACGGCTCGCACACGCTCACCGCGATCGCGCGCGATGCGGCGGGCAACAAGTCCACCTCTTCGCCGGTCGCCGTGACCGTGTCGAACGCCGCGCCGGCGAGCGTGACGCGCTACGAGGAAACCGACCCGTCTGTGAGCCTCAGCGCCGGCTGGACCGAGGACAGCACCTACTCCTGGAGCGGCGGCAGCGCCGCGATTGCCTCGACCGCGGGCGCGAGCGCCACCTTCAGCTTCACCGGCACTTCAGTGACCTGGCTCGGCGGGCGCTCGAGCGGCACGGGGATCGCCGATGTGCTCATCGACGGGGCGCTGGTCGCCGAGGTTGACACCTACTCCAAGACCGCGGAAATCCGCGTCCCGATGTACACGGTGAACGGCCTTGCGAACACGAGCCACACGCTCACGATCGAGGTGACCGGGAACAAGAACGCGGCGGCGAGCGGTGCGGCGATCGTAGTCGACGCCTTCGACGTGCCCGGGCCGGCGGTGTCGCGGCTGCAGGAAACCGACCCGGACATCACGTACACGGGGACCTGGACGCAGGGCGACACGAGCCGTTCCTGGAGCGGCGGCAGCGCCGCGCTCACCACGACCGCGGGCACCGTGGCGACGCTCACCTTCACCGGGACCTCGGTCACCTGGATCGGGGCGCGCGGGCCCGAGACCGGCATCGCGCGCGTGCTCCTCGACGGGACCGCGGTCGCCGACGTCGACACCTACGCCCCCGCGGAGCAGATCCAGCAGGCGCTCTTCACCGCGCAGGGGCTCGCCGACACCACCCACGCGCTGACGATCGAGGCGACCGGCACGCAGAACCCCGCCGCGACCTCGGACGTCGTGGTGGTCGACGCGTTCGAAGTCGTCTCGCCCGGCGTGCAATATCAGGACACGGACCCGTCGGTGAGCTACGGCAGCGGCTGGATCCCGGGCAACCGCGACAAGGCCTACAGCGAAGGCACCGCGACGGAATCCAATACCACGGGAGCGGCCGCCACGTTCACCTTCACGGGAACCGGGGTGAGCTGGATCGGCGCGCGCGGGCCGCAGACCGGAACCGCGCGCATCTACCTCGACGGCGCGGCGGTTGCCGACGTCGATACCTACGCGCCGACGGAGGGGCCCCAGCACACCGACTTCAGCGTGAGCGGCCTCGCCCGGGGAACGCATGCCCTGACGATCGAGGTGGCGGGCAAGAACCCGGCGGCGACGAATGCCTGGATCCTGGTGGATGCCTTCGATGTCACGCCCTGATCGATGACGCTGCGCCAGGAGCTATCCTTCGGCGGCCGCCGGCTGCTGCGCGACAACTGGCTGTGCGAGCGCCTCGTCGCGCAGCTGCGCCGCCACGAAACTCTGGGCGCGGAGGAAATCGACTCGCTGCAGCGCATTGCGCTCCGGCGCACGCTGCTCGCGGCGAGGGGGAGGCTGCGTTACTGCCGCCACGTTCCGGCGCGCTTTCCCGCCGAGCGCTCGCCCGAGGTGCTGCGCGAGCACTTCCCGGTGATCTGCAAGGAAACGCTGCTCGAAAACCCGCGCGAGCACTATCCGGGCTCGGGACGGCCCAAGCCGTGGCAAGGCACCGGCAAGACGAGCGGCACCACCGGAACGCCGCTCCGCGTCATCCGCGGCCCAAGGTCGGTGCTGATGGAGGAGGCGTTCCTCAGGAGGCACTGGAAATGGGGCGGGTTCCGAGACGGCATGCGGCGCGCGACGCTGCGCGGGGACCTGGTGGTGCCGCCCGAGCGCATGCGGCCGCCGTTCTGGATCTTCAATCGCTACAACAACCAGCTGCTGCTCTCGTCCCGGCACCTGCGCGATGGCTGCGTGGACGCGATCATCGACGAGCTCGAGAGCTTCGCGCCGCGCATGCTGCAGGCCTATCCGTCCGCCGCGTGCGCGCTCGGGCAGCTCCTCGCGCAGCGCGGCCGGCGTCTCGAGATCCCCGTCGTGTTCACCGCCTCGGAGCCGCTCTACGCGCACCAGCGGCAACTGATCGAGGAGCGCGTCGGCGCGCGGGTCATGGACATGTACGGCATGGCCGAGCGGGTGGCGTTCGCCACCGAGTGCGAGCTCGGGTCGCTGCACGTCAACCCGGATTACTCGTACGTCGAGCTGGTCGACGACGACGGCAATTCCGCGCGCGGGGAGGGCTACGTCGTCGGCACGACCTTCCATAACCTCGCAATGCCGCTGGTGCGCTACCGGCTCACCGACCGCACGCGCTGGATCCCGGGGGCCTGCCGCTGCGGGCGGCCGTTCCCGATGATCGAGCCGGTGACCGGAAAGTGGGAGGACGCTATCACCGGCAGCGGCGGCGCGTTCGTCAGTCCGTCCGTGCTCACCTTTGCCTTCAAGGGGCTGCACAACATCCGCAAGTCTCAGGTCGCGCAGGTGGGCCCCGCGCGCTGGGAGGTGCGCGTCGTCCCCGCCCCCGGGTTCTCGTCCGAAGATCGGCGCCGGGTGGTGCACAACATCCACGCCCTGGTCGATCCCGGCGTGCGGGTCGACCTGGTGCTGAAAGACGAGATCGCGTGCACCGCGGCGGGGAAGTTCCGCTGGGTCGTGAACGAGTGGCGCGCCGCGCGCGCAGCTTAGGGCCATGCGCTTGCCGTTCGCGATCAGCGAGAAGCAAGGCGCAAGCGCCGGCGACGTCGCCGGCGCGCGGGCCCTCGCCCGCGGCTCGGGGCGCGCCTTCGCGGTCGGTGTCGGGGGCGCGGTGCTCGGCCTCCTCGTCAACGTGCTGCTTGCGCGGCTGCTTGGCGCGAGGGCCTACGGCACCTATGCGCTCGCGCTCACCTGGGTGAGCGTCCTTTCCATGATGGCGCTTCTCGGCCAGGACAACGGCGTAGTGCGCCTTGTGCCGCGCTATGTCCAGCGTGCCGCCTGGGCCGAGCTGCGCGGCCTGCGGCGGCGCATGGGCGCGCTCGTGGCCGCGGCGAGCGGCGTGCTCTCGCTCGGCGGCGCGATCTGCATCTTTCTCTTCCGCGGCCGGCTCGGCGCGGAGCTCGCGCTGACGCTCGCCGCGGCTTTCGTCCTGCTCCCGGTGTTCGCCCAGTTGCAGCTGAGCGGGGCGCTGCACCGCGGGCTGAAGCGCGCCGCAAGCTCGTGCGCGTTCAACAGTCTGCTGCGTCCCGCGGTGCTCGGCGTGCTGGTGCTCGCGCTGGTTCTGCACCGGGGCCTGAGCGCGCCGCTGGCGATGGCGGCGAGCTGCCTGGGAGCGCTCGTCGCGCTCGGCGGCTCCGAGTGGCTGCTCGCGCGCGCGTGGCCTGCCGAGGCGAAGCGCGTGCAGCCGCGCTACGACACCGGGGCCTGGCTCGGGCTCGGCCTGCAGCTGTTTCTCCTCACGGCAGTCGGCATGCTGCTCAACAGCGTCGACGTGCTGATCCTGGGCGGGCTCGGCGGCGCCGCCCAGGTCGGTCCGTACTACGCTGCCGTGCGCCTCGGCGGGTTCGCAGCCTACGGGCTCAACGCGGTCAACGTGCTGCTCGCGCCGATGATCGCCGAGCGCTACGCGGCGAGCGATCACGCGGGATTGCGGCAGCTCGTGCGGCACGGCGCGCGGCTCACCTTCGGCATCACGGTGGTCGCCGCGCTGGGCGCGGCCCTGCTCGGACGCCGGCTTCTCGGCCTGTTCGGTCCGGGGTTCGAGGCCGCGTACGGGCCGCTGCTGATCATCCTCGCAGCGCAATGCGTGAGCGCCGCGGCCGGGCCGGTCGGTTACGTGATGACGATGACACGCTTCGAGCGCCAGGCGCCGCTCATCTTCGCCGCGGGCGCGCTGCTCAACGTCGCGTTGAGCTTTCTGCTCGTACCAGGTTTCGGCATGCTCGGCGCCGCCATCGCCGCCGCGTGCGCGACCCTCGGGTGGAAGCTCGCCGCGTTCGTGCTCATCCGCCGCCAGCTCGGCGTCAACCCGACCATCCTCCCCTTGTCGACCCATGAAACTTCCCAACTTCTTCATCCTCGGCGCGCCTAAGTGCGGCACCACCGCCCTGAGCTTGTACCTGCGCGGCCACCCGCAGGTGTTCATGTGCACGCCGAAGGAGCCGCATTATTTCGCCGAAGAGTTCCCGCGCTATCGCATCGTCGAGCGCTGGGAGGACTACGCGGCGCTCTTTTCCGGCGCGAATTCCGGCCACGCGGCCGTCGGCGAGGCGTCGGTGTTCCACCTTTACGCGGCCGGCGCGGTCCCGCGGCTGCTCGAGAGGTGTCCGGACGCGCGGCTGATCGTGCTGCTGCGCAACCCGATCGAGCTTGCCCCGGCGATGCATTCCCAGGTGCTGCTCACCCGGGATGAGACCGTCCCCTCGTTCGAGAAGGCCTGGAGGCTGTGCAAGGCGAGGCGTCGCGGCAAGGCGGTTCCTTCGAGCTGCCGCGAGGCGAAGATCCTGCTCTACGACCGGATCGCCGAGACCGGCGGCCAGCTCAGCCGGCTGCTCGAGCAGGCGCCGCGCGAGCGCGTGCGCTGGTGGTTCTTCGACGATTTCAAGCGCGATCCCGGCCGGATCTACCGCGAGGTGCTCGCGTTCCTGGGGCTCGCGGACGACGGCCGCAGCGAGTTTCCGCCGGTCAACACGCGCATGCGCTCGCGGCTGCAGTGCGTCGCGCACTTCACGCAGAAACCGCCCGCCGCCTGGGTGCGGGCGGCGGCACTCAGCAAGTGCGTGCTTGGCGTGCAGTACTGGGGCGTGCTCGACTTCCTGCGCCGCATCAACACGACGTCGGCCGCGCCGCGGCCGCTCTCCGCGGATCTCGAGGCGGAGCTGCGGGAGCACTTCGCGCCGGACGTGCGGCTGCTCGCCGCGATCACCGGCCGCAACCTCGATCACTGGCTGCGGCCGCGGGCGTGCTGACCAATGTGCGGCATCGCCGGCTACCTGAGATTGCGCCCGCAGAACGCGGCGCCGCTCGCGCCCGGCGTGGCGGCGCAGATACTCGCGGCGATGCGCAGGCGCGGGCCGGACGGGGCCGGCGAGTGGCGCTCGGCGGACGAGCTGTGCTGGCTCGGGCATCGCCGGCTCGCCGTCATCGACCTGCACACGGGCGAGCAGCCGATGTGCAACGAGGACGGGACGGTGTGGACGGTCTACAACGGCGAAATCTACAACCACCTCGCGCTGCGCACCGAACTCGAGGCGCACGGCCACCGCTTCGCGACGAAGAGCGACACCGAGGTGCTGGTGCACGGCTACGAGCAGTGGGGCCTGCGCGGGCTGGCCGAGCGGCTCGCGGGGATGTTCGCGTTCGCCATCTACGATGTCGCGAGGCGCAGCCTCGCGCTCGCGCGCGACCCGCTGGGCGTGAAGCCGCTGCTCTGGTGGTGCGACGGCGAGGTGCTGCTGTTCGCGAGCGAGACCAAGGCGCTGCTGCGCTACCCGGCGCTCGGCCGGCGCAAGGTCAACCGCGCGGGCGTCGCGCAGCTCCTGGTGACGCGCTACGCCTCGCGCCCGGCAACCCTGTTCGAGGGGGTGCAGCGCCTGCCCGAAGGCTGCTGCCTCGAGGTTGCGGTGAACGGCGCGCCGCCCGCGCGGGCGCAGCGTTACTGGGACCTGCGCTACCGGCCGCAGCCGATCGGCCTCGACGAGGCCTGCGCCCAGCTCGAAGCGCTGCTCAGGCGCAGCGTGGCGATGCAGCTCATGGCGGACGTGCCGCTCGGGGTGCAGCTTTCCGGAGGCGTCGACAGCAGCCTCGTGGTCGCGCTGATGGAAACCCTGCGGCGCGAGCGCGGCGACCCCGAGCCGGTGAAGACGTTTTCGATCGGCTTCGACGTGCCGCGCTTCAGCGAGCTCGGCTACGCGCGAGCGGTCGCGCGCCGCTACGGCACCGAGCACCACGAGATTCGGGTGGGATTCGGCGATTTCGCGAACGAGCTACCGCGGCTCGCCTGGCTCTACGACGAGCCGATGGGCGAGCCCCCCGGAATCCCCACCTACCTCATGTGCCGCGAGGCGAAGAAGCACGTCACGGTGATGCTGTGCGGCGAGGGTGCCGACGAGCTGTTCGGCGGCTACTCGAAGTACGTGTTCGACCGGTTCTCCGCCGCGCTCGACTGGATCCCGGCCGCGCTGCGCACGAGCCTGCTGCGCGGGCTTGCGCGCGCGCTGCCGTTCGAGGCGCGTCGCCTGCGCAGCATTGCGGAAATCCTCGCGATCGCCGACGCGCCGCGCCGCTTCGCGTCCTGGTACGGTGGCTTCGACGCGGTGCTGCAGGGGAGCGTGCTGTCCGCTTCCCTGCGCGGGGAAATCGGCGACGGCGGGCTCGCCGAGAGCTTCGGCGAGCTGGTGCGCGCCTGCGACAGCGACCGCAGTCTCGATCGCTTCGTATATTGCGACCTCCACTCGAGGCTGCCTGACGACCTGCTGGTCAAATGCGACCGCACGAGCATGGCCGCCGGCATCGAGGCGAGGGTGCCGTTTCTCGACCAGAAGGTGGTCGAATTCGCCGCGCGCCTGCCGCCGGAGCTGAAGGTGAAGGGCCTGCGCTCCAAGATCGTGCTCAAGCGGCTCGCCGCGCGCTACGTTCCGCGCGAGCTGGTCTACCGGCGCAAGGTGGGCTTCACCGTCCCGCTCACGCACTGGTTCGCCGGTCCGTGGCGCGCGCTGATCGAGCGCATGCTCCTTTCCGAGCGGGCGCTCGGGCGCGGCTACTACGACGCGGGGGCGGTGCGCCGGATCGTGCGCGAGCACGTCGAGGGCAGCGTCGACCGGGAGCAGGCGATCTGGCTGATGCTCGCCCTCGAGCTCTGGCATCGGCTGTTCGTCGACGACGACGGCAGCGAGTCTGCGCTTGCGCGGGTCGAGGAGGAGTTCGCGCGCGTGCCCGGCCGGGCGCGGGCGGCCGGCGCGATCCCGGCCGTAGTCCGGGCGGCGCAGCCGGGCGGCCACGCGACGTAACAAGGCTCGGGTTCAATGCGAGGGCAGGGGGCTTCTGCACTGGGGGCGATGCCATGGAACGTGTCTTGCGCCGCCACGGGCTGCCGACCGCCGCCGCGGCGCTCCTGCTTGCCGCGACGCTCGCGCTCGCCGGCGAGGCCCGGGCCTCGAACCTGCTTTTCTGGTCGGGGTTTGAGTCGAGCGCGGCCGTGCAGCCGGTCGCGCAGGCGAACTGCTGGGGCACCGGCTGCTGGCAGGCGATTAGCGGCACTGACAGCTCGACCGGCTTCGCCTGGCCGCCGAGCATCTGGGGCGGCGGCGGCTACCTGATGCAGCTCGCCGACACCCCGACCGACGCGACGAGCATCGGCAAGTACATGTTCGACCAGATCCTGAGCGTGACCGGGCACAAGGGCTCGCCGACCCAGGCGCTCTTCAGCCAGATCACGCAAAGCGGCTGCTGCGGAAGCGATCCGCAGGGCTGGGGGAGCACTTCCAACAGCCTGGTGCTGCTGCCCGCGACCGAGGCGGGCGACATGTACCTCAGCTACTGGCTCAAGGTCCAGCCCGGGCTGCTGCAGCAGCTCACGCCGCAGAGCTGGCGGTTCGTGTTCTCGTGGAAGACTTCCGGCGACTACCGCACGGTGCTCACCGTGGCGACCTGGGGCGGCCTGGAGCCCTACTGGCAGGCGATCGGCGACAACGCCGCGAACGGCGGCCTCCCCTACCAGAAATACTGGGAAGTGGACAACCATGCCGTCCCGGTGCCGCTCGGGCAGTGGTTCAAGCTCGAGGTTTTCTGGCATCGCAGCAGCGGAGGCGACGGGCGCATCTGGATGGCGGTCAACGGCCAGGTGATCTGCGATCGGCTCGGCCCGAACATGGGCGTCGACAACGATCCGATCAACCGGATCTTCGTCTCCGGCGTCTACGGCGGCGGTGGCTACCCGATGTACCAGTGGATGGACGACCTGCAGATCTGGGACGGTTTCCCGAGCGCATCGTCGGGCGACGCCTGGTACGACCCGCCCTATGCGCCCCACTGAGCGGCGCAAGGTCGTCGTTTTCGGCCCCTCGACCGAGGCGCTGAGCGGCGTCTCGACGCACGTTCGGATGCTGCTCGGCTCGGACCTCGCGCGGGAGTTCGAGCTGCTGCACTTCCAGGTCGGCAGCGAGGGGCGCACCGAAAGCGCGGCGCGGAGGCTCGCGCGCTTCGTGCTGAGCCCGCTCGAGCTCGCGCTGCTGCTCGCGCGCAGCGGCGCGCCGCTCGTGCATCTCAACGCCTCGCTCGACCCGAAGGGCTACTGGCGCGATCTCGTCTACTCGATCGTCGCCCGGCTGCTCGGCCGCCGAGTGCTGAACCAGATCCACGGCGGGCCGCTGCCGCAGCAGTTCTTCCGCGCGCGGACGCTGCGCTGGATCCTGCGCCGCTTCCTCGTCTCGAGCGAAGTGGTGACGGTGCTCTCGAGCGCCGAGCTCGCCGCCTACCGCGGGTTCGACCCGAGGATTCGCGTCCACCACGTTCCGCACGCGGTCGATCCCTGCGGCCTCGCCGACCAGGCGCGCGCCCACGGCGCGAGCGGCCCGCTCGAGCTCGCCTACGTGGGGCGGATCGTGCGCGCGAAGGGGCTGTTCGAGGCGATCGAGGCGCTCGCCGAGCTGCTCCGCGAAGGGCGCCGCTTTCGCCTGCGCATCGCCGGAGACGGCCCGGACCGGGAGTCGCTCGCCGCCGCGGTGCGCGCTGCGGGGCTGGAGGGGCGCGTGCGCCTCGTGGGTAGCGTGTTCGGCGCCCGAAAGCACCGGCTGCTGCTCGGATCCGACGTGTTCGTCTTTCCCTCCTACAGCGAGGGGCTTCCGTACGCGCTGCTCGAGGCGATGGCGGCGGGCTGCGTCCCGGTCGCCACGCCTGTGGGCGCGATCCCGGACGTGATGGCCGAGGGCGTGCACGGCCTGTTCGTGCCGCCGAAGGACTCGGCCGCGCTCGCGCGCGCGCTCGCCTCGCTCGACGACGACCGCGCGCGGCTGGCGCATATCGGGCACGCGGCGCGCCGGCGCATCCTCGAGCACTACACCGTGACGCGTCTGGCGGAGGACTTCGGCGCTCTGTATCGCGCCTGCCTCGCATGAGCGCGACGCTCGCGTGGAGGCTGAACCGCTTGCGCGCGATGGACTTCGCCGAAGTGCGCTGGCGGCTGCGGCGTGTGCTCGCCGCCGGGCTCGAGCGCCGCGGCGTCGGCCTCGCGCGCGAGGCCGACGCGGGCGAGCGCGCCGCGGCTTCGCGCTGGGTGGCCGAGCCTCCTGCGGAGCTGCGCGCCGGGCCTTACGTCGACGCCGCCGAGCGCATCCTCGCCGGCCGCTGGGATGTGCTCGCCCTGCGCGACCGCGCGCTCGGCTTTCCGCCGCGCTGGAACCGCGACCCGAAGACCGGCATCGAGGCGCCGCTCGATTTCGGCAAGGCGCTCGACTACCGCGATGCGCGCCTCGTCGGTGACGCGAAGTACCTGTGGGAGCCGAACCGGCACCACGAGCTGGTGACGCTCGCCCAGGCCTGGCGGCTGACGGGCGGGCCGCGCTTCGCGCTCGGGGCGCAGCGGCTCGTCGACTCGTGGCTCGAGCAATGCCCCTATCCGCGCGGGCCCCAATGGACGAGCGCGCTGGAGGTCGCGGTACGGCTTGCGAACTGGGCCTGCGCCTGGCACCTCTTCGGCGGCGAGGCCTCGCCGCTCTTTGCCCCCGCAGCTGGCCGCGCGTTCCGGCGGCGCTGGCTCGGCGCGGTGTACCGGCACTGCCATTTCGTCTGGCGCAACCTCTCGCGCCATTCCTCGGCGAACAACCACCTGTTCGGTGAGCTGACCGGGCTGTTCATCGCCGCGCTCACCTGGCCGCTGTGGCGCGAATCCGCGCTCTGGCGCGAGCGCTCGCGCGCCGGGCTCGAAGCCGAGGCGCTCGCGCAGGTCGGCGAAGACGGCGTCGACCGCGAGCAGGCGCTCTGGTACCAGCACGAGGTGGCGGACATGATGCTGCTCGCGCTGCTCTTCGCGCGCGCGAACGGCGTCGACTTCTCGGCCGGGTTCAGCTCGCGTCTCGAGCGCATGCTCGAGTTCATCGCCGCGGTTACGGACGCGGCCGGGCACGTGCCGGCGATCGGCGACGCCGACGATGGCGCGCTGCTGCGGCTCGCGCGCGACCCCGGGTTCTGCCCGTTCGGCTCGCTGCTCGCCACGGGCGCGGTGCTGTACGGGCGCGGCGATTTCAAGGCCCGCGCCGCCCGCTTCGACGACAAGAGCCGCTGGCTGCTCGGCGATTCCGCCGCGCGCCGCTTCGACGCCCTGCCGTACGCCGGGGCGCAGCGGCTACGGCGTGCATTCCCCGAAGGCGGGTATTACGTGCTCGGGCGCGACTTCGGCACGCCGCGCGAGGTAAAGCTGGTCGCCGACGCGGGGCCGCTCGGTTACCTCTCGATCGCGGCGCACGGGCACGCCGACGCGCTCGCGTTCACGCTGTCGGCGGGCGGGCGCGAGCTGCTCGTCGACCCAGGGACCTACGCGTACCACTGCGACGCTCGCTGGCGCGCCTACTTCCGCGGCACTGCGGCGCACAACACGCTGCGCGTCGACGGCCGCGACCAATCGGTGCCGGGCGGAAACTTCCTGTGGCGCGCGCACGCGCGCGCGGCCTGCGAGCGCTTCGAGGTCGCCGGCGAGCGCGAGGTGTTCGAGGCGACGCACGACGGTTACCTGCGGCTGCGCGATCCGGTGCGGCACCGGCGCCGGATCGAGCTCGACGGGCGCGCGCTGCGTATCGAGGTGATCGACGCCCTCCAATGCGCGGCGCCGCACTGGGTCGAGATCCACTGGCACCTCGCACCGGAGTGCGTCGCGAGCGCCTGCGGGCACGCGGTCGAGGTTGCGTGCGCGAACGTGCGCCTGCGGGTCGAGTGCCCGTGCGAGCTCGAGGCGCCGAAAGTGATCGCCGGGCAGAACGACCCGCCGCTCGGCTGGGTGTCGCGCGGCCTCGACGAGAAGACGCCTTCGCCGACGATCGTCTGCGCGGGCCGCGTCGCCGGCGGCCGAAGCCTCGTGAGCGTGCTCACGCTGGCGATCGACCCCGCCCCGGCCCGAATGGACCATTCCTGTCCGGTCCGCCTGGAAGAAAGGGCATGAGCAGCCCGCCTCGCAACGACCGGGCGGCGGTCCTGGCGGGCATCCTTCGCGAGCGCGTCCGCACCGTCGGCCGCCGGCTGCTCGTGGTCGGGTGCGGGTCCGGCACGGAGGCCGCCGCGCTGGCCGCGGCGCTCGGCGCGGAAGTGGTCGGGATCGATCTGGCTGGCAACTTCGATCCGGCGGCGGCGGCGGTCGCGCAGCTTCGCACCGGCGACGCGACCTGCCTCGAGTTCGCGGACGCAAGCTTCGACCTGATCCACTCGTACCACGTTCTCGAGCACATCCCGAACTACAACAAGGCGCTCGCCGAGATGCGCCGGGTCCTCGCGCCCGGCGGGTGGTATTGCATCGGCACGCCGAACCGGCTGCGGCTGGTCGGATACCTTGGCAGCCAGCAGACCGCGTGGCGCGACAAGCTCGCCTGGAACGCTGCCGACTGGAACGCGCGGCTACACGGCCGCTTCCGAAACGAGCTCGGCGCCCACGCGGGATTCACCTCGGCGGAGCTGCAGGGGATGCTGAAGAAAGCTTTCGGCAATGCCGAGGAGATCAGCCTGCGCTACTACCTGCGCCTGTACCGCAACCATGCCGGGCTGTTGAGCGCGCTGGGCAAGTCCGGATTGAGCCGGTTCGCCTTTCCCGCGCTCTATTTCGTAGGGACGAGGCGAGATTCGAGCCCGGCGGCGTGCTGATCCGACCGGACTACTCGCCGCGTGGTCCCTTCCTTATGCCGGTCAACAACGCGACTCTAGGCTCGATCGAGGGCGAGTCGCGCTGATCGCACCTCCCGAGTCGGCCGGCTCGATCGCCTCATCGAGGGAAAGTCATGAAGCTCTGCGTCCTGGGACTCGGCTACGTCGGCACCGTCACCGCGGCCTGCCTCGCGCGCGAGCGCCACGAGGTGATCGGGGTCGATCCCGAACCGCGCAAGGTGGAGCTCATCAACGCCGGGCGCTCGCCGATCGTCGAGAAGCACGTCGGGGAGATCATCGAGCGCGCGGTCGCCGCCGGCCGGCTGCGGGCGGCGCCGGATGCGGACTCCGCCGTGGCGCGCGCGGACCTCACGCTCGTGTGCGTCGGAACCCCGAGCCGTGCGAACGGCGACATCGAGCTGCGCTACCTGCGCCGGGCATGCGAGCAGATCGGCGCCGGGCTGCGCCGCCACGAAGGCGCCCCCGTGGTCGCGATCCGCAGCACCGTGCTTCCCGGGACCACCCGCGGGATCGTGATCCCTACGCTCGAGCGGTTCTCTGGCAGGCGTGCCGGGGTGGACTTCGGCATGTGCTTCAACCCCGAGTTCCTGCGCGAGGGGACCGCGGTGCGCGATTTCCACGAGCCGCCGAAGACGGTGATCGGCGAGCTCAATCGCGCGAGCGGGGACCTGCTCGCGAGCCTGTACGCGCGCACGCCGGGACCGATGATTCGCGCGGACATCGAGACCGCGGAGACGGTGAAGTACGCCGACAACGCCTGGCACGCGCTCAAGGTCGGGTTCGCGAACGAGATCGGCAGCCTGTGCAAGGGCCTGGGCGTCGATAGCCACCGCGTGATGGACATCTTCTGCCAGGACACGAAGCTCAACCTCTCGCCCTATTACCTCAGGCCGGGCTTCGCATTCGGCGGCTCGTGCCTGCCGAAGGACCTGCGCGCGCTGCTCTACAAGGCGAAGACGCTCGACGTGTCGCTGCCGATCCTCGGGGCGGTGCTACCGAGCAACCATCTGCAGATCGAGCGCGCGCTGCAGGCGGTGATCGACCAGGGATGCAGCAAGGTCGGCATCCTGGGCTTCAGCTTCAAGGCCGGGACCGACGACCTGCGCGAAAGCCCCATGGTGGAGCTCACCGAGCGGCTGATCGGCAAGGGCTACGATCTGCGCATCTACGACGCGAACGTGACCCTCGCGCGCATCCACGGCGCGAACCGCGAGTACATCCTCGAGCGCATTCCACACATCGCGCGCCTGATGGTGCCGAGCATCGAGGACGTGCTCGAGCACGCCGCGACGATCGTCATCGGCAACGCGGCGCCGGAGTTCCGTCACGTTCCCAGGAGGCTGCGCGAGGACCAGACAATCGTCGACCTGGTGCGCGTGACCGACTCGCGCAGCGTGACCGGCATCTACGAAGGGATCTGCTGGTGAGGCGCGTCCTGATCCTGGTCGAGAACCTGCCGAGCCCGTTCGATCGCCGCGTGTGGCAGGAGGCGTGCACGCTGCGCGACGCGGGCTACGTCGTCTCGATCGTCTGCCCGACGGGTCCCGGCTGCGAGCGCCGCTTCGAGGCGCTCGAGGGCGTCCACATCTACCGCTACCGGCTGGCGCTCGAGGCGACGGGCGCGCTCGGGTACGCGGTGGAATACGGCAGCGCGCTTCTGCAGAGCTTCCTGCTCAGCCTGCGCGTCCTCCTCACGCGCGGCTTCGACGTCGTGCACGCCTGCAACCCGCCCGACCTGTTCTTCCTGATCGGCGGTTTCTACAGGCTGCTCGGCAAGAAGTTCGTGTTCGACCACCACGATCTGGGGCCCGAGCTGTACGAGGCGAAGTTCGGCCGGCGTGACTTCTTATATCGGCTGATGCTCAGGCTCGAGCGCTGGAGCTTCCGCGCCGCGGACGTCTCGATCGCCACCAACGAGTCGTACCGGCGCGTCGCGCTCGAGCGCGGGCGGATGCCGCCCGAGCGCGTATTCGTGGTGCGCAGCGGCCCGAGCCTTGAGCGGTTCCGGATCGAGCCGCCGCAGGAGCGGCACAAGCGCGGACGGCGCTACCTCGTCGGCTACGTCGGCGTGATGGGCAGGCAGGAGGGCATCGACCAGTTGCTGCACGCCGCGCGCCACATCGTGCGCGATTTCGGGCGCGACGACGTGCATTTCGGCCTGGTCGGCGGGGGCACCTCGCTCGAGGAGATGAAGGCGCTCGCCGCAGAGCTCGGGGTGGCGGACTACGTGACGTTCACGGGACGCGTTCCGGACGCCGAGCTGCTGGCGATGCTCAACACGGCCGACGTGTGCGTCAATCCGGACGCGGCGAATGAGATGAACGACAAGTCGACCATGAACAAGGTGATGGAATACATGGCGCTCGGTAAGCCGATCGTGCAGTTCGATCTGACCGAGGGACGTCGCTCGGCCGGGCGGGCGTCGCTGTACGCGAGCAGAAACGACCCGCGCGACTTGGCCGCGAAGCTGCTCGAGCTGCTCGACGATCCCGCGAAGCGCGCGCAGATGGGCGAATTCGGGCGCAGGCGCGTGGAGAACACGCTCGAGTGGCGCCACCAGGCGCCGAGGCTGCTGGCCGCCTACCAGGCATTGTGGGCCGCGCCGCAGGTTGCGCCGGCGGCGGGGAGCGTGGAACAGTGAAACTGCTCCCGCTTGACTCGCGCGAATTGTTCGAGCTGGCGGCCGGCTGGCTGCAGCGCAGGGAAAACAGCCAGTGGCTCGACTTCGGCATCGGGCACCACCCGGTTACTCCCGCGCTGCTCATGATCATGGCGCGCCGCGACACGCATTTTCTGCGGCTCTACACCTCGGATCGCGACGATACGTTGACCGGCCTCGTCGGGCTGAGCAACGTGGACCGGGTGTTCAAGACGGCCGTGTTCTGGGGCGTCTCAGGGGACAAGTCCTTCCGCAACCGCGGCTACTCAACCCTCGCGAGCTCGAAGCTGATGACGTTCGCGTTCGGCGAGCTCGGCCTGCGCAGCGTGAACGCCTGGGCGGTCGAGGGCAACCCCTCGATCCGCGTCATCGAGCGCCTCGGCTTCCGCTACGCCGGACGGCTGCGCCAGTGTCACGAAATCGACGGCCAGCTGCGCGATCGGCTGCTGTTCGACCTGCTCGCCTCCGAGCATCGCGAGCTCGACAGGAAGACTTGGCGCCTGTTCGACCGCACGCGTCGGGAAGCCGATTGCGACGCACTTCAGGAGGCTTGACCGGGGCGGTCGCGGTGGACGCTAAGGCCAAGCGCAAGGCGCTCCGGATGCTGTCGAACGGGGTCTACATCCTGACCTCGCGCAGCGGCGAACGCTACGGCGCGGCAACCATCACCTGGGTGTCGCAGGCCTCGTTCAAACCGCCGCTCGTCATGGCCGCAGTGCGCAGGGAAAGCAACGTCTACGCCTGCCTCGCCGAGAGCCGACTTGGGGTGCTGCACATCGTTGGCACGGAGCAGCAGGAAATCGCGCAGCGGTTCTTCCATCCCACCTGCGCGGAAAGCGGAACCATCAATGGCGAGCCGTTCGCGCCGGGAGCGACCGCCGCGCCGGTGCTGGCGAACCTGCCCGCGCACGTCGAGTGTCGGCTCGAGCGGATCGTCGACACCGGCGGCGATCACGCGGTGGTCATCCTCGAGGTGGTGGAGGCCGAGTGCCGCGAGGCGGTCCGGCCGCTGACGATCGCCGAATCGCCGTGGGAGTACGGCGGCTGAAACTGGCCGTCGCGTTCGCGCTCGCCGTAGCGGCGTCCGCCGCGCGCGGCGCGTCCTGCGTGCCGGGCTCGGGGGCGGACTGGATGGCCGCGGCATTCGCCGCCGACCCGGGTACCGCGACGCCCGCGCCCGCGGATTGCGCGCAGGTCGAGCAGAACCCACCCGAATTCCGCTGGCCTTACGTGAGCGGCGCGGCGTACACGCTGAGCGTCACCTTCCCCGACGGCCACGTCGAGTCGCCCACGACCGAGCACAACTGGTTCAACTGGAACGCGGCGCTTCCGACCGGGGAATACTCCTGGCAGGTGACGCAGAACGGCGTCGCGAGCCGCGCACGGCGCTTCCTGGTCGGCGCCTCGGCAGTTTCGTTCGTTGTGCCCAAGATGGATGCGCTCGCCGGCGAGCTTGCGACCGAGCCGCATCCGCGCAGCCTGCCCGACGCCGCGACGCTCGCGAAGATGGCCGCACAGAGGGCTCGGGCGCTCGCGGCGGTGCGCTGGCAGGTGAAGACCGATCCGCAGGCGCCGGCAGAAGGCGCTCAAGGCGACGGGCTGCGCTACGGGCGGATGGCGCTCGCCTCGCTGATGGCGTACGTCTACGATGGCTCCGATGCCGATCGCAAGGACGCGACGCGGCGCGTGCTCGCCCTCGCGGCCTGGGATCCGCGCGGCCCGACCGCGCGCGACGACCGCGAGTCGATTTACGTTGCCTGGGTCGAGACGCTCGGCTACGACTGGCTCTGGCCCGCGTTGACCAACGCGCAGCGCGACGCGCTCGCCTCGATGCTGCGCGTGCGCATCGGCGATCTCTACGGCTGGGTGACCGGGGCGAACGGCTGGCCGTACGGCGCTTCCAACGTGCCGCCGCCGCTCTGGCGCCAGCCGCGCAACTCGCACCGCGCGCACGACGCGGTCATGATCGCGGTGATGTCGGCGCTGCTGGTGGGCGACCTGCCCGAGGCGCGGGGCTGGATGACGGAGCTGCTTCCCTACGTGCTCAACTCGCTCAGCCCGTGGGGCGGCGAAGGCGGCGGCTACGCGAACGGGACCGCTTACGCGCTGTGGGACATCGGATCGCAGCTAAGCGCCTGGTACGCGCTGCGGCGCTCGACTTGCGGCAAGCCGCAGACCTGCATCGATCTCGCACGCAAGGCGTGGGTGCGCAACTTCGGCCGCTTTCTCGCCTACTTCCTGCCGCCGACCTACGCTGGCGACCCCGCGCTCCAGCTCCGGCGCAAGGCCGATCCGAGCACCCCGATCGGCGTGTTCGGTGACGGATTCGCCGACCGCCAGCTTTTCGAGGAGCGCGCCCGCTACGTGAAGGGCTACACCTATTTCGCGCCGAGCGCGCTCGGCTGCTGGTACGCGCAAAGCCTCGCTGGCGAGGACTACGCCAAGATCGAGTACCTGATGGCGCCGCCCGATCCCTGCCCGCCCCGGGCACCTTTTCCCGCTGAAACGCCGAATTCGCTCTACCTGCCGGCGATCGGCTGGATCGCGATGCACAGCAGCCTCGAGGATCTCGATCGCACGTCCGTGTACTTCAAGTCCAGCCCGGCGCCTTTCGGCGCCTACGATCACCAGGCGGCCGACCAGGACTCGTTCGTCATCAACGCGGGCGGCGAACGCCTGGCCATCGAATCGGGCTACTACGACGGCTACGGCACCAACCATTGGCAGTACTGGGTAAAGCGGACCAAATCGGCGAACGCGATCACCTACGACGGGGGCCGCGGGCAGCATGCGGTCGAGCTGGTTCCGCTGCGCTCCGGCGAGGCGCCGCCTTACACGAGCATCCGCTACGGCCGGATCGTCGCGGAGCAGAGCGCGCCCGCCTACGACATCGTCACCGGCGATGCGACCGACGCCTACAACAACGCGCTCTCGTCGAGCGGGCCGCTCAGCCGGGCCGTGCGCACGCTCGTCTATCTGCGCCCGGACGCGATCCTCGTGTACGACACGCTCGCCTCCGCGACACCGCGCACCTGGGAGTGGAACATCCACGCGCTCGACCCGTTCACCGTGATCCGCAGCGCGAGCCGCGTCCTGATCACGCGCGGGCGGGAGTCGCTGTGCGTCGATCTGCTCGCCGGTCCGCGCGCGCGCTTCGTACCGGTCGCCGGATCCGGTTTTGACTCGTGGGGCGCGACCAACGGGGTGAGCGACGCCCCGGACAAGCCGGCGCCGCGCGAGTACCACGGCAAGTTCGCGAGCGTGCGGGCGTCGATCGAGGCCGAATTCCTCGTGCTCCTTCGGGTGAACGGCGACTGCCGCTCCGCGCCTGCGGTCGCGACGCGCGCGAACGGCACCTGGAGCGTGAGGGTGGACGGCAGGACAGTGAGTTTCGATTCCACAACGGGCTTGGCCGAGATGAAGTAGCGCCGCGGGGGGGCGCGAAGCCCCCGACCCCCGCGCCCCGTCAGGCCGCGAACCGCAGGCGCCTCCAGGCCTCGCGCAGCGGCAGGTACAGGCGCCCCCTCGCGGTCACCGGCAGCGCGCACTCGAAGCTGCGCGCGGGCTCCCCGCCGAAGTCCCTCTTGAAGCGGTTGATCCCCGCCCGCCCGGGCTCGGATTCATCCTCGAACAGGCCGCCCCAGTCGTAGCGGCGTAGGCCCATGCGCCGCGCCTGCAGCATGACCTGCCAGTGCAGCCAGCGATTCGCGCGCCCGACCAGGGCGCGGTAGGCGTTGTCGCGGTCGCGATATCGCGACGCGCTGTACTGCAGCCAGGCCGTGCTCCCGGAAAGCAGATAGGCGTGCCACACGAGCCGCTCGTCCTCGCGCGCCGCCGAGGCAAGCGCAAGCTGGCCGGCGTCGCAGGCGGCGCCGAGCCACTTCGCGTCGCACGGTGCAACGCCCTTCTGCCTCGCGAAGGTATCGAAGAAGGCGCGGAACTCCTCGAGCCTTTCGCGCGGCTCCACGACGAATTCCACGCGCAGTCCGTCGCGGGCGTCGGCGCGGCGGACCTTGTAGCGGCAGTCCTTTCCGAACTGCTCGATCAGCGCGTCCTCCGCGACCGCCAGGTCGGTGATCATCGTCAGGAACGGGGTCACCCGGGAGCGCGGGACCGGGGCCCTTCTCTGGCGGTAGAGGACGATGTCCACGCCGCCCTCGCGCGGCAGCTCCTCCTCGAACCAGACTTCGCCGTAGACCGCGCCGCGGCCCTCGAGCCGGATCATTGGACGGCGGCGCGCGCGAAGGTCGCGTGGAATTCCGCCAGCGTCGCGCCGCGGCACCAAGCAGCCAGCTCGCCGAACAGGATCTCGAGCTCGCCGTACAGGCGCTCGATGGCGGCGGCGTCGCGGTAGCTCGGGCTGCCGCCCGGCATCAGCTCGGAGGAATGCAGCATGAATTCGACGTGCGCCACGCCTTCGGCGCGCGCAGCGCGCAGCGCGCGCAGCATGGCCGCGAGCCTGCTTTCGGACGGGTTGACCCAGGTGAGCCCGGGTGAGGCCCGGTTCGCGACGCGGCCGAGGAGCGGAACGCGGTACACCCACGGAGCGCGGCGCTGCAGGGGACTCGAGCGGATCGTCACCGGAACTTCGAGCAGCCCGGCGGCCGCCGGTACCGAGATGTCCGCGGGATCGATGAAATACGGGCGCTCGGGAAAGCCGCGGAAGTCGGTGCCGCCGCGGCCGTGCGGGTCGCCCGGGTGGGCGCTCCAGTCCACGCCGGGCGTCACCGAGCAGTCGACGCGGTAGCCCTGCTCGACGAGGATCGCCGCATAGCGGCCGTCGAATCCGACCCGCCCGGCGCGGTGGCTCACGATCGGCCGCTCGAACCGGTCCTCGAGGAGCCGCGTCAGGAAAGCGACCTTTTGGCGCATCACCGGCTCGGGGTACTCGATCAGGTAGGGCTGGTGGTGGAAGTCGTCTTCGGTCAGCGGCACGAGCGGCGGCGAGTTCCACGCGTGCAGGTGCATCCCCACCTCGCCCGCATCGCGAGCCAGCACGTCGCGCGCGAGCTCGACGAAGAGGTCGCAGCGCGCCATCTCGTAGTCGACCAGGTACACCGGCGTGAAGCCGAAGCGCTCGCACAGCGCCTGGAAGCGCGGCAGGTGCCTGGCGTTCCGCGTCGTGATCTCGCGCGGCCGCGACCACAGGTCGTCGCCCTCGGTGTCGAGCGTGACGATGAACGGCGTCTTCTCAGGCATGGAGCGCTCGCCGCGCGGCCCGTGGCCTCGTCGCAGCGCGCATCACTGCCTCGAAGGTCTCGAGGTACGCGGCGAGGATCCGATCCTCGCCGTATTCGCGCGCCATGTAGGCGCGGCAGCGATCGCTCGCCGCCTGCCAGGCGGCGGGGTCGGCGAGCAGGCTGCCGACCGCCGCGGGGAAATCGGCCGGATCGCGCAGGCGCGCGCCGAGCCCCTCGCGCGCGATCACCCTGTCCGGGTCGATCAGCGTGACCACCGGAACACCCCGGATCCACGCCTGCAGGTAGGTGTTCGGAAAACCCTCGACGTCCGAGGTGTTGACGAGGAGCCTGGCGCGGCCGCAGAGGTCGTTCGCCTCGGCGTACGACACCCCGCCGTGGAACGAGATGTTCGGTCTGCGTGCGGCTTCGTGCTCAATCTCGTCGAACAGCGCCTCCTCGCCCGATGTCGGGCCGCCGACCATGTGCAGCCGCGCCTGCGGCAGACGGTCGGCGAGCTCGAGCGCCCGGTCGGCGCGCTTCAGGCGACGGACGTTCGCGATCCACAGCACGTCGATGTCGCGCGCGCGCGCCGCGCCCTCGCCCTCGACCAGCATTCTCGCGACTCTGCCCGTGAGGCCGTAGTTGCGCGCGAGCGCCCGGGCCTGCGATTCGCTCTGCACCAGGATCGCGTCGGCATGCCGCAGGCCATATTCATAAAGGTGGCGGTCGCGCGCGTACCGCACCAGCAGGCGCGACGGCTCACAGTCCGCGTCGCTCGCCGCGCGGAAGACGAGCCGCTTGCGGGCCCTGCGGCAGAACATCGCCAGCAGCCCGACCTGCATGCCGGCGCAGCTCGTGTAGTAGACGTCGGCGCCGGCACGCGCGAGCGCCGCCCACATCCCGGTCAGGCGCGGATGGAAGAAGCGCAGCCCCGGCAGCCCGGCGTCCAGACGAAACGCCTTGAAGGCGCGCACCGCGTCCCAGCGCTGGCCGTCGGGTTGACCGCAGTCCGCGACCACCATCGACACCTGGTGGCCGCGGCGCGCGAGGGCGCGCGCGAGCAGCGTTTGCTGGACAGGCTCACCCGCGACATACCCGGCGCGATACTCCGGCGCGAGCACCGACAGGTTCTGCAGGCCGACGAAGCAGATTTTCACCGTGCGCCCGATCGTAGCGACATGCTATGTCACGAGCCGGCCGCGGTTGCGCCGGACCGTAGTCCGTTCGGCGCATGGCGCCGGGGTGTCGGCTGAAAGCCGCCCGCCGTAGGCTGAGCTCACGACCGATCGGCAATCCTGGAGGAGGGCTCCTATGCATCTGCGTCAGGCCGTCGGCAGCATTCGAGAGAATTTCGAGCGTTACGGGCTCGCGGCCGCGGCACACGATGTGGGCTGCCGCGCGGTCAACAAGGTGGTGGACCTGCGCATCCTGCGGGCGATGAGCGTCCGGGTCGAGGACGTGAAGGACCCGCGGATGTTCGAGGCACCGGGCCTGGTCGCGCGCTTCGCCGGCTACGACGAGCTGGCGAAATACGCCTGCGACGAAACGCTCGACCTGCCCGAGGACTTCCTGCGCGAGGCGCGCGCGCGCGGCGACCGCTGCTACGCGATCTTCGACGGCGATACGCTCGCCGCCTACGGGTGGTACTCGAACCGGCCGATGCCGGTGGACGAGCATTTCCTGCTCCAATTCGACGCACGCTATACGTACATGTACAAGGGCTACACCGTACCCGCATATCGCGGCAGGCGTCTGCACGCGGTCGGCATGTGCCGCGCGCTGCGGGCGTTGACCGACGAAGGCCGGAAAGGGCTCGTCTCGTGGGTGTACTCGAACAACTTCGCGTCGATGCAGTCGGTGCTGCGGATGGGCTATCGGGTGTTCGGCACGGTCTACCTGCTGCGCGCAGGCCGGCTGTCATTCGCTCGTGCGACGCGCAGCTGCCGGGAGTATGGCTTCCGGGTCGAACCGCTCGACACGGGCGAGGCACTCGCGCGCGGCGCGGCGTGAGACCGCGCCGCGCGGCCTGGGGTATGGATGGCGCCGCGACAGGTGGTCGATGACGGTGATCCGGCCGTCGCTCGATAGGTGGTGCGTACCGAGCAATCCCTTGCGGAACCCCGGCCCGATGGTCGCGACGAGCCGCTCGACGTAGCGCGATTCGGTGATCTCGGTGATCTCGTAGGCGAGCAGCGCCAGCCCGTAGCGGTCGAACCCCTGGCTCTGCGCCATGCGGTAGATGTGCTCGCCCTCGATGACGAGGCCGGCGTTGCGGCCCCCGACCGAATCGACGCGCAGCGGGTTCTGCGGATGCGGGACCCAGCGGGTGCAGAGCGGCGAGTCGCTCGAGAACAGGTGCAGGTCGGCGCAGTGGTCGCCGTAGCGGGTCTCCTCGAGCGAAGTCAGCATCCACCACCTGCCGTTTCGCTCGAAAAGCATGGTGTCGGCCGCGGAAACATATTCCATGAGCGTCGCCGCGAGCTCCCAATTGAGCGGGAAATCCGTGCATCGATAGACCCGCACTTGCCTCGAGGCGGCCGCTTCCGGGCACATGTAGAGCGCGCCCGCGTGCTCGAAGAGGAACGGGAACGAGAGGTGGAACGGTTCGCGCAGCGCCACCCCGCTCGGCTCGAGCCGCGTGCCGACGACTTCGAGCGCGGCAATGTGCGCCTTGCCCTCGGCGAACACGTAGTCCTCGACGAAGCAGAATGTCCTGCCGCCGCGGGTGGCGAGGAACGGATCCGCCCAGTAGTGCCCCCTCGGGGGGACGCTCGGTGTGCTGTGCCAGAAGGCGGCCCGGCCCCAGGGCGCGCGCAGCACCGAGACGCTCCAGCGCTCGGACGGCAGAACGGCCCTTGCAATCGCCCTGCGCGCGAGGCGCGCGGCGAGCTTCCCCCCGTAGGCGAAGCATTGCGCAAGCGTGGGAGCGCGGAACAGGCGGTTCGAGTAGGGCGCCGGCTCGGTTTCGAATCGCGGCAGCTCGCCCCTTTGCGCCGCTTTCTCGAGCAGCGCCTTCAGGTGAGCGAGCGACTTCATGTAGAGGTGAGCCTGGTTGAGCAGATAATGGTGGCGGGTGCCGAATGCACCGCGCACCAGCACGTCTCCGCCGTCGAGCTCCTCGGTGAGCCGCTGGATGACGAAGCCCGTCTGCGGCCAGCGGTAATAGCATTCCCAGAATCCGGCCGGCCCGCCGCGATTGACCCGGTTGTCGCCATGGTGCAGTGACAGCACCCCGAGCCGGCTCGCGCGCAGGATGTCGCCGCGCAAGATCCCCGAGCCGCAGCAAATGAGGAGGTCGAGCTCGAGCGCGCGCACCCGCGCCACGTCCTCGTCGCTGAAGCGGTACACATAGCCCGAGCCGGACACGATCGGGCGGATCTCGAGTGCCTCGCCGACGTGCAGCGCGAGGTCGCAGACGCGCCAGTGATCCGCGTACTCGCCGTGGCGGGCGAGCAGCCGCCGCTCGAAGCGCTCGATCGCCGCGAACGCGATCCTGGCCGGCAGATGCCTCAGACGGCGCGGGCGGGACTCGCCGGCGGGCGCGCCGGGCCCGCCGCCCCGCAGCGGGTGAAGGATGAGGTGCGTGATCCCGAGGTCGGAGCGGCCGCTCGCCCAGAGCGCGAGGTCGTACACGTACTTGTTCGAGCGCGTGTCGTCGAGGAGCAGCCCGATCCTGAGCCGCTTCATGCCGGCGCCTCCGGCAGGCGCAGCCGCCACCGCTGCCACCATTCGCCGTCCAGCCGGCTGAGGAAAGCCGCGCCCTCGTGGATCGCGCGCATGATTTCGGCATGGCGCGAGTGCGCCAGAGTCCAGGGGCCGTCAGTGCGCAACCACGCGTGGCGCGCGGAGAGCTCGCGCGCGAAGCGCGGCTCAAGGCGGCCGTGAACGGCGAGCGCGCCTTGCCGCCAGGCGTCGGCGAGCAGCCGCGTCAGCACGCGGTCGAATGAGCCCTCGAGTGCCGCGATCTGGAGCACTTCGCTCACGCCCCCCGCGCGCACGTAGTGCAGGTACCAGCCGGCGAGCCGGTGCGCGCGGTCACGCACCGCGCGCGCGCGCAGCTCCCCATGCAGGGTCTTGCGCGCGGCCTGCGCGAGCAGCCAGTCGAGCGAACGCTCGTCGTAGACCGGCTGGACGGCGTAGCCGCGCAGCACCGCGGGCAAGTGAGCAAGCATTGTCTGCGCGTCGAGCGGCTCCTCGGTGAGGTCGCCCGCCTCGCGCAGGAACCGGTTGGGGCCGGCGCGCGCGGCGAGCGCATCGAGGAGCGCCGCGAACGGGCGCGCGGTGCAGGTCAGCGCGTTGGGCGAGCCGGTGCGAGCCTCGAGCAGCGCGAGCGCGTAGTGCGCAGGTCGCAACGGGCGCGTCCAATAGAGGCTGTTGAGCAGCGGCACGCTTCCGGAGATCGCGCTCCAGATGCGCATCGAGTCCTCGTTGGCGCCGTCCGCGATCGTGAGGTCCTGCGGGCCCGAGAGGCAGACCTTCGCCAGTTGCAGCGCCGTCATGCCGCCCTGGCGAAAGGCGGGGTCGACCATGTACTGGCAGCCCACGGCGACGCGCAGCGGCCGGCCGTCGAACAGCATCCGGCGCGGCTGCACGGCGTACAGGCCGACGATGCGGCCGCCTTCCTCCGCCACCCACGAGGGAAGCTCGAGCTCGCCCCAAGGGTGCTCGAACAGCATCTCGCGGAAGTAGCGCTCGCAGTCGGCAGGCGAGGACCAGCCGTAGTCCGGGTAAATGCGCGCGAACAACCCGGCGACGCCGGCGAGGTCGTCATCGGTGAGGGCGCGGATCGTCGCCACGGCAGCCTGCCTCCTCCAGCCTACGCGCGAACCCCGGCCGGGTCGCTGAGCGCCGCAGTCGGCTCATTGCGCCGCCGCCGCGGCCTCGCGCTGTCGCGCCAGCAGGCGGCCGATGCGCGCCGGAGTGCGCAAGTCCTCGAGGTCGATTTCGTCGATGTCGATCTTGAAGCCGAACCGCAGCTCGAGCTGCAGCACCAGCTCGACGAATTGGAACGAGTCGAGGATTCCGCTCTCGAGGAGGTCCGTGTCGGCCGAGGGGACCTCGATGTGGAGCTTCTCGGCGAACACCTCGTCGAGGGCGGCGAGGACCGCGCTCTCGGATCTCATGCCCGCCTCCTTTCGACCTCGGGCCTCGCGGCGCGCGCGAACTCCTCGCGCAGGCGCGGGCGGTCGATCTTTCCGTTCGCGTTCTTGGGGAGCGCGTCCCAGCGCAACCAGCGCCCGGGGAGCATGTAGGCGGGCAGCAGCCCGGACAAGCGCCTGCGCAGTGCCTCCGCGCTCACCCGCACGCCGCGCGCCGGCACGTAGGCGCAGCAGATTGCGCTTCCCTCGTAGCCTTCGGTCGCGAGCGTGACCACCGCGCTTTCCTCCAGGTCCGGCAGCGCATTGAGCGCCGCCTCGATCTCGCCCAGCTCGATGCGGTAGCCGCGGCTCTTGATCTGGCTGTCGCGGCGGCCGGCGAAATAGAACAGGCCGTCGGCGTCCCTTCGCCCGAGGTCGCCGGTGCGGTACAGCCGATCCTGCGGGCCGGCGCCGCCCGGTCGCGCGACGAACGCGCTGCGCGTCTTTTCCGGGTCGCGCCAGTAGCCCGGGCTCAATCCAGCGCCGCCGATGTAGAGCTCGCCGAGCTCGCCTGCGCGAACCGGGCGCCGCATCGCATCGAGCACCAGCAACTCGTCGCCCTCGCACGCGGTGCCGATGGGAATCCGCTCGCGCGGGTCCGCCGGGCAGCGCGGCACCGTGTAAAAGCTGCTCGCGATCGTCGTTTCGGTGGGCCCGTAGAGGTTGGTGAAGCGCACGTGCGGCAGGCGCCGCATCCAGTAGATCAGCGTCGGGGTCGGGATCGCCTCGCCGCACCACAGCACGCGGCGCAGCTCGGGGAAGTCGTTCTGCTTCACGGCATCGAGCTTCGCCATCAGGGTGAGCACGGTGGGCACCGAGAACCACTGCGTGAGCCGCGAATCGCGGATGAAGCGCGCGAGGCCCGGCGGCAGCAGGTTGAGCTCGGGCGGAACCAGGTGCAGCTCGGCGCCCGCCGAAAGCGTTCCGTAGACGTCGAAGGTCGAAAGGTCGAAATGAAACGGAGGGTGCTGCGAGACGCGCTCGCCGGGGGCGGTGCCGAAGTAGGCGTTCGCCCAGCGGAGGAAGCGCATGACGCTCGCGTGCGTGATCATCACGCCCTTCGGCAGCCCGGTCGAGCCGGAGGTGAAGAGGATGTGCGCGACATCCTCCTCGGTGTTCGCGTATTCGGGAGCGAGCGGCGGGAGTGCGGCGAGATCGCGCAGCGCGAAAGCGGGCGCCGGCTCGGGCGGCGCCACGCCGTCCAGCCAGCCGATCGCGGGCGCGCGCTCGAGCGCCGCCGCGGCGAGCGTCGCGCCGAGCATCGGCCCCACCGCGCCCGCCGCGAGCACGAAGGCGGGCTCGCTCAGCTCGAGCATGCGGGCGAGCCGCGCCGCGGGCCCGGCGGGGTCGAGCGGAACGTAGATCGCGTCGGCCTTGAGCACCCCGAGCATCGCGACGATCGCCGCCGGCAGCTTCGGCATGAGGAGCGCGACCCGGTCCCCGCGCCGGCAGCCCGAGGCCGCCAGCAGCCGCGCAAGGCGGTTGCTCGTGTCTTCGATCGCGCCGTAAGTCAGGCGCGCGCCGTCCGCGGCGACCACCGCGACCGCGTCGGGGCGCGCGCGGGCCTGGGCGCTCACCGCCTGCTGGAGGAGCGCCGTCATGCGGCGAGGCGGCTCGCTGCCGCGCGCTCGAACACGGCCGCGGTGTGCGTGAGCTCTTCGGGCCCTGCGGGCGCGTCGAGAATGAATGTCCGGAAGCCGATGTCGAGATAGCGCGACACCTCGCTCGCGACGCGCTCGTAGCTTCCGACGAGATAGGGGCAGACGGCCTTGTAATTGTTGAACGGCTCGAGCCAGTACGGGTGCCGCTCGGGCCGCTCGCCGAGCTCGGAGAGCTGGCGGTGCCAGGAGGAGTCCGAGACCTTCATCGCGAGCTGGTGGGCGAGCTGGCCCTTGCGGTCCTCGGGAAAGCGCTCGCGGGCCACCGACCAGGCCTCGGCTTCCCCTGGGCGCGCAACGACGCCGATGCGGATGCCGCTTGAGTCGATGCCCGCGGGCCGTGCGGCGGCGTGCTCCGCGGCGGGCTTCGGGTACTCGATCGCCGTCGCGCCGAGGCGCCGCGCCGCTTCGAGCCCCGCCTCGGAGGAGCCCGAAACGAATACGCCGGGCCGGAGCTCGCGCGGGAGTGGTGGGGCGAGCTTGAGGTTGGTGACGTTGTAGCCGCGTCCTTCAAAGCTCACCGGGCCGTCGCCCTCGAGCAGCTTCTGCACGATCGTCGTGTATTCGATGAGCCGGGCGTAGCGCTCGTCGTGCGGCGTCGCGTCGCCCAGCGCGACGAGGTCGTTCTTGAAGCCGCCCGCCACCATGTTGAGATAGACGCGGCGGCCGTACAGGAACGCGAGCGAGGTCACCATCTTCGCGACCGTGTACGGGTGCATGTAGACCGGCTGCACCGCAACCAGCGGGCAGAGACGCTCGGTCGCATCGACGATGACCTGTGAGACGAGCCACGGGTCGAGCTGCGCGTTGTCGGTGAAGACGAGGATACCCTCGCAGCCCGCGTCCTCGCTCCAGCGCGCGATCTGCGCAAGCCGCGCGCGGCAGCTGCGCGGCTCTGCAAGCACCGATACAGGACAGGTCGTGAAGACTTTCAGGTCGCCGCCGGCCACGGAACCACGCATAGGGCCTCACGCTCGTTCGCGAATGACGTGCGGCGAATCTAGTCGGCTGAACGCGTGTCCGTGTGTGTAGGCAAAGGCGCAGCCGCTGGTCCGATCGGCTCACGCGCGCTCGCCCGCGCTCGCAGGCAATCGGCCGGCGCGCAGCGGCCTTCGGGCCGGCGCGTCCGTAGCCGAAACACTACGCGAAGGCGTCGAGCCGCCACATCCTTATCGCGCCTTCACGATAGTCGATCACACCACGAAGAATTATGATTGGCCGCATTCGTGAGCCGCGCGAAAACTATTTCCTGTAGCGGCGTCCGCCGCGCTGATAAGAAGCGAAACAGGAGCCAAGCATGCGAATCGATGCGCGCCGCCTGCGAGTGAGGGGGAACGAGTCATGACAGACCTGCAATTCACGGGCGCGGTCCTGGACCACCGGGCGGTGCTCGCCGCGCTGCGCGCCTTTAAGAGAGGCGACTTCTCGGTGCGGCTGCCGAGCGACTTGTACGGGCTCGACGGAGAGGTCGCCGAGACCTTCAACGAGGTCGTGGAAATGAACGCGACGGTCGCCGAAGAGCTGGCTCGCATCCGCGAGGGCGTCGGCAAGGAAGGCCAGATCGGCAAGCGGGTGAGGCTTCCCGCGGCGAGCGGCGCCTGGGGCGAGGTCGTGGACTGCGTGAACGAGTTGATCGGCGACCTGGTCCACCCGGTCTCCGAGGTCGCGCGGGTCGTCGAGTCGGTCGCGAAGGGCGACCTCTCGCAACGCATGTTCCTCGAGAGCGACGGGCGACCGCTGCGCGGTGAGTTTCTGCGCATCGGGAAGATCGTCAACACGATGATGGATCAGCTGAACGGCTTCGCCTCGGAGGTGTCGCGGGTGGCGCGCGAGGTGGGCGCCGAGGGCAAGCTCGGGGGCCAGGCGCAGGTGCCGGGGGTGGCGGGCACGTGGAAGGACCTCACCGACAACGTGAACGCGATGGCGGCGAACCTCACCGGGCAGGTGAGGAACATCGCGGAGGTGACCACGGCGGTGGCGCGGGGCGACCTCTCGAAGAAGATCACGGTGGACGTGAAGGGCGAGATCCTGGAGCTCAAGAGCACGATCAACACGATGGTCGATCAGCTGAACGGCTTCGCCTCGGAGGTGTCGCGGGTGGCGCGCGAGGTGGGCGCCGAGGGCAAGCTCGGGGGCCAGGCGCAGGTGCCGGGGGTGGCGGGCACGTGGAAGGACCTCACCGACAACG
>JAKALD010000209.1 GCA_021813275.1 Pseudomonadota bacterium | reverse complement strand
CGGCCTGCACGAACAGCTGCAGCAGCGCGGGGTGCGTGCCGGCGCGCGCGACGAGCGAAGTGGTGGAGGCAATCAGCGGCACGTCGTGCGCCGGGACGTTGCGCGCGATGTCGACCACGCCGCGCGGCAGCACCACCGGGCTGAGGAACGCGTAGCGCCGCGCGTATGCCTCGCCTTGCGGGAACTCGAGCAGCTTCACGCCGGGCGTCTGCAGCAGCATCTGTACGATCGGCACTTCGGGCGCGGAAACGAAGGCGATCGCGTCGAGCTTGCCATCGAGCAGGGCGACCACCGCCGGCGTGAGCTCCAGGTAGCTGTACTTGATGTCGCCGCGGTCGAGGCCGTTCGCCGCGAGCAGCTTGCGCATCAGGCCGGGTGCGCCGCTGCCGAGCGCGCCGAGGTTCACGCGCCAGCCGCGCAACTGCTCGATTCCGGTGAGCACGCCGCCCGGCAGCTCGCGCGCCGCTTCCGCGCGATAGAAGATCCAGACCGGCTCGTAGAAGAGGCTCCCGAGCGAAACGAGCGGCATTCCGGTCTTGGCCTCCTCGGATGCGCGCACCGTCTCGCTCGCGCCGCCCTGCACGAAGGCGAGATCGACGTCCTGCTTGGGGTCGCGCAGCAGGTGCAGGTTGTCGTACGAGCCGCGGGTAGCCTTCAGCACCACCGTGATCCCGTAGCGCTTCAGGTCTTCGGCGTAGCGCTTGCCAAATTCGGCGTACGCGCTGTCCTCCGGCCCGGTGGCGAGCACGACGCGCTTGGGCGGCGTCGGCTTGAGAATGAAATACGCTCCGGCGAGCAGCACCAGCGCCACGAGCACGAACGGCCCGACGGTGGCGAGCAGGTCGCGGAGCGAGATGAGCGTGACGCGGATGATGCGCGGCATGTTCGCGGGTCTACGACGGGAGCAGGCAGTCTACCGCCGGCGCGCCGATTATCGACGCGAGGGCGGCGCAAGCGGCACGCTGCGCACCGCTCGCAATGCGGCCGGGGCTTAGCCTTCTTCGCTGGTGCTAGGCGCGCCCTTCTTCGGGCGGCCCGGCCGGTGCTGGATGCGGAACGGCTTGAGCGGCGGGACCTCGGGCGGATGCTCGAAGTTGCGGCAGTCGGACTCGGTCGGCATGCTCGCGGTCGCCCCGATCCGGTGGCCGTGCAGGTACACGGTGTAGCGCAGCATCTGCGCCGAGCCGGGAATCGGCTGCGCCACGACCTCGTACTTGCCGATCGCGAAGCTCTGGCGCATCGGGTGACCGGGGAGCTTGCGCGCTCCCTCGCGGCTCTTGCTCATTTCTCCGGCGCCGCCCGTACGGATCCCTTCGGCGCCTTGCTCGCGCGCGCCTTGCGGAGCACCTCGTCGCACCAGGCCACGATCTCCGGCTCGTTGAGCTGCTCCGCGTTGGCCCGCAGCTGCCGCACCTCCGCCTTGCTCAGCGATTCGATCCTGTCCTTGGTCCAATCCATCGCGCGATCCGGTCCGAATACCCCTTATACACCCGATGCGGCGCGCCGGGAGAGGATTTTCGGGATGGCGCGGCTGCCCGAAGTCCGGGGGCGCGCCGAGCACGGCGTAAAATCCGCCGCGACTTTGCGACGCGGACGACAAACCGAACGAGGGCAGCGATCTTGGCAACCCTGGTCTATCACTTCGAGTTCCCGAGCGGCCGCAAGGAATCGCTGCGCATCGATCCGTCGGCCCCGGCGGGGCAGGGCGCCGGGCTGCCCGCGTGGACCGAGCTCGGCTTCCAGCAGTGCGCGAACTGCCCGCTGTCGCCGGCCGATGCGCCGCGCTGCCCGATGGCGGTGAACTTCGTGCCGCTGGTCGAGCTCTTCGGCAGGCTGCGCTCCTACGAGGACGTCACCGCCCAGGTCGAGTCCGAGGAGCGCATCGTCATCAAGCGCACCACGGTGCAGCGCGCGCTGCGCTCGCTGATGGGGCTGCTCGCCGCGAGCAGCGCCTGCCCGCACGTCGACTTCCTGAAGCCGATGGCGCACTTCCATCTGCCGTTCTCGAGCGAGGAAGAGACGATCTACCGGGTCGCCTCGAGCTACCTGCTCGCGCAGTACTTCCGCAGGCAGCAGGGCAAGGACGCCGACTGGCGGCTCGACGGGCTGAAGGCGCACTACCAGGCGCTGCAGCAGGTCAACGCCGCGATGGCGCGGCGCATGCGCTCCATCGAGATCGACGACAGCGCGGTCAACGCGCTGGTGCTGCTCGACCTGTTCGCGCAGACCCTGCCGTTCTCGATCGAGTCGGCGCTCGAGGAGCTGCAGCCGGCGTTCGAGAAGTACCGGATATAAGCCTATGCGCGCGGCGGCTGGTAGCTGCCGACCGGTGTGCGGAACGCGATCGCGATCCGGTTCCAGCCGTTGATCGCGATGACCGCGAGCGTGAGGTCGACGAGCTGCTTCTCGTCGAAGTGACGCCGCGCCTGCTCGTAGAGCGCGTCGGACACGTCGCCCTGCGAGATCGTGGTGAGCGCCTCGGCCCATGCGAGCGCCGCGCGCTCGCGCTCCGAGTAGCACGGCGCGTCGCGCCAGGCGGAGAGCAGATAGAGACGCTGCTCGTCCTCGCCCGCGGCGCGCGCGTCCTTGGTGTGCATGTCGAGGCAGTAGCCGCAGCCGTTGATCTGCGAGACGCGGCTGCGCACCAGCTCGAGCAGCTTCGGCTCGAGGCCGCAGCCGCGGACGTAGCTTTCCAGGCAGCGGTAGGTCTTGAGGGCTTCGGGCGAGGCGGTGCGGTAGTCGAGGCGGCGGGACATGCATGTTCCCCGGTGCTGAAAGCGCGGCCCACGTATAGTATCAACTGCCGTGACCGCTCTGCCGAAGCCGTTTCGCCTGCGCGTTCCCGACGCGGCGCTCGCCGACTTGAAAGCGCGGCTCTCGCGCACGCGCTGGCCGGACGAGCCGCCGCTCGCAGCGTGGTCGACCGGGACGAGCCTCGCCTACATGAAGGAGCTGGTCGAGCACTGGCGCGAGCGCTTCGACTGGCGCGCGCAGGAAGCGAAGCTCAATGCGCTGCCGCAGTTCACCGTGCCGATCCGCGGCATCGACCTGCATTTTATCCACGCGCCGGGCCGGGGGCCGAGACCGATGCCGCTCTTGCTCTCGCACGGCTGGCCGGGCTCGGTGCTCGAGTTCCTGAAGATCATCCCGCTGCTCACCGAGCGCTTCACGGTCGTCGCGCCGTCGCTGCCGGGCTACGGTCTGTCTTTCGCGCCCGGCCAGGAGCGCTTCGGCATCGAGGAGATCGCCGACATCTTCGCCGAGCTGATGACCGGCGTGCTCGGCTACGAGCGGTTCGGCGCGCAAGGCGGCGACTGGGGCGCGTTCACCGCCACGCGCCTCGCCTACGCGCACCCGCAGCTACTCACCGGGATTCACCTCAACCTGCTCGCGGTGCGGCGCGACCCGAAGATCCCGGGGCAGACCGACGAGGAGCGCGCATACCTCGCGCAGCTCGCGGCCTGGCTGAGGGAGGAGACCGGCTACCAGTGGATCCAGGGTACCCGGCCGCAGACGCTCGCCTACGGGCTTTCCGATTCGCCCGCGGGGCTCGCGGCCTGGATCGTGGAGAAGTTCCGCGCCTGGAGCGACTGCGGCGGCGTCCCCGAGAACGCGGTGAGCCGCGACGAGATGCTCGCGAACATTTCGCTGTACTGGTTCAGCGGCGCGATCGGCTCGTCGTTCTGGCCCTACCACGCGCGCATGCATCGCCCCTGGCCGGTGCCCGCAGGCGAAACGGTCGACGTGCCGACGGGTTACGCGGAATTCCCGAAGGAGATCCTGCGCCCGCCGCGCTCGCTGGCGGCGACTCTGTACACGGACATCCGGCGCTGGACGGTCATGCCCCGGGGCGGGCATTTCGCGGCACTCGAGCAGCCGGCCGCGCTCGCGAGCGAGATCGCCGAGTTCTTCGGCGCGCTCGGCTAGTCAGCGCCTCGCCTTGCGCGGCGCAACGGCTTTGGCGCCGAGCTTCTCCAGCCGCGCACCCGCCTCGCGCTTCCCGACGCCGCGCAAGGCCGCGAGGGCGACCAGTTGCTGCTTGCGCGGACGCGCGGCGCCGTGCTCCCACTTGTAGACCGTCTGCCCCGTCACGCCGATGAGCTTGCCGTAGTCGGCCGCCGACAGCTCGAGGCGGCTGCGATGCGACTGCAGACCCTTCGCCGTGAAGCGCAGCCGTTCCGCTTCCGCTTCCGAGAGTGCCGGTGCGGCGCCGCCGTTCACCCGGCGCTGGAGGCGTGTGACCTCACCTCCGAGCCGGGAGGCGTCCCGCTTGAGCCGCGCGATGTCCCTGCGATATTGCGCCGCGGCCTTGCGCAGACCGAGCATGGCATGACGGACTTCCTTGCGGGCGAGCCGGCTGATTTCCTGCTTGAACACGGCGGCGATGTTGGGCATCGGGACTTCCTCGATGAGTTTTTGAATTGACGGGAGTCTATATCGTTATTCGACCCGTCCCGATCGGGCAGATTTCCTTGGATCGGACGAAATGATATAAAAACTGCTCTGCGAAATCCAGCTCGGCCCGGCGCGCAGCGGGGAGCTCGGCGCGCTTCCCGGTGAGCCGGGCGGTTAGGCTCGGCGCAGGCAGTCCTCCAGAAGCTGCAGCGCCCGGGCCGCGTAAGCCCCCATGTTCGCTTCGCGATCCGCGCTTCCGGTCTCGATCGTCACTGCCGCCTCGAGCGCACCCGCCACCGCGAGGCACGCGTGTCCCGGCGCATCGCCGTAGCGGTTGCCCGTGGGGCCGCTCGCGCCCGTTTCGCTCAAGCCCCACGTGGCCCCGAGCTTTGCGCGAACGCGGCGCGCGAGCAATCTCGCAAAAGGCTCGCTCGCCGACCGGATGCCCTTCATGTCCTCGTCGGCGATGCCGAGCAGCACCGCACGCCCGATGCTCGTATAGATGACGCAACCCCCAAGGTAGTAAGCCGAGGCGCCCGGGACCGCGACCATCGCGGCGTTGATCAGTCCTCCCGCCGAGGACTCGGCGACGGCGAGCGTTTCCTTGCGCTGCTTGAGCAGCGTGCCGACGACGGCGCCCAGGGCGGTGAGCGCGCGCGTTCTTTCGGTCGGCGTCATTCGTGCGCCACGGTCCGCACCGCCGCGGCGAGGGTCTCGGCGGCGCGCCGCGTGCCGCCTTCGGGCTGGCCGTTCTTCGCGAGCACGAGCTTGCCCTGCTCGAGCGACCAGGCGACCGCCCGGCGCACCAGCGCGGCGGCTTCACGCTCGCCCAGGTGCTCGAGCATGAGCGCCGCGGCGAGCACCTGGGAAATCGGGTTCGCCTTGTCCTGCCCGGCGAGGTCGGGTGCCGAGCCGTGGATCGGCTCGAAGTAGGCGTGCGCATCGCCGATGTTCCCGGCCGGGCACAGCCCGATCCCGCCGACGGTCGCCCCGCCGAGATCGGAGAGGATATCGCCCAGCAAATTCTCCATCACCAGCACGTCGAAGCGCTGCGGGTGAAGGACCAGCGCCTGCGCAGCCGCGTCGGCGTAGAGATGATCGCGCTGCACGTCCGGGTAGGCCTCGCCCACTTCGTCGAACACGCGCCTGAAGAAGGCGTAGGAGGCGAGCACGTTGCTCTTGTCAACGCAGGTGACGCGTTTCGCGCCGTCCCGTCGCCGCGCGAGCTCGAAGGCGAAGCGCACCACGCGCTCGGTGCCCTTGCGCGTGACGAGCAGCGTGTCGGCCACGGCCTGGTCGTTGCCGACGCCCTTGCCGCGCGACAGGTACAGGCCCTCCGTGTTCTCGCGCACGATCGCGTAATCGATCGGCCCCGCGACGGGCGCCGGCACGCCGGGCAGCGAGCGCACCGGCCGCAGGCTCGCGTAGGTGTCGAGCCCGATACGCAGCACGCCGCCGAGCGGGCCGGCCTCGGTGCCGTCGGGCAGGCGCACCTCCGGCAGCCCGACCGGTCCTTTCATCGTGGCGTCCGCGGCCCGGATCGCATCGAGCGTGCCGGGCGCGAGGTTCACGCCGCTGCGGCGGTACAGCTCCGCGCCGCCTTCGCGGTATTCCGCCTCCAGGCGGAATCCGCCGTACGCCTCCTGCACGGCCTCGAGCACGCGCATCGCCGCGCCGACCAGCTCGGGGCCGATGCCGTCGCCCTCGATGACGACGATGCGGTGGATTCGGGGAGAGGACATGATCCGTGCGCCCGCGATGCTACCGCGTGAGCGCGAGATTCGCTCAGGGCTGCGCGCCTACGCGTGCTTGAGCACCGTGCGGATCGTGTCGCTGAGGATCTTCTTGCTGTAGGGCTTGGTGACGTAGGCGTCGGCGCCGGCCGCCAGGCCGCGACCCGCGGCTTCCGGGCTGGCG
>JAKALD010000013.1 GCA_021813275.1 Pseudomonadota bacterium | reverse complement strand
CCGAAGCCAGCCACGGTCGCGCACGCGAGGGCGGCCGACAGCCCGGCGAACTTGCCGAGCAGCAGCTCGAGCCGCGTGAGCGGCATGGAGAGCAGCAGGTCGAGCGAGCCGCGCTCGCGCTCGCCGGCGATCGCGTCGAAGCCGAGGATCAGCGCGATCAGCGGAACGAGGTAGATCACCAGGCTCACGAGGCTCGCGATCGTCACCTCGATGCCGCGAAAGCCGACCGCCCCCTGCTGCGCGGCGCCGAAGTAGGCGATGACCAGGGCGAACGCGGTGAAGATCGCGGCCACCGCCAGGACCCAGCGGTTGCGGATCCGGTCGCGGAATTCCTTCGCGGCGATGCGGCCGACCTGCCCCAGTTCGATGCGCGGCCGCATGTCAGCCGCCCGCGTAGCCGAGAAAGACGTCTTCGAGCGAAGGCTCGCGCACGTGCAGGTCGAGCACGCGCCCGTCGAGCGAGGCGAGCGCCTCGTGCACCGCCATCTTCGCCTCGCGGCGGCACTGGATCCACGCGCGGTCGCCGCGGAGCTCGATCGGGCCGAGCGGCAGGCGCTCGAGCGCGCTGCGCAATGCGTCGGCCGCGCCCTCTGCGAGCCTCACCTCGAAGGACAGCGGCAGGTCGAGCCCCTCGCGCAGCGCTTGCACGCTGCCGAGCGCCTGGATCCTGCCGGACTTCATGATCGCCAGGCGGTCGACGCGCTGCTGGATGTCCGCGAGGATGTGCGAGCTGAGGATGACCGTGACGCCCTGCGCCCGCATGTCGGCGAGGATGCGGTAGAACTCGCGGATGCCCTCCGGGTCGAGCCCTACCGTGGGCTCGTCGAGGAACAGCAGCGCCGGGCTGCCGAGCAGGGCCTGCGCAAAGCCGAGGCGCTGCCGCATGCCCTTGGAGTAGCCCCGGACGCGTCGCTCCGCGGCGCCCGAGAGTCCCACGCGCTCGAGCAGCGGCACGCAGGCGGCCTGCGGAGCGCCCTTCAGCCCGGCGAAGAAGCGCAGCGTCTCCAGGCCGGTGAGGTTGTCGTAGAAGACGACGTTTTCCGGGAGATAGCCGACGCGCCGCCGCACCTGGCGGAACGCCTCGCCGCGCACCGGCAGGCCGTCGATGCGGATCTCGCCCGAGGTGGCAGGCAAGAGGCCGAGCAGCATCCGGAAGAGCGTCGTCTTGCCGGCGCCGTTGTGGCCGATGAGGCCGAACAGCTCGCCCGCCTCGACGCCCAGGTCGATGCCGTCGACCGCGTGCAGCTCGCCGAACACCTTGGTCACGCCGCGCGCCTCGATCACCCTAGCGGCCAAGCCATTGCCTCCAGTCGGAGTGAAAGGGCAGCATGCGCGGCTTGCGGTCGACGATGCTCGGCGCGCGCAGCAGCGGGAACTGCTGGGCGATCAGCCTCAGGGTCTGGACCGCCGGGCTGTTGAGGAGCAGCTTCACCGCGGGCAGGCGCCAGGTGAGCCGGTCGACCACGTCGTTCGCCTCGTACGGCGCGTCGCCGATGCCGTTGCCGTCGCGGTCCCAGCCGATGTAATTGCTCCAGTAATTGCCGTCCTTCGCGCCCCACAGATCGTCGCGCGCCGCGACGTAGCGCACCTGCTCCTGGTTGCCGATGAAGTCGTTGTCCTCGACCTCGTTGTGGATCGACCCGGCCCAGAGGTGCACGCCGACGCGGTTGCCGATGACCAGGTTACCGCGGATCACGTTGTATTCCGCGTCGTAGATGAAGAAGCCGCGCTGGTTGCCGGCGACGACGTTGCCTTCGATGACCGAGTCCTGGATCGTGCGCAGCATGATGCCGTGATCCGAATTGCCCCAGGCGCGGTTGTTGCGCACGATCTGGTTGCGCGCTTCCATGATCGCCAGGCCGCCGCGGTTGTGGTAGGAGTCGTTGTCCTCCCAGACGTTGTAGTAGGAGTTCATGTAGTGCGTGCCGTAGCGCACGTCGTGGATCCGGTTGCCGCGGAACACGGCGTGGTGCGAGACGTCGACGTAGATGCCGTCGCGCGTGAAGCTGATGTTGTTGCCGATGATCCGCGCGCCGGTCGTGTTGTACAGCTGGATGCCGTTGCCGCGCTGCGCCGAGGGGTAGTCGCGCTTGCCGGTGATCAGGTCGTCGCGGATCTGCACGTCCTTCACGCCCTCGATCCACAGGCCGAACAGGCTGTAGGCGATGTCGCAGTCGCGCACGATCGCGCGGTCGGCGCCCGGCTGGATGTAGATGCCGGCGTTCTGGGCGGTCAGGTCGTCGCCGCTGTCGGTGACGATCAGGCCCTCGATGGTGACGTCCGGGGACTCGACGCGGATCGTGTCGCCCTTCAGGCCGCCGCTCAGCGTCGGCCGGTCGATGCCCTTCAGCGTGAGCGCCTTGTCGATCACCAGGTGCTCCGTATAGCGCCCGCGCTCCACCAGCACCGTGTCGCCCGCGCCGGCGCGCGCGACCGCGGCGGCGATCGATTCGCCGGGGTGCACGCGCCATTCGGCTGCGTGCGCGCTGACGCCGCAGAGCAGCGCGAGCAGCGCCGCGCTGCGCCGTGCGGCCTGGGAGGTCAGTACAGCCATTTCAGCTCCGGCAGGCCTTCCAGGAAGCTCAGCGCGCCGACAGCCTTCATCACGAGGAAGAGCCCCGCGCCGATCAGCAGGTTCTTCATCGCGACGTAGGACGCCATGTCGGCCCAGCCGGCTGGGCGGAACTTGCGCCCCCACCACGGGCCTTCCTTCACGTAGGGCTTGCACACCATGCGCGCGAACAGCTCGTACGCGCTCCACGCGAGCCACCAGCCGAGGATGATCCCGGGGCCGAGCTTGCCGGCGGCACCGAGCAGCCAGGCCCAGGTGACGAGGATGGCGAGCGCGATGCTCGCGGCCTGAAGCGTCCTCGGCCGACCCCAGAACCTGCCGCTCCACGGTATGAGGTGGTCGACGATCTCGGCGCGCAGCCACGCGAGCAGCCCGAGCCGCGGCGCGGCGGCCGGCGCGGGCGCGGCCGGCACCGGCTTGAGCGGGATGTAGTAGCCGTTCGCGCCGATCGCGGTGAGCGGCTCGCCCGCCTTCGCGCGCTGCTTGCGCTCGGCGGCGAGCGGCGGGCAGGCGTGCGTGTCGTAGTACAGCACCATGCAATCGAGGCAAAGCAGGCATTCGCGCTGGTCGATGCGCCCGGAGCGGTCGATGGCGAGCGAGGTGCAGCCCACCTCGCAGGCGCGGCACGCGCCGCATTCCTGCTTGCGCTTGAGCCCCCACCAGCGGAAGGTGGAGGGGACCGCGAGGCTCGCGCCGAGCGGGCACAGGTACTTGCAGAACGGGCGCTCGATGAAGAGCGCCGCCACGAAGAGCACCGCCCAGTAGGCGACGAACGGCCAGCTGCGGTTCCACACGCCGACGAGGAAGGTCGTCTTGAACGGCTCGACCTCGGCGAGTTTCTCGGCCAGGGCCATCGAGTAGAACGACGCGCCGAGCAGCCCGGCGAACACGCCGTACTTGACCCACTTGAGCTTGTCGTGCAGGGCCTGGGGGAGCTTGAACTGGAAGCGCTTCAGGCCGAGCGCGCCCGCGACCTTGTAGGCGATCTCCGTGAGCCCGCCGTAGGGGCAGAGCCAGCCGCAGAACATGCCGCGGCCCCAGAAGAAGACCGTGACGATGATGAACCACCAGAACACGAAGATGTACGGGTCGCTCAGGAAGAGCTCCCACTGCCACTTGAACAGGATCGAGTGGAACCAGGTCAGCACCTGGGTGATCGAGGGCTGCGCCATCAGGTGAAAGCCGACGAACCCGATGCTCACGATCCAGAGCGCGTACTTCGGCAGCGACACCCAGCTCTTGTCGGCGCGCCGCGCGCGCCGCACGAGGGCGTCGCGCGCGGCGTACAGCGCGCCGCCCGCCGCGAGAAAGAGCACGAACAGGACGGTCTCGATCGGGTGGCTTTCCCAGACCTTCAGCCAGGTGGGCGCCGGTCGCTCGTAGTGCGGGCGTCCGCCCTCGAGGTAGCGGCCCGGCAGCCAGTACTCCTTGTCGAAGCTGACGAAGGTCTTGGCGCCGGTCTCCTTGTCCATCTTGTTGGCGAGGAACACCAGGCTCCAGGGATAGGCGGCCGAGAAGGCCGGGCCGCGGATGATGAAGATCGCGGATTCGCGATAGCGCGGCGCGCCGGGCGCCGCGACGCCGTAGAGGTTCAGGTAGTCGAGGTCGCGGAAGGTGAAGGTATCGGTGTCCTGGACCACCTGCACGCGGTCGAAGATGCCGCCGCGCACGAAGCCCGAGCCCTTGAACGACTCGGCGCCGTTCGAGACGATGAAGATCGCGTGCTCGCCGGGCTTCAAGCGCGACATGAGGCTCGCGTAGTCGGCATCGCCCAGGACGCTTCTGCCGATTGCCGGGGCGTTGAGGTAGCCGAAGTACATTTCGATGTACGGCTGCCCGGAGGCGGGCAGGCCGACGTCCTCGGGGCGCACGGTGAGCCGCTCGATCGCGCCCTCCTTGAGGAGCGCGTTCCAGTCGAGCTTCGCCGTCGTTGGCAGGAGCTTCGCCTGCGGCCGCACGGTCGGCTTGAGGATGCCGACCTGCTTCGCGATCTCCATCCCCGAGCGCAGGATCACCTGGTTCTCGGCGATCACCGTCACGGTGGCGCCGCTGATCGCATCCACACCGATGGTGCCCTGGTCGGCGCGCGCCTTGCCGATCTCGATCCGGTCGCCGACGAACTTGCCGACGTACTGGTTGACGAACCTGGTGAGGTCCGACTCCGGGATGCCGAGCAGCAGGATCGGCTCCGAGTGGCGCAGCACGCGGGTGCCGGTGATGATGCCCTTCGTGTCCATGCCGATCAGCGTGACGACCGGCTTGCCCGAGTAGCCGGGGATGTCCACGATGTCCGTGGACAGAAAGACATAGCCGACCAGCCTCTTGTGCTTGTCGTGATCTTTCTCGTGCTTCTTATCGTGCTCCTCGTCCTGGTCGTGCTTCCCGCTCTTGTCTTCGTCTACGGTCCTGTAGGCCTCGACATAGGCCGGCCGGCCCTTGCGCAGCGAGAAGCTGTCCGCGCCCGGAATCACGTCCTCGCACGGGACGTAGGCGCACAGGTCGGGGTCGGTCGAGAGCTGCGCGGGCAGCGGCGCCTCGTAGGACTGGCCGGTGACCGCGGCCAGGCCGGGCGATGCGAGCAGGAGCGCGGCGCACGCGGCGGCGAGCCGCGCCATCAGAGTCTTCACGACGATGCCTTCATGATCGATTCCCGATCTTATTGGCCGCCGGCGGCGCGACCTTGCTCAAGATCAACTTTCGGGCGCGCGCGCTCTCCCATCAAACGCGAAGGGGGACTTTCGTCCCCCTTCGCCACGGCGCGGCGAGCCGCGCGCCCGCCGCTCAGGCTTCGACGAGCATGCGCGAGCGCATCTCGAGGTGCAGGGCGTGGCAGAAGTTGGTGCAGTAGCACCAGTACACGCCCGGCTTGTCGGCCTTGAAGGTGACCGACTTGGTCTCCTGCGGATTGACGATGAAGTTGATGTTGTACTTCGGGATCGCGAAGCCGTGGGTGAGGTCCTCGACCTTGTCGAGGTTGGTGAGGATGATCGTCACCTCGTCGCCTTTCTTCACCGTCCACTCGCGCAGGCCGAACGCGGGGGCCTGCGAGGTCAGGTAGACGGTCACCTTCCTGCCCTTGCGCTCCACGCGGCAGTCCTTCGGGTCCTTGACCGCGTTCGGGAACTCGTCGAGGTTGTACACCTGCCGGGTCTTCACGATGTCGCGGCGCACGATGATCGAGTCGTGCGGCTCGGAATAGACCGAGTGGTCCGCGACCAGCTTCATCTTGTCGCCGCTGATGTCGATCAGCTGGGCCGTCTCCGGATGCAGCGGCCCGACCGGGAGGAAGCGGTCCTTCGAGAACTTGTTGTCCGAGAGGAAGAACTTGCCGTCCGGCTGGTTGGTCTCGCCCATCGAGGTGAAGCCGTGCCCGGGCTGGTAGTTGACGTCGATGCGGTCGACCACGGGCTTGGCGCTCTTGTCGCCCTTGAACGACTTGATCGCCGCGTCCAGGTTCCACTTCACGACCTGGCTGTCGAGGAACAGCGTCGTGTAGGCGTTGCCGCGGCCGTCGAAGCCGGTGTGCAGCGGCCCCAGGCCGATCTCCGGCTCGGCGACCACCACGTCGCGCGGCTCCTTCAGCTCGCCGGCGAACCACTTGAGCACGAGATCGTGCGCGATCAGCGTCGCGGTGGGCGAGAGCTTGCCCGAGCACGCGTAGTACTTGCCGTCCGGGCTGGTGTTCACGCCGTGCGGGTTCTTCGGCACCGGCACGTAGCAGGTGAGCGCCGTCTTCGGGTCCTGGTTGGCGGCCTTGGTGCCGTCGACCACCGGCACCTTGGAGTCGCCGATGGTGAAGGTCTTGCCGGCCTTGACGGCGGCCTCGATGCGCTCGACGTTGAAGAACACGCAGCTGTCGCGCTCGGCGGACATCATGTCCTCGTAGTGCACGCCGTTCTCGGTGTTGTACTGGTTCGAGCAGGCGAGCTTGCCGTCGTAGGAGGTGGCGACCAGGTCCATGTTGCCGTCCAGCTTGCACTGCCAGCGCGGCTCCATGGTCTCGGCGTCGACGCAGGTGAACAGGCAGAAATACTTCTTCGGGTCGTCGAGGTCGCGGCCGTCGTTCGGCTGCGGGATGTGGAATTCGGCGCCACAGAAGACGCGCGTCGTGTAGTTGATCTTGGGATCCACCGGGTCGCGCTTGTCCGGGAAGGTGCCGTGGAAACCCTGGACGTTCGGCAGCTCGGTGATCCGGTCGCATTCCATGGTGTCCATGCGCACGCGCGCGAGCCGGCCGTGGATCTTGTCGTTGACGAAGATGTACTTGCCGTCGTAGACGCCGTCCTTGTAGGTCTGGTGCACGTGGTGCGTGTCGCCGGTGTAGTACTTGAGGCTGCCGTCGGGATGGGTGCCGATGATCTTCTTCGACTCGTTGGTGATGCCCCAGCCCACCAGGCAATCGATGTTGAACACCGGAATGCGCTTGAACAGCCGCCCCGAGGGCAGGCCGTAGATCCGGATCTCGCCCGAGTGGCCGCCGCTGCAGAAGCTGTAGTACGTGTCGAGCTGGCCCGGTGGCACTTCGTACTTGCCGTATTCGGCCACCGCCGCGGGCGCCGGTGCCGCGGGCGCGGTGGAGGCGGTGGGGGCCTGCTCCTGCTTGCAGGCTGCCAGGCCGACCGAAAGGCCGGCGCCGGCCAGGCCCGCGAGCGCGGTGCTGTTGAGGAACCTGCGGCGGTCGGGGTCCTGCGGCGCCGTCGCCGCGGGGGCGTCTTTGTGCGAGCTCATGTGCGGATCTCCGAGTGGCAAGCCATGGAGCGCGCGCTCGGCGCCCTCGCGGGACGGCCGAAGCGCATGCGCGGATCGCGCTGATTTCACTCTCGTCAGCGCAATGCGGCTTGACTTGCGTCAAGCTTGCGGTTGCGGATTCGGCCGCGTCGCGGCGAAATTGATTCACATCAACCGCTCCTCGGCAGCGAAGCCGACTTGCCGGGCTCGCGGAGCTTCATCTAGATTCGGGTGCGCCGGATGTTGCGGGCCGCGACGATCCGTGGGGGAGGGAGACTTCGTTGGAAACCTCGGCCATCTTGAAGCGCGAGATCAAGGTGCTGGTCTTCGACCAGTACGGGACCATCGTCGACATGCAAAAGGGCCTCACGGAAGCCGTGACGCCCTTCCTCGAGCGCAAGGACTGGCGAGGCGAGGCCAACAGCTTCGTCACCTGGTGGCGCCGCACGCACTTCGAGAACTCGATGATCGACGCGCTCTGCGACCGCGGGCACACGCCGTACCGGCAGATCGGGCAGCGCGCGGTCTCCTACGTCATGGAGCGCTGCGGCATTCCCTACACGCAGGACGAAGTGCGCTCGCTCGTCGGCGAGATCGAGAAGCTGCGCCCATTTCCCGACGTCGTCGCCGCGCTCGGCCGGCTGAGGTCCGGCGGCTACAGGCTGGCGATCCTGTCGAACGGCGACCGCGACATGCTCGAGGCCGCCAGGCCCTACATCGGCTTCGCGTTCGATCGCGTGATCTCGGTGCAGGAAGCCGGCTACTTCAAGCCGCACTGGAAGACCTACGCGAAGGCCGAGGAGCTCCTCGGCGAGGACCGCTCGAGCATCCTGTTCGTCGCCAATCACGCCTTCGACTGCATCGGCGCGAAGTCCTACGGCATGCGCACGGCCTTCATCGACAGGCGCAAGCGCCCGTTCGGCGAGACGCCGCATCGGCCCGACCTGATCGTGGCGGATTTCGCCGAGCTCGCCGCGGCGCTCGCCTGAGCGGCGGGCGCTGTCGAAAATCTTTGCGCGGGGTCAACAACGCGGCTGACCGCGGGGAGCGCGCCGGCCGGGTGCTGCGCTATAAAGGAAGCGTAGTCACTTCACGAAAACGGAGGTCGCCCATGACCCTGTTTGCGGTGATTGCCCTCGCGGCAACGGTGGCTTTCCTGATCCTCGGCGTCGGCGCCATGGTCCGCGGCGGCGAATACGACCGGGTCTACGGCACCCGGTACATGGCGCTGCGGGTCGCGGCCCAAGGCGCGGCGGTGCTCTTCCTGGTCCTGGCGATGCTCGCGACGGTGCACTGAGCTCCGCGCCGCGGCACGGGCGCCGGTCATCCCGAGAGCCGCGCGCGGAAGGAGGCCGCATGAAGGTTCGGATCGAGAGCAACGAGGCGGGCGTGACCGTGCGCATCGACGGGGTGGCGGGTCTGGAGCAGGCGCTTCTGGAAGCGGTCCATCGATGCCGGGAGAGCGCCTGGGCTTGCGCCTCCGGAGAATGCATGAACATCGAAACGATGGACGCGCGTCCCGCGGGCGGCAGCGTCTTCCTGACGCTCACCGCTCGGCCCGGCGTGCGCCTCAGCGCTGCGGGCATCGAGCAGTGCCTGGGCTATCTGCTCGCGCAAGCCGTCGAGCCGTAAGGGCCTGCCCGGCAGCGTTCGCGAGCTGGCGCTTCCGATTCACCTGTCGGGCTCGCGCGACGGCGCGCTGAGGCGCGCGCGCCGCCAGCGGCGTATAACTGCCTGATTCGGATCGTTCTTGGCCCGCGGGCACGAAACTCGCTGCGCTTCGGGGACCTTCACGGCAAATGTCCAGGAGGACCCAAATGATCAAGCGAAGCTCAGCGATCGGAATATCGGTACTGCTTGCCCTGGGTTTGGCGGGCTGCGGCCAGGGGGGCTCGTCCGGGCAAGAATCCTCGAGCCAGGATAGCGCGGCCCCGGCCAGCGCGGCCCCGGCCCCGGCTGCGCCCGGCAGCGGTGCGCCGGCTTCACCGCCCGTGCCGCAATCCGCGGCGCCGACCGGCGGCATGCCCGCGCAGCCGCCTGCCACATCGAGCGCTCCTGGCGGCGGCAGCTCGGCGCAGCTCGGCAGCACGGACGAGCAATCCGCCAAGAAAGACCAGGGGACGCAATCGAGCAACTAGCCTGTCTCGCCCCGGTCGGGCTGCGGCGGGCGCGCCGTCACTGCAAGCGCTCGTCGCGGCGCAGTGCCTTGCGCTCGATCGACTTGATCTCGTCGAGCCGTTTCTGCAGGTCGTCGGCCTGCTGCTCGAGCCGCTGGCGCTCGCCGAGCTGTACCGCAAGCAGGCTCGCGAAGCGCCGCATCGGCGTGTCCGCGCGCCCCGCGGCGAGCGGCGCGAGGAGCGTGGCGGCCTCGGCGTCGTCGCCGAGCGGCTCGGGGAGCGTCGCGAGCAAGGTGGCGAGCCGCAGGCGCTCGAAATCGCCGTGCCCGGCCGCGAACGCCTTGCGCGCGAGCCCGAGCTCGCGGCCCTGCTCCGCAGGCGGGAGGTGGCGCGCCTGCGCTGCCGCGGCGAGCACTTCGTCGAGGCGCGACGCTGCGCCGAATTGCGGCGGAAACTGCGCGCAACCGCCCAGCGCGAGCGCGAACGCGACGAGCAGCGCTCTCACGCTGCCTTCGCCGCAACTCGCGCGCGGCGGCGCGGGAGCACGACGCGAAAGTGCCCGCCGCGGCCCGCCGTGATCGCGGTGACGCGCCCGCCGTGCGCCTCGGTGCACTCGCGCACGATCGCCAGGCCGAGCCCGGTGCCTGCCACGCGGCCGTGAGCGGGGCTGCGCCCGCGGAAGAACGGATCGAAGATCGACTCGCCGTCCTCTGGATGCACACCGGGTCCCGTGTCGAGCACGTCGATCACCGCATCGTCGCCTTCGGTGCCTAGTATGACCGAAACGGCGCCCCCGGGTGGGGTGAACTTGAGCGCGTTGCCGAGCAGGTTGTCGACGATCGAGCGCAGCTTCGCGGCGTCCCCCTGCATCGCGAGCGGCACGGTTTCGACTTCGATGCGCTGCTTCTTGGCCTGCGCGGCGAGCCGGTGGTCCGACACCGTTTCGCGCAGCAATTCGTCCAGGCGCACCGGCTGCACGTCGAGCGCGGCAGCGGCGTGCAGGGTCCGCTGGTAGTCGAGCAGCTCCTCGATCATCTCCTGCAGCCGCAGGCTGTTCTCGCGCATGATCTCCACGATCTGCAGCTGCGGCGGCGCGAGCGGTCCGGCCACCCGGTCGTTGAGGAGCTCGACGCCCTCGCGCAGGCTCGCCAGCGGGGTCTTCAGGTCGTGCGACAGGTGCCGCAGGAAACGGCTCTTCTGCTCCTCGAGCTCGACGAGGCGGCGCCGCAGCCAGTCGAGGCGCTCGCCGAGGTTGCGCAGGTCTTCCGGGCCGCGCACGGTGATCGGCTGGGAGAACTCCGCCCGCCCGAGCTGGCGGATCGCGCCTTCCAGCTGGCCGATGGGATGAGCCACGATGCGCGTCAGCGCGAGCGCGAAGGCGAGCGCCACCGCGGAGGCGAGCACGCCGAGCATGAGCAGGCGCCGCTGCACCTCTTCGGCCGTCGCCTGCAGGCGGCGCGCCTCGCGGTCGGCGACCAGGTAGCTGATCGTGAGCACCGCGTTGGCGTCGTCGGTCAGCGCATCGACCCGGGTGCGGATCGCTTCCGCATCGGGCTTCGCATCCGGCTCGCCGGTGACGACGCGGTAGAGGGCCTGCTCCTGCTCGATGGTCCGGTCGAGCGCCGCGAGCTGACGCGCATCGAGCGGCAGGTGGGTGAGCTCGTCCGCGAGGCGCCCGAAGTCCTCGTGCAGCTTCGTGTACCCGCTCGCCAGGCCGCTGTCGGGGAGCACGGCCATCTGCTCGGCCAGGCGCGCCATCGTGCTGATGCGATTGACGAGCGAGCGGGTCGCGCTCGCCGCCTGCGCCGCGTTGAAAACGGCGCTGGTGCTGCGCCCGGCGAGCTGGTTGGTATTCCACACTGAGTAGAGCATCGCGCCGGCGAGCGGCAGGGTGACCACGATGAACGCGGTCAGCAGCAGGCCGAGGAAGGAGCGCGGACGGCGCGGGCGGCCGGCGGCTCGGTGCCGCATCATGGCTTGAGATGGAACATCGCGCTCTGCTCGCGGCACGGCGGCAATGTGCACCGCGCCGCTTCGTCTTGTCCAGCGACGGGCGCGATGCGTCGCCGAACCGCGACACATTGCGCCCGGGGCGGCGCGCCGTGTTTTCGCAGCTCGCTGATTTGCCGCGAACTTCCGCCTCGGCACGAAACTGGCATCCGCTTGGCGCGATCGCCGCGCCTATGACACTCCGCACGCTCCTTGCCATCGCCGCGATCGCAGCCTGCGCCGCGGCGGCGGCGCGAGCCGACACGGTGACCATGCGCAACGGCGACCACCTGGGCGGCAAGGTGGTGCACATGGCCTCGCAGTCGCTCACGCTGGCGACGCCCTACGCGGGCGACGTGCAGCTGCCGTGGGGCGAGGTGGCGAGCGTCTCAACCGATGGGCCGGTCACGCTGGTGCTCAAGAGCCGCAGCGCCGAGCGGACCGGGCGGCTGAGCTCGCTCGAGCCCGGCACCCTCGTGCTCACTCCGTCACGCGGCAAGGGGCCTTCGCGGCCGATCGCGCTCGCCGATGTGCTGTACATCAATCCGACCCCGTCGGAGTCGGGCAACGGCGTCGAGTACAAGGGGCACCTCACCCTCGCCGCGTCGCGCGTCACGGGAAACAGCACCGGCTCCAACCTCAACGGCGAGGCCGCTCTCGAGGCGCGCGCCAAGTCCTATCGGTACGAGCTGCGCGGGACCGCGAACCAGGCGAGCCTGGGGGGCGTGAGCGTGACCTCGAACTGGCTCCTGAGCGCGCACGTCGATCGCTTCGTGGTGGACCCGAAGCACTTCCAATATCTGCGCGCTTCCGCCGAGCGCGATCGCTTCAGGGACCTCAGGCTGCGCAGCGCGGTGGGCGGCGGCTACGGCTGGCAGCTGATCGACGACGGCGTCACCGAGCTCAACGTGCGCGGCGGTCTCGACCTCGTGTCGGTCGAGCGCTACGCCAACCCGGGCGAGCGCTATCCGGCCCTGGGCTGGGGCCTGCACTTCTCGCGCTGGATCTGGGAGCACCGCGTCAAGGTGTTCCACGTCGAGGACGGCTACTGGGATCTCAGCCATACCGGCGAGGTCACGCTGCGCACGCGCACGGGACTGCGGATCCCGATCGTGCGCAAGCTGCTGGCGACCGCGCAGCTCGACGTGAACTGGGACCGCCACCCGGCGCCTGGAGTCAAGCCGACCGACTCGACGCTGCTGCTCGGGATCGGCTATCAGTGGTGAGCGCGCGCGGGCGCCTGGCGTTCGCCGTTTGCGTCGTGCGCCGCGAACTTCTCCACGAGCGCGTAGAAGCGGTTGTAGAAGGCCTGGTTGCGGATGGTCTTGCGGCTCACCGTCCGCAGCGCCTTGCCGGAGCTCGAGGGCCAGGTAACGGTGGCGATGCTCACGCCGGCCGAAATGGACTGCTTGAGCGTCTGGAGCTTGCCGACCTCCTGGCTGGCGGTGGCGAACACCGTGCTCGTCCCGTCGCCGTTGTCCACGCAGGTCGCCTGCAGCCGCAAGGTTACGTCGGTATCGGCGTTCGGCTGGTAGTCCTTCGTGCCGACCATGATGGCGGTGTCGATGGAATCGCGCAGCATGTAACCCTGGCTGAGAAAGGCCTGCTTCACGCTCCAGCAGACCACGTCGCCGCGTCCCTGCATGCGCCTGCTGAACGGCGTGGCCGGCTTGAAGCTCTCCGCGCGGTAGTACGGGCGCTGCGTCGCGCAGCCCGCGATGAGTGCCGCGATGGCCGCGCAACCCAGTCGGAAGGACACTCGATGCGTGCGGTGCATGATTGTGAATGAAACGAAGGTGCCCGCATCATCGACCCGCTCCGCGCGCAAAAGTTTCGCTCGCGTACGCACATGCGCCGGCGTCGCCCGCGTCGCATGATGAGTGTCACTGCGCCACAACACGGCAAGCCGCGCGATTACAGGCGCTTGAGCGCCGGTTGCGCCGCGCAGTCGCCACGCGACGACGTTCGAGCTCGCCCCGCGGCGCGGCGCGTATTCGCAGCGTGTTGATTTTTCGCGCGTTGCGCATTGGCACAGCGCTTGCGAGCGAAGCGGCGTGTAGTTGCCGTGCACGTTGCACGCGACCACGAGCGCTCGGGCACGACCGGGGCGCGCCGGACGCGTGCGCACGATGCGATCAGGAACCGCAACGAAGGAGATCGTCATGAGACCTGCCAGGACACTGCTTGCAGTCGCCGTCGGCTCCGCCGTCGGCATCGGATTCACCGCCGCGAGCGCGTATGCCGCGCCGCCCGCGCAGCATCCGCCGACCGTTCAGCAGCACGCCGCCGACACGCATCAGGATCTGCGCGACGTCGCGCAGGATCGCGGCGCGCTCGAAGCGCACCGCGCGGATATCGCGCGGGACCAGATGCAGCGCCAGACCGACCTGCGCGAGCTGCAGGCGGCCGCGCGCAGCCACGATCGCGCCGCGATGCTCGAGGAGCGCGGCGAGCTGCGCGCGGCGGCGTACGACCGCGACCGCGGCGCGATGCTGCAGGACCACGACGGGCTGCGGCGCAGCGACTCCGAGCTCGACCGCGAGCAGGTGGCGCTCGGCGCCACGCGCTCGGGCCGGGACGCTGACCTGCAGGGCGGCCGGCGCGACGTCGATGCGCGCAGTGCGGCTGCGCAGCAGGCCGATTGGCGCGCGGACGAGCAGCAGCTGGACGCGCAGCGCCAGGACCTGACGCGCGACCGGGCGCAGCGCAGCGGCGATCTGCGCGAGCTGAAGACGGCGGCGCGCAATCACTATCGGGCCGGAATGCTCGAGGAGCGCAGCGAGCTGCGGCGCGACAACGTCGATCTTCGCCACGACCGGTTCGCGCTGAACCGCACGCGCGCCGACGCGCTGCGCGACATGCACGCGGGCACGCAAGGCGCGAACGACGAGCTGGATAACGGCGCGAGCGCGCGCCGTGCCGCCTTGCGCGACGTCGACCTGACGGAAGGGCACGCTGCGGGTAGCGAAGCGACGGACGTCGACCAGTAGCCGTGACGACCCGCGAGGTCGAGGCGCCCGCAGGCGGCTGGTGAGCCTGCGGGCGCCGCGGGCTGCGCCGGCGCGACGGCCGCTTCCCGGGGAGAACGAACGGAGGTTGACCATGCGGAGCGTTACAGCGAAGCTGCACTACGCCGTGCTGCTGCTCGCGTTCGCTGCGGCGGGCGCGCGGGCAGCGGCGCAGGAGCCGGGACCCGAGCAGCTCGTTCGCACCGTGACGAACGACGTCCTCGAATCCATTCACGGCGACAAGGCGCTGCAGGCGGGAGACAAGCGCAAGGCGCTTGCGCTCGCCGAGCGCAAGATCCTCCCGCACGTCGATTTCCGCGCCGCCACGCGGATGGCGGTGGGCCATGCCTGGACCGAAGCGACCCCGGAGCAGAAGACGGAGCTCGTGCGGCAGTTCAGGAGCATGCTCGTGCGCATCTACTCGAACGCGATCGGCACCTACCGGGGACAGACGATGCGCGTGCTGCCCGTGCACATGGCGCCCGGCGCGACCGACGTGACCGTGCGCAACGAGTACCTCAAGCCCGGCGCGCAGCCAGTTCCGGTGGACTACGCGATGCACAGGACCGCGCAGGGATGGAAGATCTACGACATCACTGTCGCCGGCGTCAGCCTCGTCACGACCTACCGCGGCCAGTTCGAGGAGGTCGTGCGCCAGTCCGGAGTGCAGGGGCTGATCAGCCGCATGGAGCAGAAGAATCGCCCCACGGCGCTCCAGTAGCGCGCCGCCACGCGCGCGAGCGTTCGCGGCGAACTGTCTTGAATTCCCGACGTGGAAGATGCTTGAGCGACAACGCGTTTCCTGCGCCGCAGCCGATCGCGTCGCGCGCCGGCGACGAATGCCGCCGCGCGGCGCGGCGCGCGAGACCGCCCTGCGTCCTTGTAACTGCTTGTCGAGCAGGGGCTTGGAAGGCGCTGGCACGCAACGTGCACGGCGCGGAGACAACTACGGCGTGCGGCGGGAAGGCGCGCGATCGCACGAAGTCGGCGGCGGACCGCCGCCCCCGCTCGCAGTGAGAACAACGGCCATGCAATTTTCGGGACTGGAACTTCCGGCCTCGCTGCCCGCGGCGAGCGGCTGGAAGCGCGTCACCGCGTGCCCGGCATGCGCTTCGCCGGCGCGCATCCCGCAGGGCGAGATTCCGGAGCGCTATTACGTCTTCGGCTCCGACCGCGTCTCGTTTCCGAACGCGGCGATCGGCGTGCACCGTTGCGGCCGCTGCGGCCTGATCTACAAGTCGCCGGTACCGGAGGACGGCTTGCTCGCGTCGGTCTTCGCGCGCCACGCCGCGGGCAAGTGGGATCTGCCGCACGACTACGAGCCCGAGCTGCGGCGCCTGCGCGAGCTCGCGGGAGGGAGCGAGCTCGACCTGCTCGACATCGGGACCTCCGACGGCGCGTGGCTGGGCGCCTGCGCGGCAGGCGGCATCCGCGGCCGGCGCTCGGCGCTCGACGTGGTGCGCTACCCCGGGGCGGACGCGCAGATCTCGGGGGAGTTCATCCACGCGGCGCTCGACGATCCGGGCTTCGGCTGGAGCGGCGAGCCCTACGACGTGGTCACCGCGTTCGACGTGCTCGAGCACCTGCACCGGCCGGACGTGGCCTTCGCGAACCTGCGCGCGCTGGTGCGCCCGGGCGGCTGGCTGTGGATCGAGACGGGCTGTGCCGACAGCTTCTGGCCGAACCGCTTCGGCGTTCACCACTGGTGGTACGTGCGCCTGCTCGAGCACCACGTGTTCTGGTCGCGGCGCTCGCTCGAGCACGTGGCCGGCGTGCACGGGTTCGCGCTCGAGCGCTGCGAGTCCACGCGGCACAAGAGCTGGCGCGACGCGGGCCTCGCGGAGATCGGCGCGGAGCTGCTGAAGACCGGGGTGTACTGCGCGGTCGGGCGCCGCTACGCGGCGCTCGCGCAGCACTTCGGCCGCGAGGGCAACCAGCCGTGGTACCCCTTCGGGCGCGATCATCTGCGCGCCTGGCTGCGCCGGTGCTGAGCGATGCGGGTCGTGCGCGCCGCGTTGCCCGTCGTGCCGATTCGCGGCGTGCGCCGCGGCGCGCCGCGCTGGCCGCGAATCTCGATCGTCACCTGCTCATACCAGCAGGCGCGCTACCTCGAGCAGGCGATGCGCTCGGTGCTCGAGCAGGACTATCCCGCGCTCGAGTACGTCGTCATCGACGGCGGCTCGCGCGACGGCAGCCGGGAAGTGATCCGGCGTCACGCGGGCGCGCTCGCCTACTGGGTCTCGGAGCCGGATCGCGGCCAGACCGACGCGCTGCGCAAGGGGTTCCGGCGCGCGAGCGGTGCGATCTGCGGCTGGCTGTGCTCCGACGACCTGCTGCTGCCGGGGGCGCTGCGCGCGGTGGCGGCGTTCTTCCGCGCCCGGCCCGACGTCGCGGCCGCCTACGGCGACGCGCTGTGGATCGACGACTCCGGCCGCTTTCTGCGCCCGAAGCGGGAGATGGGCTTCAGCCGCTTCGTGCTGCTGCACGACCACAACTACGTGCCCCAGCCCTCGATGTTCTGGCGGCGCGAGCTCTACGAGGCCGTGGGCGGGCTCGACCCGGCGTTCGACCTCGCGATGGACGCCGACCTATGGGAGCGCTTTTCGCGGCACGGCCGCATCGCGCACATCCCGCGCTACCTCTCGTGCATGCGCTTCTACCCCGAGCAGAAGACGCGCAGCCGGCACCACGATGCCGCGCGCGAAGACGCGCTGATCAGGGGCCGGGCACGGCGCGATGCCGGCAGCACTCTCGCCGCGCGCGCGAGGCGCCTCGCGGCGCGCGGCCTGAGGATCGCCGCCAAGGCGGCGGCCGGCGGCTACGGCGCGAGCGTGCCGCGCGAGCACCTCGAATGGCTGAAACGATGCGCTTCCTCGCCCGCAGCCGGGAAGTGAGCCCCGTGGAGCCGTGGCGGCGCATCGAGGCGACGCTCGCCACGCACGGGGCCTGGACCTCGCCCGAGCGGCCGCAGCGCTGGCACGTGCTGTTCGCGCGGCGCGAGCGCCCCATGCTGCTGCCCGACGGCCGCTACGCGATCCAGCGCGAGTGCCTGCGGCATTTCCTCGGCGACCGGCGCGCGGCCTGGGTAGGGCGCGCGCTGCTCAAGGCCAATTCGCTGTGGCCCGGAGCGGGGCTGCTGCCCGAAGTGCGGCTGCACGACGGCGAGCCGCGGCGCGACCGCGGCGTGACGCCGGGCAAGCCTGCCTACGTGGCGTTCCAGATCGGCACGCCGGGCCCGTATCAGAAGGCCTCCGCGCTGTACCTGAGCGACGACGGCGAGGGCCTCGCCCTGTCCAAGACCGCGATGGCGCCGAGCGCGGACGCCATGGTGCGAACCGAGGCGGGCTGGCTCGAGGCGGTGGCCGGTATCGAGCCGCTCGCGGCGCAGGTGCCGCGGCTGCTCGGCGAGGGCGCGACCGCCGAGGGCAGGCGCTACCTCGTGGCGAGCGTGGCGCCGAGCACGCGCACGACGTTCGCCTTCACGCCGGCGCACGCGCGCTTTCTCGGCGCGCTCGGCCGCGCGCGCCTCGAGACCGGCGCGTTCGAGGACTCGCCGTGCGCGCGCGCCCTCGGCGAGCATCTCGAGCGGCTGCGCGATGTCCTGCCGCCCGCGCGCCGCGCCGCCCTGGACGAGGCGGTCGCCGACTGCCACCTGTGGCTCTCGGACTACGTCGGGCCGCTGGTGATGTCGCAGGGCGACTTCGCCCCCTGGAACATGCGAGTGCACGGACCCGAAGTGTTCGTGTTCGACTGGGAGTACTCGAGCGACGGCGCGAATCCGCTCGGCGACGTGCTGCACTACTTGCTCATGCCGCGGGCGGTCGGCGCCGGCCGCATCGGGCCGCGCCGAGTCGGCGAGGCCTTGCGCCGCGCCCAGGCCTACGCGCGCCAGACCTACCCCGAGTGGCGCTGGCGAGCGCACACGGTGTCCGCCCTGGCGCTCGCCTACCTGCTGGGGGTGCTGCTGCATTACTCGCTGGCGAGCGGCGGCTTCGAGCCGCGCCATCCCGTCATCGCCGCCTATTGGCGGCTGATCCAGCAGCGCTCGTCATGGATGGCGAGCTGAACCGGGGCCGCGCGCTGCGCGTGCTGCTCTCGGCATACGCATGCGAGCCGCACAAGGGCTCGGAGCCGGGCATCGGCTGGAGCTGGGCGACCGCGCTCGCGCGCGCCGGCCACGACGTGTGGGTGGTGACGCGCTCGAACAATCGCCCGGCGATCCAGCAGGCGCTCGCCGCGCAGCCGCTCGCCGGCCTGCGCTTCGCGTACTACGACCTGCCGCGCTGGGCACGCTGGTGGAAGCGCGGGCCGCGCGGAGTGCGGCTGTACTACACGCTCTGGCAGTGGGGCGCGTACCGCTTGGCGCGGCGGCTGTGCCGCAGCGTGCGCTTCGACGTCGCGCATCACATCACCTTCGGCGTCTTCCGCCATCCGTCCTTCATGGCGTTTCTCGGCTTGCCGTTCGTGTTCGGCCCGGTGGGCGGGGGCGAAACGGCGCCGTTCGGACTGCGCCGCACCTATCCGCTGCGCGCCTTCGTCGCCGACCTGGCGCGCGACCTCGCCAACGGCTACGCGCGCGTCGACCCGCTGATGCACGCGGTCTACCGGCGCTCCGCGGCCGTGCTGTGCAAGACCGCCGAGACGCTGCGCTGCATTCCGCGCCGCTACCACGGCCGCTGCCTGGTCAGCATCGAGCTCGGCGCCGAGGCGCAGGGCAGGCCTCCCGAGGCGCGCGCGCCGCGCGGCGACGGGGCGTTCCGGGTGCTGTACGTCGGGCGCCTGGTCCACTGGAAGGGGCTGCATCTGGGCCTGGCGGCCTTCGCGAAGCTGCGCGCGGTCTGCCCGGGAGCGCGGCTCACCGTCATCGGCAGCGGACCGGCGGAGCCGCGCATGCGCTCGCTCGCGCGCCGCGCGGGCATCGCAGAGGCGATCACCTGGGTGCCGTGGATCGAGCGCGCGGCGGTCATGCGCGCCTACGTCGAGCACGACGCGTTCCTCTTTCCCAGCCTGCACGACTCGAGCGGCAACGCGGTCCTCGAGGCGCTGTCGTGCGGCCTTCCGGTAATCTGCCTCGACACCGGCGGGCCGGCAGTGCTGGTCGACGGCAGCTGCGGATTCCGGGTGCCGGCGGGCCGGCCGGAGCGCACCGTGGCGGGGCTCGCGCAGGCGCTGTGCGCGCTCGCCGCGGACGCCGAGCTGGCGCGCCGCATGGCGGGCGGCGCGCTGCGGCGCGCGCACGGGCACTTCTCGTGGGAGCAGCAGGCGGCGCGCATGGAGCGCCTCTACCGCACGGTGATCGCCGCCGCCGCGGTCGCGGGGCCTGCTGCGGAGCCCGCGCGATGAGCCGCTGCGCGCGCCTGCTCGCGCTTGCGCTCGCCTTCGCGGCGGGCACCTGCGCGGCCGCGGTGCGCTACGTCGATCCGGGGAGCCCGGCGGCGCGCGATTTGGGAGACGGCGGCGCCGGCCATCCCTACCGCACGCTCGCCTACGCGATGACGCGCCTCGAGCCCGGCGACACGCTGAACCTCGCGGCCGGCGTGTACCGCGAGTCGATCGTGTTCCCCGAGCGCGCCTGGACCTCGGCGCAGACCGTCGTCCAGTCCGCCCCGGGAGGCGGCGAAGCGCTGATCACGGGCTCCGACGTCGTGACCGGGTGGCAGAAGATCGCACCCGGGCTGTTCGTGAAGCGCCCGTGGCCGACGGCGAGCGAGCAGGTGTTCGTCGACGGCAAGCCGCTGCAGCAGATCGGCGGCAACGTCTTCGGCGGCTACCCCGACAATCCCGACCATCCGCTGCACCGCCTGCAGCTGCCGCGCGGCGGCATCTGGCCGGGGCGCGTCGCGGGCGGCGTCGACCAGATGACCCCGGACAGCTTCTACTACGACGCGGTCACGCACGCCCTGTACCTGAAGACCGCGCTCGAGTCGCTCGACGGACACGTGGTCGAGGCGAGCGTGCGCCCGTATCTCGTGTTCGGCAAGCATCTGCAGCACGTCACGCTGCGCAACCTGCGCTTCCGCCATTCGAACACCACCGCCGTGGCGCAGAACGGCGCGATCACGCTGCTCGGCGATCACCTCCGGCTCGAGCGCCTCGACATCGCCGAGGCGGACGGCGCCGGCCTGGACGTGACCGGCGACGACGTCCTGATCCGCGACAGCCGCGCGAGCTACTGCGGCCAGGTCGGAATGAAGGTGCGCGGGCGCGGCGACCGGCTCCTCGACAACGTGACGAGCTTCAACAACACCCGCGGCTTCAACAAGTGGTGGGAGGCGGGCGGCGCCAAGTTCGTCGGCGCGGGCGGGCTGCAGGATTCGGAAGTGACCGGCCAGATCGCGGTCGGCAACAACGGCGACGGGATCTGGTTCGACTGGATGAACAAGAACAACCGCATCCACGGCAACGTCGTCGCGTACAACTCGGGCTTCGGCATCCAGTACGAGGCGAGCCAGGCGGGTTACATCTACGACAACTACGTCTTCGGCAACGGCCAGCGCGGCATCTACCTGCCCGACGCGTCGCGCTCGGTGGTCGCGCACAACCTGGTGGCGAAGAACGGCATGGAAGGCATCGCCATCGTCGACGAGGGCCGCGCTTCGGCGAACCCCGCCCTCGTGCCGCGCGACAACGCGGTGTTCGGCAACCTCGTCGCCTGGAACGGCAAGGCGGCGCTCGTGCTGCCCGCCGGCGGGCTCGGCAACGCCTCGGACTACAACCTCTTCGTGAGGGCCGCCGCGCCCTCGCGCTTCTCGCTCGGGTGGGGAAGCCGCGCGAGCCCGGTGCGCAACGGGCTCGCCGCGTGGCAGGCCGCGTCCCGCCAGGACACGCACTCCTGGCACGCGCCGCTCGTCCCGCCGCAGGCGCTCGAGTATGCGCTGCGCGCGGCGCGCGTCGATCCGCCGTGGAACGCGCTGACGGCGCTGGCGCGCGGCAAGCTCGCCCAGCCGGTCGTCGCGCCGGATGCCGCGCCGCGCGCGCTGCGCGTGGCCGGGGCAGTGGGGCCGCAGAGCCCGCCGCCGGCCGCGAAACCCGAGGCGCTCGCGCGCCAGGGAACGCCGCGATGAAGCTGCCCAGAGTGCTCGTCGTCCACAACCGCTACCAGTCCGAGGGCGGCGAGGACGCGGTCGTCGCGGACGAGGCCGCGCTGCTGCGCGACCGCGGCCATGCGGTGCACCTCTACGTGCGCGACAACCGCGAGCTGCGCAACATGAGCGCGCTCGACGCCTTCACGCAGGCGGTCTGGGCGCGGCGCACGGCCGCCGACCTCAAGCGCATCGTGGGCGCGTTCCGGCCCGACGTCGTTCACCTGCACAACACCTTCGCGCTGGTGTCGTCTTCGGCGCAGTGGACCGCGGCGGCCGCCGGGATTCCGGTCGTGCAGACGCTGCACAACTTCCGGCTGCTGTGCGTGCAGGCGATGTTCCTGCACGCGGGCCGGCTCTGCGAGGACTGCCTCGGGCGAGTGCCCTGGCGCGGCGTGCTGCGCAGGTGCTATCACGATTCCGCGCGCCAGTCCGCGGCCCTCGCGGCGATGCTCGGCGTGCACCGCGCCCTCGGCACCTACCGCAACAAGGTGACCCGCTACATCGCGCTCACCGAGTTCTGTCGGCGCAAGTTCATCGCGGGCGGGCTGCCGGCCGCGAAGATCGTGGTCAAGCCGAACTTCGTCGACGCCGACCCGCCGCCCGACGAGCCGCGGAGCGGGGCGCTGTTCGTCGGCCGGCTCGCCCCGGAGAAGGGCCTAGGAACGCTGCTCGCGGCGCTCGACGAGCTGCCCGGCTTCACGCTCGAGGTGATCGGCGACGGACCCGAGCGCGCGCGGGTCGCCGCGCACCCGCGGGTGCGGCTCCTGGGCTGGCGCTCGCCGCAGGAGGTCCGCGAGCGCATGGCGCGCGCCGCCTATCTCGTCATGCCGAGCGTGTGGTACGAGAACTTTCCGCGCACGCTGGTCGAGGCCTTCGCCTGCGGGCTCCCGGTCATCGCCAGCCGGCTCGGCGCGCTGCTCGAGCTCGTCGATCACGGCTTCACCGGGCTGCTCGCCGAGCCGGGCTCGGCGCGCGAGCTCGCCCGTCAGATCCGCTGGGCGGAGACCTTCCCCGAGAAGATGCGGCGCATGGGCGAGCACGCGCGCGCGATCTACGAAGTGGAGTTCACGCCGCGCGTCAACTACGAGCGGCTCGTGGCGATCTATGCGGACGCGATCGCCGCGACCCGCATGAGGGCGGCGGGCTAGCGTATGCCGCTCGAGCGCGCCAGGGTCGGGGCGAGAGTGCTCGGGTCGCACATCGACGCGCTCGGCTGGAAGGGATGCCTCGAGCGCATCGCCCTGTGGGCGGCGCGCGGCGAGTCGCGCGCGGTCGTGCAGTGCAACGTCCATTCGGTCGTGACCGCGCGCCGCGATCCGGGGTTCGCCGCCGCGGTGCGCGCCGCCGACCTCGCCGTTCCGGACGGCTGGCCGGTCGCCTGGCGCCTGCGCAGCCTCGGGTTCGCGGACCAGGAGCGCATCGGCGGCCCGGACCTGATGTGGCGCTGCTGTGCGCTCGCGGCGCGCAGCGGCCAGCCCGTGTACCTCTACGGCAGCGACGCGCCGACCCTCGAGCGTCTGCGGGCGCGGCTGCGCGAGGCCTTCCCGCGCTTGCGCCTCGCGGGCTGGTGCGCGCCGCCCTTCCGCGCGCTCACCGCCGCGGAGGACGCTCAAGTGGTCGAAGCGATCGAGCATTCGGGAGCGAGGATCGTCTTCGTGGCGCTCGGCTGCCCGAAGCAGGAGGCGTGGATGGCCGAGCACCGCGGGCGCATCCACGCGGTCATGCTCGGCGTAGGCGCCGCCTTCGGCTTTCATGCCGGCGTCGCGCGGCGCGCGCCGCGCTGGATGCGCGCGCACGGCCTGGAGTGGCTCCACCGCCTGCTCGCGGAGCCGCGCCGCCTGTGGCGCCGCTACCTCGTGACCAACACGCTGTTCATCGCCTACCTCGCCGGCGAGTGGCTGCGCGCCGGCCGGCAGTGACCGCGATGCGCGTCCGTCCGCCCCTTAACCGAACCTTGTCGAGGAGATGTCCATGAAGATCGTGCCGGTCATCCTGTGTGGGGGCGCGGGAACGCGCCTGTGGCCGCTGTCGCGGGAGCAGCATCCGAAGCAGCTGCTCGCGTTGCAGGGCGAGGTCACGCTGCTGCAGGCCACCGCCCGCCGCCTGGACGGAATCAAGCCCGATCTGGAGCGGCCGGGCGCGCCGATCGTGGTGTGCAACGCGGAGTACCGCTTCATGGTGGCCGAGCAGCTGCGCGCGGCCGGCGTGCGCGCGCGCGCGCTCATCCCCGAGCCGGTGGGGAGGGGCACCGCGCCGGCGCTCACCCTGGCGGCGCTGCACGCGCTCGCGGACGGCGACCCGGTCCTCGTCGCCATGCCTTCGGACCACCTCATCGACGATCTGGCGGCGTTCCACGACGCCGTGGCGCGGGGCGCGGGCTTCGCCGAGCAGGATACGGTGGTCACCTTCGGCGCGCCGACCGTCTCCCCCGAGACGGGCTACGGCTACATCCGCGCCGGCGAGGAGCTCGATCCGGGCCCGCACCCGAGCGCGTACCGCGTCGAGGGGTTCGTCGAAAAGCCGGACGCGGTGACCGCGAGGACGTACGTCGCATCGGGCGCCTATCTGTGGAACAGCGGCATCTTTGCAGTGCGCGCGTCGGCGTGGATACGCGTGCTCGGCGCCGTGCGCCCCGAGATCCTCGAGGCGTGCGAGCGCGCCTACCGCGAGGGCTGCGCGAGCGCCGACGCCTACGCCGTCGACGCGGAGGCGTTCGCCTGCTGCCCGGAGGATTCGATCGATTGCGCGGTGATGGAGCGGCTCGGCGGCGGCGCGGAGCAGGTCGCGCGCGCGGCGGTGGTGCGGCTCGAGGCTGGATGGTCGGACGTCGGCGCCTGGGACGCGCTCTGGCAGGTCGGCCGCAAGGACTACCACGGCAACGTGATCCAGGGCGACGTGTGCGCGGTCGATGCGCGCGACTCGCTGCTGCTCGCGCAGCATCGCCTGGTCGCCTGCGTCGGGCTCTCCGGCGTGGTCGTCGTCGAGACCCCGGACGCGGTGCTGGTGACGCGCCGCGACAAGGTCCAGAAGGTGAAGGAAGTGGTCGCGCACCTGAAGAGCGGCGCGCGTCCCGAGTGCGTCGCGCACCGCAAGGTGCACCGCCCGTGGGGAAGCTTCGACAGCGTCGATTTCGGCGAGCGCTTCCAGGTGAAGCGAATCGTCGTGCGCCCGGGCGCGGCGCTTTCGCTGCAGCGGCATTTCCACCGCGCCGAGCACTGGGTCGTGGTGCGCGGCACCGCGCGCGTGACGCGCGGCGACGAGGTGTTCCTGCTCACCGAGAACCAGTCGACCTACATTCCGCTGGGCGTCATGCACCGCCTGGAGAACCCCGGGCGCGTGCCGCTCGAGATCGTCGAGGTACAGTCGGGGGCCTATCTCGGCGAGGACGACATCGTGCGCTACGACGACGCCTACGGCCGCGCGGCCGAGGAGGGCGCGGGCAAGCCCGTGCTCGCGCTCGCCGCGGATGCCGCCGCGCGCGCCGCGCAGCCGGGGGCGGCCGGGGCGGGCGCATGAGGATCCTGGTGGTCGGCGGAGCCGGCTACGTCGGCTCGCACATGACGAAGCTGCTGCGCGAGACGAGGCACGAGCCCGTGGTGCTCGACAACCTGTCGAGCGGATTCCGCGAGGCGGTCCTCGGGGCCGAGCTGATCGTGGGCCACCTCGCGGACCGCATGCTGCTCGAGCGCGTGCTGCGCGAGCGGCGCTTCGACGCCGTGATGCACTTCGCCTCGTCCATCCAGGTGGGCGAATCGCTCGCCGATCCGGCACGCTACTACCGCAACAACGTCGCCGCGACCTTGAACCTCCTCGAGTGCATGGTGCACGCCGGGGTGAGCTGCCTCGTGTTCTCGTCGAGCGCGGCGGTTTACGGCGAGCCGGCGCGCGCGCCGCTCGACGAGGACCACCCCCGGGCGCCGGTGAATCCCTACGGGCGCACCAAGTGGATGGTCGAGCAGGTGCTCGGCGATTTCGACCGGGCCTACGGGCTGCGGCACTGCTGCCTGCGCTACTTCAACGCCGCGGGCGCCGATCCGGCCGGCCTGCTCGGCGAGCGCCACGATCCCGAGACGCACCTGATCCCGCTCGCGCTGCGCGCGGCCGGAGGCGCGCTGCCCGCGCTGCAGATCTTCGGCACCGACTACGATACGCCCGACGGCACCTGCATCCGCGACTACGTCCACGTCGCCGACCTGTGCCGGGCGCACCTGCTCGCGATCGAGCGGCTGCTCGGCGGCGCGCCCAGCCGCGCCTACAACCTCGGCAACGGCGCGGGCTACTCGGTCAGGCAGGTCGTCGAGGCCGCGGGCCGCGCGAGCGGCAGGCCGGTGCCGGTGATCGAGGCGCCGCGCCGCGAGGGCGATCCGACGCGCCTCGTGGCCGACGCGAGCCGCGCGCGCGCCGAGCTCGGCTGGCGGCCGAAGTACGACCTCGACGCGATCGTGCGCCACGCCTGCGCGTGGGAGCAGCGCTCGGCGCGCCGGCGCGTGCCGGCGGCGCCGAGCGCGGTCAGAAGCTGAAGCGCGCGTTCGCCGACACGAGGTCGTAGTCGTAATCGGCGTTGGGAATGTTCGAGCTCTGCGAGCCGCGCTCCAGGCCGAGCGAGAAGCGCATGGTGCGCCGCGGGTTGTAGCCGAAGGTGACGTTCGCGCCGCGCACGGTGTCGACCCGCTCGGGCGAGGAACCGAGGTAGTCGCGCCTCACGCGGAACAGGTGCGCCTGCACCACGGTGCGGAACGTGGGCGCCCAGTGCGGGCCGAAGCTCAGGCCCTCGCTGAGCGCGTAGCTCGCGAGCGAGCTCTCGACCGCCTCGAGCTCGCGCCAGCCGGCGAAATTGAGCAGCGTCTTCGCTCCCGTGATCCAGTCGTAATCGAGCCGCGCGGTGACGCCGTGGAAATTGCGCGCCGAGACCTGGTCGTGGCGCCGGTCGGTGTAGCCGAGGCGGCCGATGAAGCGCGACTTGCCGGTGGCGTGCCAGTCGGCGACGCCGCTCACCTCGGTCTCGCGGTAGCGGTTGTCGAGGCCGGAGACGCCCGGGGGGTTCACGTAGCGTCCGTCGGTGAGCTTCACCTGCGCGCCGACCGAGTTTCCCGGCGGGGTGAGGTAGTCGCCGCCGAGCGTGAGCGAGGTGGCGCGATCGAGCGCCGAAACCGGCGTCGCCCCGCTGAGCGCGCCGGTGGCGGCCGCCAGGTTGCTGTAGTCGTAGCTGCTGCGGTCGAGCGCGCCGCGCGCCCGCCAGCGCGGGGTGAGCAGCCGGTTCACGCTCGCGTAGGCGTGGCTCTCGGTCACGAGGTTCTTCTGCGGCAGCTGCAGCAGGCCGAAGCCGGAGAGAAACCGCTGCCTCGCATAGCCGAGGTCGCCGTTCCACCGGCTGCCGGCCTGCCACTTCCACGTCGCGCTTGCGCTGTACTGGGAGTGGTCGAGAAAGCCGAACGTGCTGTAGTGGAAATCGTCGACCCGCGCGTCGAACAGCAGATGCTGGCGGCTGATCGGCAGATCGGCCTTGAGACCCACGCCGATGCGCCGGATGTTGTCGGAGCGCTGGCTCGTGCCGAGGAGCGCCTGGGTATTCGCGCCATCGGAGAGCCTGAACAGGTTGCTGTCGTGGTAGAGGCCGCCCGAGACGAAGAACTGCACCGGGCGCGCGGGCGCCTGCTCTTCGGCCGGGTACGCCGGATAGATGCCTTGCGCCGGCCACATGACCTGGTCGGTCGTCTGGTACGCGGCGGCCGCAGTGGGAAGCCAGGCCAAGGCCAGCGCTGCTATCGGTGTGAGTCGCATCGGTCCTCCCTTCGGTTTCTTGAGCTCATTGTCGGGGTTGCCCAATGTTTCGCCGGGTGCTCCAGCGGAGCAAGAACCGAGCCACTGTAGACGACCCGCAGACGGATCGGAAACCGCGGCGCGTGCAGGGCGCCAAGAGGAGCACGCCAGCGTCCGCAGCTTAGCGCATTGCGCGGGAACCGTCCCCGAAGCCCGCTTTGTCGTGTCCTCGCGACGAGCGAATCACGCGAAAAATCACCGTCCTCCTGCCGGGGTTGGGGTCTTGCGTCGCGCGCCAGCGACAAGCCCGCGCGCCGCCGGCGCCCGCTGGCGCAGCAATCTGCAGGGCGCTCGCCGCAAGCGCCTGATCGCAAAGGCGCGGCGCGCCTGTGGCACGCGCGTTGCTCGCACGGTGAATGGCCCGATTGCGCGGCCGCGTTCGCGCGCCACGGCGATCGCGGGCCGCAAGCGAGGCCGCGGTGCACAACGATGAACACGCACAGCGCACGCGACCATCGGATCACGTCATGAACGCTCTCGCAGGCGAGCATTACTCGAGCACGACCGAATGGCCGCTCGTCGCGGTCGTGCGGGTCGCGCTCATGCCCACGCTCTGCGTGCTCGCGCTCGCGGCGTGCGTGCTGGCCTACGGAGAGCCCCTGGCGCCGCATTACCAGCTGCTGATGGTCACCGCCTTCCTCGTGTCGATGCAGGTCTTCGGCGAGTTTCCGCTTGCCGGCGGGCTCGCGGACGCCGCGCCGCTGCGCCCGGCATCCACGATCGTCACCGGCTGGCTGATCGTCGTGAGCGTGCTCCTGCTGCTCGGCTTCGCGACCAAGCTCTCCGCGCTGTACTCGCGCAAGGTGGTGCTCAGCTGGCTCGTGCTCGCGCCCTTCGTGCTGTGCGCGGGGCAGGGGTTCGCGCGCCGCCTGCTGACGCGCTACCTGAGCGCGAGCGGAGCGCCGCGCACCCGGATCATCGTCGGCGCGAGCGAAGCCGGCCGCGAGCTCGCGCGCCGGATCGCGGCGGATCCTTCCCTTAGGGCCGTCCGGGGCTTCTTCGACGATCGCAGCCGCGCGCGGCTCCCGGGGCTGCGCTCGGGGCAGCTGCTCGGCCGGCTGGAGGACCTGGTCGACTACGTCAAGCGGCACGCGGTCGACGTCGTGTACATCGCCCTGCCGGTGTCGCGCGACCGCAGGATCGGCGAGCTGCTGCGCGGCCTGCGCGACACGACCGCTTCGCTCTACCTGGTGCCTAACGCGCTGCCCGAGCACCTCATCCAGACGCACGTCGAGCTGATCGGCGGGATCCCGACGATCGCCGTGTGCGAGACCCCGTTTCGCGGGCTCAACGCGGCGCTGAAGCGCGCCACCGACCTGGCGCTCGCGGCGCTGATTCTCCTGCTGATCTGGCCGCTGATGCTGGCGATCGCGGTGGGCGTGAAGCTGAGCTCGCCGGGCCCGGTGCTCTTCCGCCAGCGGCGCTACGGCCTCGACGGCCGGCAGATCGCGGTCTGCAAGTTCCGCTCGATGACGGTCTGCGAGGACGGCGACGAGGTGAGGCAGGCCACGCGGAGCGACGCACGCGTGACGCGCTTCGGCGCCATCCTGCGCAGGACCTCGCTCGACGAGCTGCCGCAGCTGTTCAACGTCCTGCAGGGCACGATGAGCATCGTCGGGCCCAGGCCGCACGCGGTCGCGCACAACGAGCAGTACCGCGGCCTGATCGATGGCTACATGCTGCGCCACAAGGTGCGCCCCGGCATCACCGGCTGGGCGCAGATCAACGGCTACCGGGGCGAGACCGCGGACGTGGAGATGATGAAGAAGCGCGTGGAGTACGACCTCGACTACCTCAAGCACTGGTCGCTGGCGCTCGACCTGTGGATCATCCTGCGCACGGCGCTCGTCGTCGTCCATGATCACCGTGCGTACTGAGCGGGCCGTCTGGGTCGGGCGGAGCGCGCTCGGTGCCGCGGCGCTCGCGCTCGCG
>JAKALD010000012.1 GCA_021813275.1 Pseudomonadota bacterium | reverse complement strand
GCGCGTCCTGCATCGCCTGCGCCGGCGTCTTCGCCCCGGTGAGCGCCGCCTGCAGGCCGTCGTTCAGCGCCTTGGTCACGCGCTGGTTGTCGTGCGTGGAGAGCTCCGCCACCGCGTACTTCAGCTGGTCGCGCGCCACCGCCGCGGCCGGAAAGCCCTCGACGTACTTCTTCATGGTCGCGGTCTGCCACGCGTCCGGCCGAACCGCGACGTAGCCGGTCTCGATGCCCCACTGCGCCGCGCGCTCGGGCGAGGTGATCCACTTCACGAACTTCAGCGCCGCGGCCTGCTGCTGCGGCGTCGACTTCTTGAAGAGGTAGAAGTTGCCGCCGCCGGTCGGCGAGCCGCGGCGCTTGCCCGCCGGCAGCATCGCCACGCCGAAGTCGAACTTGGCGTTCGCCTTGACGTTGGTCAGGTTCCCGGTGGTGGTCCACATCATCGCGGTCTTGCGCTCGAAGAAGTCCTTCGGCGTGGTTCCCCAGTCGATGATCCCGGGAGGCATCACCTTCTCCTTGCGCGCGAGATCGACCCAGTAGGTGAGCGCCTGGATCACGGCGGGCTTGTCGAAGTAGGTCCGCGTGCCCTCCGGATTCATCAGTAGCGCGTCGTTCTGCGTGGTGAAACCCTGGAAGAGCCAGTACGGGAACCCGGAGGAAGGCACCTCGATGCCCCATTGGGTCACGTTGCCCGAGGCGTCGCGCTTGGTGAGCTTGCGGGCGTACTCGAGCTGTTCCTTCCAGTTGGCCGGCGCGTGGTCCGGGTCGAGGCCGGCCTGCTTGAACAGCTCCTTGTTCCAGTAGAGCACGATGGTCGAGCGCTGGAACGGAATGCCCCAGATCTTGCCGCCGGCCTCGCTGTTCAGCATGAACGCCGGATAGAAGCTCTTCAGCCAGGCCTTGTCCGCGGCGCTGGTGGCGACCGAGCTCCAGTCGATCACCGCGTCTTCGTCGATCAGCGTGAACATGTCGGTCGAGAGCAGCACCGAGAGCACCGGCGGCTCGCCGGACTTGACCGCCGTGAGCGCCTTCACGATCGACTCCTGGTAGGTGCCCGAGTAGATCGGCTTCACCTCGATGCCGGGGTTCTCCTTCTCGAAGTCGGCGGCGAGCCCGTCCACGATCTTGGTGATCGGCCCGCCCACCGCCACGGGATAGTAGAACGAGACCTGGACGCGCTGCGCGAGCGCGGGCCCTGCAGTGAGCGCCGCGATCGACAGCGCGGTGGTGAGCAGCACTTTCTTCAGCATTTTTCCTCCTTGTGTGATCAGGCCACGAATTTAACCGCAGGCGCCGCGCGCTCCACGCGCTTGCCGCTCTGCGCGTCGAACAGATGCTGCGCCGCAGGCGTCCAGGAGAGCCAGACCTGCGCGCCCGGGGCGAGCCGCGCGTCGCCCGCGACGCGCGCGTTGACGAGCTGGTCGGAAACCCGGCAGGTGACGATGCTGTCCGCGCCGAGGTACTCGCTCGCCGCGACCGTCGCCGCGAGACCGTCGGCGCCGAGGCGCACGTCTTCCGGGCGCACGCCGAGCAGCAGCCCTTCGCCGGTGAGCGCCGGGAGCGCCACCACGTTCATCGGCGGCGTGCCGATGAAGCGCGCGGCGAACGCGCTCGCCGGCCGGTCGTACAGGTCCGCGGGGCTGCCGTCCTGCTCGACGCGGCCGTCGCGCAGCAGGATGACCTGGTCGGCCATGCTCATCGCCTCGCTCTGATCGTGCGTCACGTACAGCATCGTGATGCCGAGCTTCTGCTGCAGGGCGCGGATCTCGCGGCGCATGTCGTGGCGCAGCTGCGCGTCGAGGTTCGAGAGCGGCTCGTCCATGAGGCACAGCGGCGTCTCGGCGATGATCGCGCGGCCGAGGGCGACGCGCTGCTGCTGCCCGCCCGAGAGCTGCGCGGGCTTGCGCTCGAGCAGCTTCTCGAGCCCGAGCAGGGCGGCGACCCGCGCGAGGCGCGCGGCGCGCTCGGCGGCCGGCACGCCCCGCACCTTCAGCCCGAAGACGATGTTCTCCGCGACCGACAGATGCGGAAACAGCGCGTAGGACTGGAACACCATCGCGAGGCGCCGCTTGGCGGGCGGCAGCTCGGTGACGTCGGCATCGCCGATGAGCACGCGCCCGCTGGAGACCCGCTCCAGGCCGGCGATCAGCCGCAGCGTGGTCGACTTGCCGCAGCCCGAGGGGCCGAGCATCACCGCGAAGCGTCCTTCCGCGGCCTCGAAGCTCACGTCGTCCACGGCGCGGGTGGCGCCCCACGCCTTGACGACGTTGCGCAGGCTGACTGCGGACAAGACCTTTCCCTGGACGAGCGTGCCGGAATCGCGCGAATGCTATCGCCAGCGCGTTGCAGTCACGTTAATGCAAAAGCATGGGCCGGTAAAGCGGCCGGCGCGCGGCGCCGCTCAACGCAGCGCGAGCTCCTTCGGATACGGCTCGACGCCCGGCTCCAGGGTGTCGGGCGGCGTGCGCCGCAGCAGCTCGCCGTCGCGCGCCTGCGCGACCACGCTCGCGAAGCGCACGTTCTTCTGCATTTCGTCGAGATACAGATTCTGGCCGCCGAAGTGCTCCCGGGCGTACTCGTAGGCGCCCTCGAGCTCGACCTCGAGGCGCTTCGCGGCGCCGCGGAAGAACCGCGGCGTCTTGCGCACCAGGTCCTCGCCCGAACGGAACGCGATCTGCGTGCGCCCGCTCGGCAGCATGCGGCGCGCCACTCCCCCGAGGACGAACTCGGGATACAGCCGGTCGCGGCACTTTTCCAGGTAACAGCGGTCGGACATCTGCGCGATGATGTCGGCGGTCCCCAGCATGTGGCCGACGTGGCGCAGCAGCGGGTCGGGCACGCGCAGGGTGGCCACGGCGCGCTCGTAGCCGGTGAAGTGCAGCAGCTCGGCGGCGATCGCCGCGTGGCGTCCAAGCCCGAGCCGCGCCAGGTAACGCCGCAGGAACTCGCCGCCGCGCGACACGTGCACCAGCGTGTACTCGGCGCCGTAGCGGTGCCTGCGGTCCGCGCGGCGGCGCAGGTAGCCGACGTCGTGAAACAGCGCCGCGACGACGCCGAGCTGGAAAAGCTCCGGCCCGAGCGCGGCGGTGTCGACGCGGCTGCGCTCGTAGCCGTCCATGAGGCGCGCCATCGCGAGCGTCACGTCCAGGACGTGCTGCAAGTCGTGATACTGGGTGTCGCAGGCGCAGTAGCCCGGGTGCTCGCCGCGATACAGGCGGTCGATCTCGCGGAACGCGCGCGCGATGGGGCGCGCCGAGGCGTCCTCGTACAGACCGAAGAACAGTGCGCGCACCGCGGCGCGCACTGCGGCCAGGTCGGTGGTCCGCACCCTGTCGGTCACGTCATGGTCGTTGCGGCGCATGCCGGAGTGTACGCATCGGACAGCGCGGCATTGTCCGTCTGCGCGGCGCGGGATTCAAGCTCCGTTCGCAGCTCCGCACGGCGCTCCCCTTTCACGCGCCGCCAAAGCGAGCTAGCATGGCTGCCTGACCGCTCCCCGGCGGTCGCTGCTGCAACGCGGGGCGAGATGATCCTGCAAGCTGTCGGCGCAGCACGGCGCGTCCTCGGAAGCCCTGCCGGACGGAGGGCGCCGCGGTGAGCAACCAGCCGCTCACCGAGGAGGAAAAAGCGCAGCTGCGGGCGCACGTCCAGGCGCTCGAGGTCGAGCACGGCGATCTCGACGACGTGATCGCGCGCCTGTCGCAGGACGCGGCGCAGGACCAGGTGCAGCTTCGCCGGCTGAAGAAACGCAAGCTCCTCTTGAAGGACCAGATCGCGCGCCTGCGCGCGAGGCTCATTCCGGACATCATCGCGTGAGCGCGCGGCCGGGCCCGTGATCGCCCTCATCCAGCGCGTGGCGCGCGCGCGCGTCGAGGTCGAGGGCGAGACGGTCGCCGCGATCGACGCCGGCGTGCTCGCGCTGATCGGCGTCGAGCGCGGCGACGGCGAGGCCGAGGCCGCGCGGCTGGCCGAGCGCGTGCTCGGCTACCGCATCTTCCCCGACCGCGAGGGCAGGATGAACCTGGCGCTCGCCGACACGGGCGGCGCGCTGCTCGCGGTGCCGCAGTTCACGCTCGCCGCCGACACCCACAAGGGCGCGCGACCGAGCTTCTCGCGCGCCGCGGCGCCGGAGGAGGGCGAGCGGCTCTTCGAGCGCTTCGTCGAGCTGGCGCGGCAGCGCCGCCGGCCGGTCGCGAGCGGGCGCTTCGGCGCGCACATGCAGGTGAGCCTGGTGAACGACGGCCCGGTGACCTTCTGGCTCCAGGTGGCGCCGCAAGGCGCTCAACGCGGCGCGTAATCGCTGCGCGCGGCTCGCGCGCGCCGTTGGCGCGGGCCGGTCAAACGGCGTAAGCTTCGGCGCGAAGCAATCCGCCTCGCAATCCACGGCATGTTCGAGCAGTTCGTCGGCACCAAGCCCGTCGAGGAGCGCCATCGCTTCGACGTCGGTCGCCTCGAGCGATACCTGAGCGGGCGCATCGCGGGGCTGCGCGGGCCGCTGCGGGTCGAGCAATTCCGGGGCGGGCAGTCCAATCCGACTTACCGGTTGGTCGCCGCCGACGGGCGCGCGTTCGCGCTGCGCCGCAAGCCGCCGGGCAAGCTGCTGCACTCGGCGCACGCGGTCGAGCGCGAGTTCCGCGTCATCAGCGCCCTGCACGGCGCGGGCTTTCCCGTGGCGCGGCCCTACGTGCTGTGCGAGGACGAAGCGGTGATCGGCACGGCGTTCTACGTCATGGACTGCGTGGAAGGCCGCGTGCTCTGGGACCAGGCGCTGCCGGGCATGACGCGCGCCGAGCGCGCCGCGATCTGGGACGAGCTGAACCGGGTGATCGCGCGGCTGCACACGATCGACTACAAGTCGGTCGGGCTGGAAGGCTTCGGCAAGGAGGGCGGCTACCTCGCGCGCCAGATCGCCCGCTGGACCAAGCAGTACCGGGCCTCCGAGACGCAGGAGATCGAGGCGATGGACAACCTGATCGCGTGGCTGCCGGCGCACATCCCGCCCGGGGACGAGACCACCATCGTGCACGGCGACTACCGGCTCGACAACACGATCTTCCATCCGACCGAGCCGCGCATCCGCGCGGTGCTCGACTGGGAGCTCTCGACGCTCGGGCATCCGCTCGCCGACTTCGCCTATCACTGCATGAGCTGGCACATCCCGCCGGGCAAGTTCCGTGGCATCGAGGGCCTGCCGCTCGCCGAGCTCGGCATACCCGGCGAGCGCGAGTACGTCGCGGCGTATTGCCGGCGCACCGGGCGCGAGGGGATCGACCCCTCGACCTGGGACTTCTGCATGGCCTACAACCTGTTCCGCATCGCCGCGATCACGCAGGGCATCGCCAAGCGCGTGCTCGAGGGCACCGCGGCGAGCGAGCACGCCAGGGAGACCGGCGCGCGCGCGCCGCTGCTCGCCGAGCTCGGCTGGACGCAGGTGGAGAGGATCCTGAAACGAGCCGCTTAGGAGACGACGATGGACTTCGAGTATTCGCCCAAGGTGCAGGAGCTCAGGAAGCGGCTGATCGCGTTCATGGACGAGCACGTCTATCCGAACGATCACGTCTGGTGGGAGCACGTGCGCGGCGAACGGCGCTGGGAGCCGGTGCCGATCATCGAGCAGCTCAAGCCGAAGGCGCGCGCCGCGGGGCTGTGGAACCTGTTCCTGCCGCACTCGAAGCGCGCGCCCGAGGGGCTCTCCAACCTCGAGTACGCGCCGCTGTGCGAGATCATGGGGCGCGTGCACTGGGCGCCGGAGGTCTTCAACTGCTCGGCGCCCGACACCGGCAACATGGAGACGATCGAGCGCTACGGCAGCGAGGAGCAGAAGCGCCGCTGGCTCGATCCGCTGCTCGAGGGAAGGATCCGCTCGGCGTTCCTCATGACCGAGCCCGACGTGGCGAGCTCGGATGCGACCAACATCCAGTGCCGCATCGAGCGCCGCGGCGACGAATACGTGATCAACGGCCGCAAGTGGTGGTCCTCGGGGGCGGGCGATCCGCGCTGCAAGCTCTACATCGTCATGGGCAAGACCGACCCGGACAACCCCAGCCGCCACAAGCAGCAGTCGATGGTGCTGGTGCCGGCGGACGCGCCGGGCATCCGCGTCGTGCGCGCGCTGCAGGTGTTCGGCTTCGACGACGCGCCCCACGGGCACATGGAGGTCGAGCTGAAGGACGTGCGCGTGCCCGCCGCCAACATCCTGCTCGGCGAAGGGCGCGGCTTCGAGATCGCTCAAGGGCGGCTCGGGCCGGGGCGCATCCACCACTGCATGCGGCTCATCGGCCAGTCCGAGGTCGCGCTCGAGAAGATGTGCCGGCGCGCCTCGAGCCGCGTCGCCTTCGGCCGGCCGGTCGCCGACCAGGGGGTGACCCGCGAGCGCATCGCCCAGGCGCGCATCATGATCGACAGCGCGCGCCTGCTGGTGCTCAAGGCCGCGCACATGATGGACACCGTCGGCAACAAGGTGGCGAAGAAGGAGATCGCGATGATCAAGGTGTACGCGCCGAACGTCGCCTGCCAGGTGATCGACTGGGCGATCCAGGCGCACGGCGGCGGCGGCGTGTGCCAGGACTTCGGCCTGTCGTACGCCTACGCGCACGCGCGCACGCTGCGCTTCGCCGACGGCCCCGACGAGGTGCACCGCAACGCGATCGCCAAGGTCGAGCTCGGCGAGCAGACCACGATCGCCGACGCGCTCGCGAGGAAGCGCGCCTGACGGCGCGCCGCGCTACAGACCCGCGAGCGCGACGCCCAGCTGGCTCGCCGCGCGCTGCAGCTCCTCGTCGGCGTTCAGGATGTCGGGGCACAGGCGCAGGCAGTCGCCGCGCGCGTCGACCGTGACGCCCCGGCGCGCGAGCTCTTTGACGAGCTCCCGGGCCTGCGGGTGGACGACGACGACGAATGCCCCATGGTCGCGCCGCGCACCCTGCGCTTCGATGCCTTGCGCGGCGAGCAGCTCGATCAGCCGCGCCTGCTGCGCGAGCGAGTAGGCGCGCAGCCGCCCCACCCCGATCCCGAGGGTGAGCTCCAGCCCGGCGCGCGCCTGCGCGCAGCTGAGCACCGCGGGAGTCGATTCGAGCCACGCGTCGCCGCCGGCGCCCGCCTGCGGCGGCTCGGGCCGCAGGTAGGCGAAGGGCTCGCGCTTGGCGAACCAGCCGATGTCGAGCGTCGCGAGGCTGGCGTCGAGCAGCTCAGGGCGCACGTACAGCCAGGCGGCGCCGGGCCCGCCGCGCAGATACTTGTAGGAGCCGCCGACCGCGAAATCGACCATGAGCGCGTGCACGTCGAGCGGCACCACGCCGGCCGAGTGATACACGTCGAGCAGCAGCCGCGCGCCGGCGTCGTGCGCCTGGCGCGCGAGCGGCTCGACCGCCTCGATCAGCTGGCCGGTGCGGAACATCGCGTGCGACAGCACCACAAGGTCGACCCCGCGCACCACGCGCGCGGCGATGTCGTCGATGTGGAAGCGCCCGTCGGCGCGCGCCGGCACCACCTCGAGCGCGATGCGGCCGCGCTCGCGATACACGCGCAGGATGTAGTCGAGCGAGTCGAACTCGCCCCCGGTGGTGACCACGCGCAGCGGCCGGTCGTGGGCATTGAGCACGGCGCGCAGCCCCTGGCCGGCGCTCGCCCTGGGCACCACGCAGTCGGGGCGCGCGGCGCCGATCAGGCGCGCGGTGAGCGCGCGGAAGCGCTCGCGCTCGGCGAGCCAGGTCCCCCATGCGCCGCCCAGCTCCGCGTACCACGCGTCCACCGCGTCCGCGAGGTCCTGCGCGGTGCGGTCGAGCGGCCGGCCCAGCGAGTGATTGGCGAGATAGATGCCGCGCTCCGGGCGCTCGAGCACGCGCGAAAAAAGCGGCCAGACGTGCGCCCTCAGGGCGTCTTCCTCGAGCGGCCCCGGGCCGAGCGCGGCGAGCGCCTGCTGCACCCTCATCGCGCGCCGATCGTGGTGCGCACGTCGATCAGCTCGGGGAACAGCACCACCTCGAGCGTCTTCCTGAGAAACGGCACGCCCGCGGTGCCGCCGGTGCCGCGCTTGAAGCCGATCACCCGCTCGACAGTCTTGACGTGGCGGAAGCGCCAGAGCTGGAAATTCTCCTCGACGTCGACCAGCTTCTCGCACATGTCGTAGGCGTCCCAGTACTGCCGGGGATTCTCGTAGATCGTCTTGAACACCGCCACCACGCCCTCGTGGCGCGCGTGCGGGCGCGCCCAGTCGCGCTCGACGCAGGCGCGCGGCACGGGCATGCCGCGGCGCGCGAGCAGGCGCAGGAACTCGTCGTACAGGCTGGGCGCCTCGAGCAGCCCCTTGAGCCAGGCGTGGATACGCGGGTCGTGGCGGTGCACCTCGAGCATGGCCGCGTTCTTGTTGCCGAGCAGGTACTCGATCGCGCGGAACTGGTAGGACTGCAGCCCCGAGGCCGGGCCGAGCACGTCGCGGAACTCGGCGTACTCGGACGGCGTGAGGGTCTCGAGCACCGACCACTGCTCGAAGAGCTGGCGCTGGATCTGCTTCACGCGCGCCAGGATCTTGAAGCACGGGTCGAGCCGGTCGGCCTTGACGTGTGCGATCGCCGCTCCGAGCTCGTGGATCATGAGCTTCATCCACAGCTCGGCCGTCTGGTGCTGGATGATGAACAGCATCTCGTCGTGGTGCGGCGGCGCCGAGCGCGGCCGCTGCGCCGCGAGGATCTGCTCGAGGCACAGATAGCCCCCGTAGGAGGCTTCCTTCGGCAGGTCGGTGATGAATCCGGAATCGGCGGCGGTCATGGCGCGGGGCGGGAGTCTCCGGGCCCTTATAATGCGCCTCCCGGCCGGAGGAGGACAAACGATGCTCAGGCTCTGCGGATTCCACGTGAGCAACTACCACAACAAGGTCCGCATCGCGCTGCTCGAGAAGGGCGTTGCGTTCGAGGAGGACGCGAACTGCCGGCCCTCGCAGAAGGACGAGTGGCTCGCGCGCTCGCCGCTCGGCAAGGTGCCGATCCTGGAGGTCGACGGCGCGGGGCTCGCCGAGTCGCAGGTGATCTGCGAGTACCTCGAGGACGCCTACCCGCAGAGGCCGCTCTACCCGCGCGAGCCGCTCGCCCGCGCCAGGGTGCGCGAGCTGATCGCGGTGATGGAGCTGCACGTGGAGCTCGTCGCGCGCCGGCTCTACAGGGAAGCGTTCTTCGGCGGCAAGCTGTCGGACGAAACCCGCCAGGAGGTCGAGCGCGATCTCGCCAAGGGCGTGCGCGGCTTCAAGGCGCTCGCGCGCTTTTCGCCCTACGTGGCGGGAAGCGATCTGACGCTCGCCGACTGCGCCGCGTTCGTGCATCTGCCGCTGGTGTCGCTCGCGACCAAGCTCGCCTTCGGGCGCGACGCGCTCGAGGAGATCGCTCCGCTCAAGCCCTATCTCAAGATGCTGGGCGAGCGCCCCGCGTTCGCGCGCGTCAACGAGGACCGCAAGGCGGCGCAGGCGGCGATGGCCGCGGCGGCCCGGAAGTAGGCGCATGGGCGGGCCGGCGCCGCTCGCCGACTACCTGCGCTTCGTCGTCACGCTCACCGCGGTGCTCGATCCGTTTCTCGCGGTGCCGATCTTCCTCGGCTTCGCGGCGCGGCGCAGCGAGACCGAGCGCCTCACGCTGGCGCGCGTCATATCGGTGACCGTTTTCGCGGTGCTCGCCGGCGCGGCGCTCTTCGGCGAGCCGCTGCTGCGGCTGCTCGGCGCGAGCCTCGCGGCGTTCCGCGTGGGCGGCGGGCTGGTGCTGCTGCTCATGGCGCTCGCGATGCTGACCGCGAAGGCGGGCGGGGTGCGCCAGTCCCCGGCCGAGGCCGCGGAGCTCGAGTCGGGCGAGCTCTCCGGCGTGGTGCCGCTCGCGGTGCCGCTGCTCGCCGGACCCGGCGCGATCGGCACGGCGATCATCGCGGCGCAAGCGGGCGGCTGGGCGCATCGCGCCGCGGTGCTCGGCTGCATCGCGCTGGTGTGCGCGCTGCTGTGGGCGACGCTGCGGCTTGCGCCGCGCATCGCGCCCAGGATGGGCACCACCGGCCTCAACATCGCCACGCGGCTGCTGGGGCTGCTGCTCACCGCGATCGCGATCCAGACGATGGCCGAAGGGCTGCTGCGCCTGTTTCCGGGCCTGCGGGGGTAGGCTAGGGGATGGTCACAGCGACAACCAGGGCAACGTCACCTCGGTCACCGATCCTCTGAACCACCCCACGGCTAACGGCTACGACGCGCGCGGCCGGATGGTCCAGGCGACAAGTGCCGCGGGCGCGAGCGCCTTCCAGGTGAACGGGCTCGGTGAGCGCTCGCGAAAGACCACCTCTTCTTCGGACACCGTGTTCGTCTACGACCTCGCGGGGCACCTGATCGAAGAAGCCGGCGCTTCGGGCACGGCGAAGCGCGAGTACCTGTCCCTGGGGGACATCGCGGTCGGCGCCGTGCAGTAGCGCGGCGGCTTCAAGAAAAAGGGGAGGGAGCACCATGCACAAGGCGAAGGGAGTACGGGCCGCGAGCGCGGCGTTGCGCCTTGGCTTTGGCGGTGCTCGTGCTCTCGGGAGGGCGTCGGGTTCCCGCTCTGGCCCGCCCCCGCAATCGGGAGGCTCTCCATTTAGCGGCTAGAATGACGCAGGATCGCTCTTCGAGGTTCGCCATGCATGCCTACACGGCCGTGATCGAGCACTGCCCCGATACGCAGCTCTACGTGGGCTACGTGCCCGGCTTCCCCGGCGCGCACAGCCAGGGCGCGACGCTCGACGAGCTGCACGCGAACCTGCGCGAGGTGATCGCCATGCTGCTCGAGGACGGCGAACCCAAGCTCGAGACCGAGTTCGTCGGCACACAGACCGTCCTCGTGGGCTGAATGGGCGGGGTCCCGGTCTTAAAGCCGCGCGAGGTCGTTGCAATCCTCGCCGCACTCGGCTTTGCCGAAGTCCGCCAGCGCGGCTCGCACAAGCAGTTCCGTCACCCCGACGGGCGCGCAACCACGGTGCCCTTCCATGCCGGGCGCGACATCTCGCCGATCCTGCTGCGGCAAATCGCCAAGGACGTCGGCCTCACAGTGGACGAACTTCTGAAACACCGTTGACTCTATGCATGCCGCCGCGCGCTACAGCGCGAGGGGGTTGCGCGGCGCGCGCTCCTCGAGGATGTCCTCCATGCGCGCGCGGATCGCCGGCTTGATGCGCGCGTGCGTGAGGACGTAGAAGCGCTCGTCCTTCACCGCGGCCACGACGGCCTGCGCGACCTCCTCGGCCGAGATCTTGCCCGACTGCACCGCCTTGCGCAGCATCGCCTCCTTCGCGAGCTGCTCGGCGGACTTCTCCTTCCGCGGGTTGGCGAGCTCGGCCGGGCGGTTGCGCTCCGAGTCCGAGATCGCGGTCGGCACGTAGGCGGGGCAGAGCACCGAGACGCCGACCCGCGAGCCGCGCTCGGCGAGGTCGTGGTACAGGGACTCGGAGAGCGCGACCACGGCGTGCTTGCTCACGTTGTAGGCGCCCATTCCCGGCGGGGAAATGAGCCCCGCGACCGACGCGGTGTTGACGAAGTGGCCCTCGTCCTGCGCGAGCAGCCGCGGCGCGAAGGCGCGCACGCCGTGGATTACGCCCCAGAGGTTCACGCCGAGCGTCCACTGCCAGTCGGCGACCGTGTTCTCCCACACCGCGCCGAGCGGCGAGACGCCGGCGTTGTTGCACACGACGTGCGCGCCGCCCAGCTCCGCGACCGTGCTCTGCGCGAGGGCCTCGAGCTGCTCGCCCCGGGAGACGTCGACGCGCCGCGCATGCGCGCGCACGCCGCGCGCGCGCACCTCGTCCGCCACGCGCGCGAGGTTCGCCTCGTCGACGTCGGCGAGAGCGACGTGCATGCCTTCGCCGGCGAACGCGAGCGCCATCGCGCGCCCCAGCCCGCTCGCTGCGCCGGTGACGACCGCGACCTTGCCCTGCAGAGCCTTCATCGCATCACCTCGGGATGGGACGCGGCCGGCCGTCCTTGTCGATCGCCACGTAGGTGAGGCTCGCCTCGGTCACCTTCACGACGTGCGGGTCGGAAGGGCGGCGCTCGGCGTACACCTCGACGTTCACCGTGACCGAGGTGTTGCCCACGCGCACCACGTCCGCGTAGAAGGAGAGCAGGTCGCCGATCTGCACCGGCTGCTTGAACACGAAGGCGTTGACCGCGACCGTGGCGACGCGCCCGCGGGCGACGCGCCCCGCGACCACGCCACCCGCGACGTCGACGTGCGACATGATCCAGCCGCCGAAGATGTCGCCGTTGTGGTTCGCGTCGGCCGGCATCGGCATGACGCGCAGCGCCGGCTCCTTGCCTTCCGGCAGCCTGGTATCCGCGGGTTGCTGCGAGGCCTGTGCCATGCGCACTCCCTAGGTCTTCTGTTCCAGATAGTGCAGCGGTCCGCCGCGAAACGGCGCGAAGCCGGTGCCGAAGACGAGTCCCGCGTCGACGAGGTCCGCGTCCGCGACGATCCCTTCGGCGAGCACCGCCTTCGCCTCGGCGAGGTACGGCTCGACGAGCGCTTCGACGAGCTCGCGGCCGAAGGTCCCGGGCGCGCCCTTCAGCGCCTTGCCCTTCTCGTAGCGGTAGATGCCCTGGCCGGTCTTCCTGCCGAGCTGGCCGAGCGCGACCTTCTCGAGCAGCGCGCGCGGCGCCTCGACCTCCGCGCCCGCGCCTTTTCTGGCGAGCCCCTTGCCGGCGGCGAGGCAGATGTCCAGGCCGACCGTGTCGGCGAGCTCGATCGGGCCCATCGGCATGCCGAACTGCATCATCGCGGCGTCGATCGTCTCGGGCTTCGCGCCTTCGTCGAGCATGCGGAAGGCGTTCTGCATGTAGGGCCCGAGCACCCGGTTCACCAGGAAGCCCGGCGAGTCCTTCACGGGCAGCGGCAGCTTGTCGATCTGGCGCACGAAGGCGGCCGCGCGGGCGGGGAACGCCGCATCGGTCGCCCCGCCCGCGACCACCTCCACCAGCATCATCTGCGGCACCGGATTGAAGAAGTGGATGCCCACGAGGCGCGACGGGTCGCGCAGCCCGGCCGCGATGTCGGCGAGCTTCAGGCTCGAGGTGTTGGTGGCGAGGACCGCGTCGGGGCGCGCCTTGGCCTCGAGCTCGGCGAACAGCTTGCGCTTCGCCTCCACGTTCTCGAAGATCGCCTCGATCACCACGTCGGCATGCGCGGCGCCGGCCCCGCCGACGTCCGGGATCAGGCGGTCGAGCGCGTCGCGCACGCGCCGCGCGTCGCGCAGCCGCCGCTCGAAGAGCCGGGCGGCGCGCTTCACGGCCGGTGCGAGGCGCTCGGGCGAAGTATCCTGCAGCGTCACGCGCAGGCCGCGCAGCGCGCACAGCGCGGCGATGTCGCCGCCCATCACCCCGGCTCCGACCACGTGCACGTGCCGCGCTTCGAAGTCGGCGGCCTTGCCGAGCGATTTCAGCCGCTCCTGCAGGAAGAAGACGCGCATGAGGTTGCGCGTCGTCGGATGCGCGAACAGCGCCTGGATCGACCCCGGGTCGCTCGCCGGCACCGCGAACGGGTCGCCGTCGTGGCGCTCCCAGAGATCGATGATCGCGTAGGGCGCCGGATAGTGCTCGCGGCGCGCGCGCTGCGCCACGCGCTTGCGCGCCTGCGCGGCGACGTAGCCGCGCAGCGGCCCGAGCATCAGGCGCTGGGCGAGCGGCAGCCTGCGCGGCGCAGGGGCCTCGAGCGTCACCATGCGCGCGGTGTTCTTCAGGATGCGCAGCGGCACGGCCTGATCGACGAGCCCCGCGCGCTTCGCGCGGCGCGCGTCGAGCGCCCGGCCGGTGAGCATCATGTCGAGCGCGGCGGCCGGGCCGATGCGCTTCGGCAGCCACTGCACGCCGTGCCAGGCCGGCATGATGCCGAGCATCACCTCGGGGAAGGCGAGGCGCGTCTTCGGATCGTCGAGCGCGACGCGGTAGCGGCAGGCGAGCGCGAGCTCGAGCCCGCCGCCCATGCAGAAGCCGTGGACGAGCGCCGTGGTGGGAAAGGGCAGGCGCGCGAGCTTCTCGAACACGTCCCAGCCCAGGCGCACGAACGCGAGCGCCTCCTCGGCCGAAGCGAAGCGCGTGAACTCCCCGACATCGGCGCCGGCGACGAAGGCTTCCTTCGCCGAGCGGATGATGAGCCCCTTGGGACGCAGCTCGATCATAGTCTCGAGCGCGGCGTCGAGCTCCTCCAGCGCGCCGCGCGAGAAAGTGTTGACCGCCTCGCCCTGCTTGTCGAAGACGAGCCAGGCGAGGCCCTGCGCGTCCTGCTCCCAGCGCCAGTGCCTGGCGATCTTACTGCCTGCGGCGTCCATATCGTGCCTTGCTTGTTCTGAAAGTCTGGCGTTGCAGCGCAGGCTTTCCCTGCGCTGCGATGCGGCGTTGTTCTTCAGACGGCTTCCACCAGCATCGCGCCGCCCAGCCCGCCGCCGATGCAGATCGCGGCCATGCCGCGCTTCGCGCCGCGCCGCTCGAGCGTCTTCAGCAGATGCAGCACGATGCGCGCGCCCGACGCCCCGACCGGGTGGCCGATGGCGATGGCGCCGCCGTCGACGTTGAGGCGCTCCTCGTCGAGCGCGCCCAGGGCGCGCTCGAGCCCCAGCTCCTGCCGGCAGTAGGCGTCGTCGCGCCACGCCGCGACGCAGGCGAGCACCTGCGCGGCGAACGCCTCGTTGATCTCCCAGAAGTCGAGATCCTCCAGGGCGAGGCCGTGGCGCTGCAGGATCGGCGTGGCGGCGTGCACCGGGCCGAGGCCCATCTGCGCCGGATCGAGCGCGCCCCACTGCGAGTCGACGATGCGCCCGATCGGCGCAAGATCGTGGCGGCTCACCGCCTCGTCGTCGGCGAGGATCAGCCACGCCGCGCCGTCGGTGATCTGCGAGCTGTTGCCGGGCGTGACGTTTCCGTACTTGCGGTCGAAGAACGGCTTGAGGCTGGCGAGCTTCGACTCGGAGGCGTCGCGCCGCACGCCGTCGTCGGCGAGATAGGTGTTGCCCTCGCGGTCGTACAGGGCTTCCAGCTCGCCGCCGCCCGCGGCGAGCCAGCCGCCGTCCTGCGCCGCGACCACGCGCCGATGGCTCCGCACCGAGTAGGCGTCCATTCTCTCCCTCGAGATGCCGAACCGGCAGGCGAGGTTCTCCGCGGTCTGTCCCATGAGCAGCCCGACCATCGGGTCGGTCAGCCCCTTCATGATCCCGATGACCGGCGCGAGGTACTTGAGGCGCAGCCGCGCGAGCTGCGCGGCTTTCTGGCCGAAGCGCTTCGCCTGGTACCAGTCCGAGAGCCACGCCACCATCGCCTCGGAGAAGAGGAGCGGGGCGCGTGAGAGCGCGTCCACGCCGCCGGCGAGCACCAGGTGCGAGCGGCCGGAGACGATGTTGGCGATGCCGGAGTCGAGCGCCTGCATGCCCGAGGCGCAGTTGCGCATCACCGTCCAGCCGGGCACCTTCTGCCCGCAGCCCATGCGCAGCGCCACCACGCGGCCGATGTTCACCTCGTCCACCGAGGGCGCGGCGCAGCCGAGGATCACCTCGTCGAGCTGCTCGGGCGCGAATCGCTGGCGCACGAGCAGGGCGCGGCCCGCCTGCCCGGCGAGGTCGCTCGCCGAGAACGGCCCCGGACGGTTCTTCGCCTTGAGAAACGGCGTGCGCGCGCCGTCGATCACGTAGACCGACTTCGGAAATCCCGCCATTTCGCTCTCCCGTCCGACGCTCGCGCCGCTCGCTGCGACTACGCTGCCCGCGCGGCGGCCGCGGGCCGCTCGCGCGCGAGCCGCTCCGCGATTTCGGCCCGGTCGAAATCCGGCGCGAAGTCGTCGACCCGGATGACGCCCTTGCGCAGCGCCTCCTTCCTCTGCCAGTGCGCGTACTCGTCGGCGCTGAACAGGCCCTGATCGCGCGCGAGCTGGGCGAGGTCCGCGCCGGCGCGCGGCTCGAGCGCGCCCTCGCGCAGCGCCTGGCGCAGCTTGTGCTCGAGCGGCTCGCAGGCGATGGCGGCGAGGAACGCGGCCTCCAGCTCGCCGGTCGGGTCGGATCCGGACTTCGCGAGGTACATGCCCGCGGTCAGCCGGTCGCGCGCGGCGCCCGGTGCCAGGAGCAGCTGCGCGCACTGGTGGTTGAGCCGATCGGAAGGCGGCGCGTAGCCCCGGCCGAGCGGAAAAAGCACCGCGCGCAGCAGCAGCGCGACTGCGCGGCTCGGGAGGTTGGCGAGCACGCCGGCGAGCGCGCTCTCGGCCTGGTGCAAGGCGTCCTGAACCGAGCAGTGCACGAGCGGCAGGTCCTCGGCCTGGCGGCCCTGGTCCTCGTAGCGCTTGAGCGCCGCCGAGGCAAGGTACATGAGCGAGAGCACGTCGCCCAGGCGCGCCGAGATCTTCTCCCTGCGCTTGAGCGTTCCGCCCAGCGCGAGCATCGAGAGATCCGCGGCGAACGCGAAGCCCGCGGCGAGGCGCGACAGGCGCCGGTAATAGACGCGCGTCTGGCGCGCCGCCGCCGCGGGCGCCGGCGCGAAGGCGGCGCCCGTCAGGCCGTGGACCAGCGCGCGGACGCCATTCGCGAGCACGTGGCCGACGTGCGAGGTGAGCGCGTCGTCGAACTCGACCGAGGCGGCGCGCCCCTCGAGCTCCTTCGCCGCGCGCATCTCGCGCAACACGTAGGGATGGCAGCGGATCGCACCCTGGCCGAAGATGATGAGGCTGCGGGTGAGGATGTTCGCGCCCTCCACCGTGATGCCCACCGGGATCACCTGGTAGCCGCGCCCGACCCAGTTGCTGGGGCCCAGGCAGATGCCCTTGCCGCCGTGGATGTCCATCGCGTCGTCGACGACCCGGCGCGCGCGCTCGGTCATGTGGTACTTGGCGATCGCGGAGATCACCGCGGGCTTCTCGCCCGCGTCGACCGCGCCGGCGGTCATCACGCGCGTGGCGTCCATGAGGTACGCGTGCGCGGCGATCCGGCCGAGCGCTTCCTCGACGCCCTCGAGCCGGCCGATCGGCGTCTTGAACTGGCTGCGCACGCGCGCGTAAGCACCGGTGTAGCGCGCCAGCGCCTTCGCTCCGCCCACCGAGGAGCTCGGCAGCGAGATCGAGCGCCCCGCGGCGAGGCATCCCATCAGCATCATCCAGCCCTTGCCCGCGTATTCCCGGCCGCCGATGATCCAGTCGAGCGGCATGAACACGTCCTTGCCGCGCGTCGGGCCGTTCTGGAACACGGCGTTGAGCGGCAGGTGGCGGCGCCCGATGTCCACGCCGGGCGTGACCGTCGGAACGAGCGCGCAGGTGATGCCGAGGTCCTCCTCGCCGCCGAGCAAATGGTCGGGGTCGTAGAGGCGGAAGGCCAGCCCGAGGAGCGTCGCGACCGGTCCGAGCGTGATGTAGCGCTTGTCCCAGGTGACGCGCATGCCGAGCATTTCCTTGCCCTGCCAGGTGCCCCTGCACACCACGGCGTGGTCGGGGATCGCGGCGGCGTCGGAGCCCGCCTCCGGGCTGGTGAGCGCGAAGCACGGGATCTCCAGGCCCTTCGCGAGCCGCGGCAGGTAGTGGCTCTTCTGCGCCTCGGTGCCGTAATGCAGCAGCAGCTCCGCCGGTCCGAGCGAGTTCGGCACCATCACCGTGACCGCGGCGGCGTTCGAGCGCGTCGAGAGCTTCATCACCACCGCGGAGTGCGCGAGCGCCGAGAAGCCCAGGCCGCCGTACTGCTTCGGGATGATCATGCCGAGGAAGCCCCGGTCCTTGATGATCTGCCACACGTCGGGCGGCAGGTCCTGGCGCTCGTGCGTGATCTCCCAGTCGTCGCACAGCGCGCACAGCTCCTCGACCGGGCCGTCGAGGAACGCCTGCTCCTCGGGCGTGAGCCGGGGCTCGGGGACCGCGAGCAGCTTCGCCCAGTCGGGCTCGCCCGAGAAGAGGTCCGCGTCCCACCACACGGTGCCCGCGTCGATCGCCTCCTTCTCGGTCTGCGACATGTCGGGCAGGATCCGGCGGTAGAGCGCAAGCGCCCGGTCGCTGAAGAGCAGCCTGCGCAGCGCCGCCACGTTGAGCGCCGCCGCGAGCGCGACGAACGCAGCGGCGAGCACGGAGTTGCCCGCGGTGCCGAGGCCGGCAATCACCGAGAAGTATGCGCACAGCAGCGCGAACGCGGCGGTCCACCAGGCGATCGGCAACTGCAAGTAGCCGAACAGCAGGACGACGGCGAGCGTCGTGAGCACGAATCCGAGCATGGCGATCTCCCCCTCCCTTTTTTCTGCGGTCAGGCCGCTTGCTTTACGCTTTCGTCCGTCGCGCGTTGCCCCGTGCGCTGCGGGACGGGCGCGAGCAGGCCGGCGGCGAGGAACGCCGTCAGGCGCGACTCGAGCACGGCGGCATCGTAGCGGTCCTCGGGCTTGCAGCCGGCGATCAGCTCGAGAGTGTCGGTGGCGGCAAGCGTGTACGAGAGCGTGCCGAACATGAAGTGCAGGCGCCAGACGAGCTCCTCGCGCGGCAGCTCCGGCAGCGCCTTGGCGAAAGCGTCCTTGAAGCGCGCCATGGCCGGCGCATAGAGCTGCCCGATCAGCGCGCGGATCCGCTTGGCCGGGTCCGTGTAGGTGCGGCCGAGCAGGCGGATGAAGTTCCGCCCGCCTTTTTTTTCGTCCTGGATCATGCGCAGGCTCGTTCCGACGAAGGCGCGAATGATCGTCGCGGGCGCGAGCGGCGCGCCGCCCGAGGCCTTCTCCAGGCGATCGAGCTCCGCGATGCGCTCGGCGTTCTCGGGGTCGAGGCGGCGGCGGAACACCGCCTCGACGAGCGCGTCCTTGGAGCCGAAGTGGTAGTTGATCGCCGCGAGGTTGACCCCGGCGCGCGCGGTGAGCATGCGCATCGAGGCGCCCTCGAAGCCGTGCTGCATGAACAGCTCTTCGGCGGCGTCGAGGATGCGGGTTTGGGTTTCGTGCAGCGGCTTGATCGCGCGCAGGTTCATGGCGTGGGCTCGATTGAAACGAACGTTTGAATCATAGGGGTGGCTGTCGGCTGGCGTCAAGGCTGCGGTTCGGCCGGATGGTCAGGGCGGTGAAGGAACTGGCAGTAATCCGCCTTCGCGAGCACGCGGCGAGGCTGCCACCGTCCACGGCGTTGTCGCGAGAAAGCGATTCAGCGCCTGCCCGACCAGGAAAAGCGGGCCGCATCACGGTCTCGGCTATGGGATGCGGAAAACAGGGGCAAGGTCAGAAGCGGCCTCGCTCCAGCTTACCGAGGATGATCCCGGAGATCAGAAAGCCCGAAATGACGAAGAAGACGTCGACGCCGGTGAAGCCGCCGGTCGCCACCGTCGGAAAGGCGTGGAGAGCCACGACAGCCAGAACCGCGATGGCACGCAACCCGTCGATGTCCGGGCGATAGGAGCTGACCGGAATCTCGGGTGCGTTCATGACCTAGCGGCGTTCTTGAGCTGTCGAAACTCGAATAAGCCGTGCCTGATCGCCGTAATACCCGCGCTCCTCGCGCATGCCAGGTTCCGTCCACCTCCCGGGCAGATCATCGCCACAGGGACGTATGTGTGCGCTTGGTTTTACGTTGCTGCCTGCGTTGAGGCTTAATGGGCTGATTGGCCTTGCCGGTGTGGCCAGTCTCTTCGACACCTTGAGGTAAACCGCTACAACCATTGTTCCAGCGTTTCTGATGAGAGTTGGTGCTGGCGCTTCGTTATCGCTCACGATCAGTACGGGTTGGCCCGAACACCTCACGTTCCGGTTCGACTTGAACGGCTCGACGCTCAGCGACGCGGTAAACAGCTATGCCTACGACGCGCGCGGCCGGATGGTGCAGGCGACAAGCAGCGCGGGCACGAGCACCTTCCAAGTGAACGCGCTTGGGCAACGGCGTAAGCACGCGATCTCGTCCCGCCAAACGAACCGTAGCACCCGCAATTCGTGAGGCGCGCGGCGCCTACTTCCCGGACTCGATGAGCTCGATGTCCTTGCGAAGGAGGTTATTGACGAGCTCGGAGAGCTCGACGCCGCGTTGGGCGGCGCGCTGCGCGAGGTACCGCTGTACCTCTTCCTCGAGGTACACCGGCAGGGTCAGTTTGGCGCCTGGGCGGTAGAACTTGCCGCGCACGCCTTTGCTGAAATCGTATTCGTCCTTCATCGGGTTCACCCTTAGCCGCTAGCGCGGCGTTTGCTCGTAGTTCTCGCGCTCGTGCCGAGTTGCCTCGCGCGCGGAAATAATGCGCACAGTGGCGGCGGTGGCGCTCGTTTCCACGAAGGTGTGGATCACGACAAGCAGTTTACCGTCTTCGCCGAGTCCCATCGTCGCCCAGCGCTCTTCGGGCTCGCTGTGTTCGCAGTCGTAGACTGTGAGCGCGAGGGAGTCCCGAAAGATCGTCGCTGCAGTTTCGAAGGCGACGCGATGCTTGGCAAGGTTCTCGGCGGCCTTGGCCGGGTCCCACTCGAAGGCGTAAACAAAGGTCTCGGCCACCTTTAGGCGGTGCGCTCGTCGGCCTTGCGTCTGAGCTGGCCGCGCTCGATGAAGGCGTCCAGCAGCTGCAACACCTGGCGCTGATGGGTCGATTTTGGGAAGGCGAACGAGATCATTCGAGGCGGCGACGTTGGTGTCAAGGACGACGCGCACGGGCTTCGCGAAGCTCGGCGCGCACCGCCTTCAGTTCTGATTCGAGTTCCGCTTCGGTGATCTCGGGACCGCCGGGCTCGCGCAGGCGCCTGGCGATCCCGGTGAGGCGCTCGGCGGCGGCCTTCTTGATCGCCTCGCGTACGAGGCGCTCGGTCGCCTCGGAGGTGAGCAGTCCCGCGGCCTTCGCCTGGTTGGGGAGCTGAGCCGGGAGCAACAGCTTCAGTTCGAGCTCCGTCATGTGCGCGCCTCCTCGCGGGTGGCCTGGGCGAGACGCGCGCCCAGCTCCTTGGATAAGCGTTTGTCCTTGGCGCTCATGGAGGCAACCGGTTCTGCGGTGAAGAGGATGCTCATGAGCGTAACCTCGGGTTGGGCGGGCAGACCTGACAATGCTCCATGCTAGCAGGCCCCGGCGGCCGCCCGAATTCCCCCACCGGTGGCCACCCCAAGATCCCCTCTCAAGTGACACCCGGTTTTGCGAGTGAAGGCGATATCTGCCTTTACGAACCAGCGGTCGCACGAAGAACCGGTCATCGTCCGAGCACCGCGACCGCCCGCGCGAACGATGCCTGGGCTGCCGCGGCATCGGCGTCGAGCAGATGCTGCCTGCCGCGCGGGTAGAGGGCGTCGGCATCCTCAGGGTCGGCGCGCAGCAGCTCCCCGATCGGCACCGCGGCCCCACGCGCATCGCCTTCCCGCAGCAGCCGGTCGGCCTCTTGAATGCGAGCGAAGCGCCGCTCCGGCGCGCGCACGCCGCGCAGGCGCACGCTGGCGGCTTCGCGGTGAGCGTATCGGCCGGTCCGGTGCGCACCGTGTCCTGGCAGCGCAGGATCGACGCGGTGGCGAGCCTGGTGGCGCTGCAGGGTGTGCACCTCACGACGCAGCTGCCGGGCCAGGTGACCGGCATCTACTTCCATTCCGGGCAGCACGTGCGCCGGGGCGAGCGGCTGGTGCAGCTCGACGACTCCAACCAGCTCGCCCAGCTCGCGAGCGATCGCGCCGCGGTCGCGCTGGCGCAGGCGGACTACCAGCGCGCCCAGCGCCTGTTCGGCACGCACGCGGCGAGCGCGGCCCAGCTGCAGACGGCGCGCGCGAGCTACGAGCGCGCCAAGGCCGCGGTCGCCGGCGACCGGTCGACGCTCGCGAAGCTCGCGTTGAGCGCGCCGTTCACGGGGTGGATCGGCGTGCGCGAGGTGAACCTCGGGCAGTACCTCTCGCCCGGCACCGGGATCGCGGCGCTCGACGTGTGGGACCCGCTGCGCGTGCAGTTCACCGTGCCGCAGAGCCGGATCGCGCTGGTTCAGGTCGGACAGGAGGTCCACATCGAGGTCGACGCGTGTCCGGGGCAGGAGTTCACCGCGCGCGTGACCGCGCTCGGCTCCGAGGTCGATCCGGCGTCGCGCAACATCACGGTCGAGGCGCGCCTGCCCAATCCGAAGCGGCTGCTGCGCCCGGGCATGTTCGCCCAGGCGCGGCTGCTCGTCGGCGCGCCGCACGAGGCGCTCGCCGTGCCAGCCGAGGCGATCACCTACAACACCTACGGCGATTTCGTGTACCGCGTCGAGGCGCACAAGGGCGAGCAGGTGGCGGTGGCGACTACGGTGCGCGCCGGCGAGACGCGCGGCGGTCTCACCGAGATCCTCGCGGGCCTCGAGGCCGGCGAGCAGGTGGTGACCGCGGGCCAGCTCAAGCTGCACGACGGTGCGCCGGTGCGCGTCGCGCACGCCGCGCACTGAGCGCAGACATGCGCTTCACCGACCTGTTCATCGGCCGACCGGTCCTCGCGACCGCGCTCAATCTCGTCATCGTGCTGCTCGTGCTGCGCGCCTGGCTCGACCCCGAGCGGCTCGCCGCGCTGCACCTCACGCCCGCCGACGTCGAGCAGGCGCTCGCCGCGAACAACTTCATCAGCACGGTGGGGCGCACCAAGTCGAGCGCGATCGCGCGCACGATCACCGCCGAGACCTCGCTCGACGACGCGCAGCAGTTCCGCAACCTCGTCGTGAAGCGCAGCGGCGGCACGCTGATCCGCCTGGGCGATGTCGCCAGGGTCGAGCTCGGCGCGCAGAACTACAACCAGGCCGTGTACTACGACGGCACGCCGGCGGTGTTCATCGGCGTGTTCCCGACCCCGGGCGCGAACGCGCTCGACGTGGGGCAGGGCGTGCACCGCGCGTTCGCCGAGCTGCAGGCGTCGCTGCCGCCGGGCATCCGGGCGGGCCTGCCTTACGACGCCTCCGAGTACATCCACCGCTCGATCGACGAGGTGCTGTTCACCATCGGCATCACGCTCGCGGTGGTGGTGCTGGTGATCTACCTGTTCCTCGGCTCGCTGCGCTCGCTGCTCATCCCGGCGGTGGCCATCCCGCTGTCGATCGCCGGCGCCGGGATCTTCATGGTCGCCGCGGGCTACAGCATCAACCTGCTCACGCTGCTCGCGGTGGTGCTCGCGATCGGGCTGGTGGTCGACGACGCCATCATCGTGGTCGAGAACGTGCACCGCCACATCGAGGACGGGCGCACGCGCTCGACGCGGGCTACGCGCGGCTGCGGGCGCTGTACGACCGCTCGCTCGCCGCGGTCCTGCGCCACCGCGCCGCGGTGCTGGTGATCGCGGCCGGCGTGTTCGTCGCGATCCCGCTGATGTTCCTCGGCACGCCGAGCGAGCTCGCGCCCACCGAGGACCAGGGCCTGATCCTCGTCTCGGCGACCGGACCGGCGACCGCCACGCTGCACTACCTGGACAAGTATTCGACCGAGATCCGCCGCATCTTCGACAGCTTTCCGCAGACCAAGCAGGTGTTCCAGATCAACGGCCTGGCGCTCGGCGGCGGAGGCGGCAACAACGCGATGATCGCCGGCATGAAACTGCACGACTGGAGCAAGCGCAAGGTCTCCCAGATGCAGCTGCTGCCGCGCGTGCAGGCGAAACTGAACGACCTCACCGGCGTGCAGGCCGCGGGCTTCGAGAAGCCGTCGCTGCCCGGCTCGCCCACCGGCTTTCCCGTGCAGTTCGTGCTCACTTCGAGCGGCCGGTACCGCAACATCGACCACGTGGCCGATGCGTTCATCGCCCAGGCGATGCAAAGCGGCAAGTTCGCGTTCCTCACCAAGGACCTGCGCTACGACAACCCGCAAGTGCTGGTGACGATCGATCGCGCGCTCGCGGGCGAGCTCGGCATCACCATGGCCGCCCTTGGCACCAACCTCGCTCCCCTGCTGAGCGGCAACTACGTCAACCGCTTCAATCTGAACGGCCGCAGCTACAAGGTGATCCCGCAGGTGCCCGACCGCTTCCGCGCCGAACCGGCGCAGCTGCGCGACTACTACGTGCGCGACGCCGCCGGGCAGTCGCGCCAGTACGTCGAGCAGGGCAACACCTTCCTCGTCACCTTCGCGCTCTCGATCCTGCTCGTGTACCTGCTGCTCGCCGCGCAATTCGAGAGCTTCCGCGATCCGCTGATCGTGATGGTGACGGTGCCGATGGCCATTTCCGGCGCGCTCGCCTTCCTGTACCTCGGCGCAGCGACCCTCAACATCTACACCGAGGTCGGCCTGGTGACGCTCATCGGCCTGATCACCAAGCAGGGCATCCTGATCGTGCAGTTCGCCAACGTGATCCAGGAGACCGAGGGCCTCGACCGGACCGCGGCGGTGATCAAGGCCTCGAGCATCCGCCTGCGGCCGATCCTGATGACGACCGGGGCCATGGTGTTCGGCGCCGTGCCGCTCATCCTGGCGGTCGGGCCGGGCTCGGTGAGCCGCTTCGACATGGGCCTGGTCATCGCCTCGGGGCTGGCGATCGGGGCGTTGTTCTCGTGGTACGTGGTGCCGGCGATCTACACGTACCTCGCGGCGGACAAGTCGGCGGCGCGCGGCGCTCCGGCGGTGCAGGCCGCGCACTGATCGACGGCGCGGGTCTGGCCCCGCGGCGCCGGTTTCGCTATGTTGTCCCGGCCATGACGGGCGGTACGCTGCTGGGGTTGACGCTCTTTTCGATGGGCTGGCTGTTCTTCCTCGCCGGCGCGGCGGTCAATTTCGCCGCCTGGCGCCGCTGGCGCAAGGCGCCGGCCGGCGCGCGCTTCGGCGGCCTGCCGCTGCTGCCCGGGGTGATCGGCTCGGTCACCGTCTTCTTCAGCGTGGGCACCCTGCTCGCGGCCGGCTGGCGCGTGCCCTGGCCGTGGCTGTGGATCCTGCTGCCGCTCGTCCTCGACGCGGGTTGCCTCGGGCGCTTCGTGCTCGCCGCGCTCGGCCCGGGCGGGCGAGGGCGCGGCTGAATTAGAATCCGCCCCTCGCCCGAGCGTTTCCCATGGCCGGTCATCACGCCGCACCGACGCAACCGCTTTCCGGAACCGAGTGGCGCGCCGTCGCGCAGCTCGCGCCGTACTTGTGGGAGTACCGCGGGCGGGTCGCGCTCGCGCTCGTGTTCCTGGTGACCGCCAAGCTCGCCAACGTCGGCGTTCCGCTGGTCATGAAGGACGTGGTCGACCGGCTCGACGCGCGCGCCGCCGTGCTCGTGGTACCCGCGGCGCTGCTCGCGATCTACGGCATGCTGCGCTTCTCGACCACGCTGTTCGCGGAGCTGCGCGACGTGGTCTTCGTGCGCGTCACCCAGCGCGCGATCCGGCGCGTGGCGCTCGGCGTATTCCGTCACCTGCACGCGCTGTCCCTGCGCTTTCACCTCGAGCGCCAGACCGGGGGCATGACGCGCGACATCGAGCGCGGCACGCGCGGCATCGCGACGCTGCTCTCCTATCTGCTGTTCTCGATCATCCCGGTCATCCTCGAGTTCGCGCTGGTGGCCGCGGTGCTGCTCAGGAAGTTCGACTGGCGCTTCGCGGCGGTCACCTTCGGCGCGGTGGCGATCTACCTGACCTTCACGGTGCTCGTCACCGAGTGGCGCATGGACATCCGCCGGCGCGTGAACGAGCTCGACTCGAGGGCGAACACGCGCGCGATCGACAGCCTGCTCAACTACGAGACCGTCAAGTACTTCGGCAACGAGGAGTTCGAGGCGCGGCGCTACGACGACAACCTGATGAAATACGAGAGCGCGTCGGTGCGCAACGAGGCCTCGCTCGGCCTGCTCAACGTGGGCCAGAGCCTGATCATCGCGGTCGCGGTGACGCTGCTCATGGTCTTCACCGCGCAGGGCGTGGCGCGCAAGGCCTTCAGCATCGGCGACCTGGTGCTGGTGAACGGGCTGCTGATCCAGCTCTACATCCCGCTCAACTTCCTCGGCATGGTGTACCGCGAGGTCAAGCAGGCGCTGATCGACATGGACCGCATGTTCCGGCTGCTCGCCGTGCACCGCGAGGTCGAGGACCGGCCCGGCGCCGTCGACGTGTCCCCGGGACCGGCGACGGTCGAGTTCCGCGACGTGGACTTCTCCTACGAGCCGGCGCGCCGCATCCTGCACGGTGTGTCGTTCACGATCGGCGCGGGCGAGCGCGTCGCTGTCGTCGGCCACTCGGGCTCGGGCAAGTCGACGCTCGCGCGGCTGCTGTACCGCTTCTACGACGCCGACGCCGACGCGGGCGCGATCCTGGTGAACGGCGTCGACCTGCGCGACCTGCGCCAGGCGAGCCTGCGCGCGGCGATCGGCATCGTGCCGCAGGACACGGTGCTGTTCAACGACACCATCCGCTACAACATCCATTACGGCCGGCCCGAGGCGGGCGAGGCGGAAGTCGTCGAGGCGGCGCGCGCGGCCCACATCCACGATTTCATCGCCTCGCTGCCCGCCGGCTACGAGAGCACGGTAGGCGAGCGGGGCCTGAAGCTCTCCGGCGGGGAGAAGCAGCGCGTGGCGATCGCCCGCGCGCTGCTCAAGAACCCGCGCATCCTGATCTTCGACGAGGCGACCTCGGCGCTCGACTCGAAGTCCGAGAAGACGATCCAGGCCGAGCTCGAGCGCATCGCCGTGGGGCGCACGACGCTGGTCATCGCGCACCGGCTCTCCACGGTCATGGACGCCGACCGGATCCTGGTCCTGAGCCAGGGCCGCATCGTCGAGCGCGGCACCCACCGCGAGCTGCTCGCCCTGGGCGGGGAATACGCCCGGATGTGGGCCCTGCAGCAGCAGGCGCGCCAGGCCGAGGAGGTCCTGGAACAGGCCAAGGCGGCCTGATCCCCGCCGTCAGGCGGCTGAAATAGTTCACAGGCTTTCGAGGAATCTTGGATAGCCTTTTATTTTTCCTTGCGTTTTTTCGGAGGCCTGTTTTAGACTTCGCCACACCGCCAGCAGGGGACGGCCATGCAACAAGAACGTAGGCTCCATTCGCTCGAAAAAATCGTCGTCGCCGTTGCGCTCGTGGCGGTGCTGTTTCTCGCAGTGGGCTTCGCGCAGGCGCAGGAAGGCGCGCGCGCGCGCAGGGTGTTCCTGCGCTCCTCGTCCGTGCTCGTGCAGGACGCGAAGAGCGGCAAGACGATCCTCGCGAAGAACGCCGACGCCGTGCTGCCGATCGCCTCGATCAGCAAGCTGATGACTGCGATGATCGTGCTCGACAAGGGCCTCGATCTGAGCCAGCCGATCGAGATCACCGACGCCGACATCGACACGCTCAAGGGCACGCATTCGCGGCTGCGCGTGGGCTCGGTGCTGACGCGCGATCAGCTGCTGCTGGTCGCGCTCATGGCCTCCGAGAACCGGGCCGCCGCGGCGTTGTGCCGCACCTACCCGGGAGGCACGCCGGCGTGCGTCGCGGCGATGAACGCGAAGGCGCGCGCGCTCGGCATGACCGACACGCACTTCGAGGACCCGACCGGGCTCACCCCGCACAACGTCTCGAGCGCCGAGGACCTGGCGAAGCTGGTCAAGGCGGCCTACCAGTACCCGGTCATCCGGCGGGACACGACCAGCGAGAGCGCCTACGTCAACACGCGCGGCCGCATGATCGAATACCACAACACCAACGGCCTGGTGCGCAACCCGCGCTGGGACATCGACCTCTCCAAGACCGGCTTCATCAACGAGGCGGGCCGCTGCCTCGTCATGCGTTTGCGGGTGGCATCCAAGGACCTGATCGTGGTGCTGCTCGATTCGTGGGGCAGGTACTCCCGGATCGGCGACGCCAACCGGATCCGCAAGTGGCTCGAAAGCAGCGCCTTCGAGCGGCACCGCGGCTGACGCCGCGCGCGACGCGCCGAGCGCCCCGGCACGGCTCGATCCGGTTCTTCGGCGCGGCGGTTCCCGCCGACAGCCTGCGCGAGGAGGTCATCGAAGGCCTGTCGCGCTTCCCGAAGACGCTGCCGCCGAAGTACTTCTACGACGGCGAAGGCAGTCGCCTCTTCGAGACGATCTGCAGGCTTCCCGAGTACTACCTCACGCGCGCCGAGCTCGCGCTCACGCGCCGGCACCTGGAGGAGATCGCGCGCTTCGCCGGGCGAGGCTGCGAGCTGATCGAGTACGGCAGCGGCGCGAGCCTGAAGACGCGCGCGCTGATCCGCCGCCTGCGCCCGGCGCGCTACGTGGCGGTCGACATCTCCGAAAGCGCGCTGCGCGACGCGGTGCGGCGCCTGGGGCGCGAATTTCCGTGGCTGGAGATCCTGGCGGTGCTGGGCGATTTCACCGAGCCGCTGCGGCTGGCGCGCTTCCGCCGGCGCAACGCACGCCCGGTGGTGTACTTCCCGGGCTCGACGATCGGCAACTTCACGCCGCGCGACGCGCGCGCTTTCCTCAGCATGACGCGCGCCCAGGTCGGCGGCCACGGCGCCATGCTGGTCGGCATCGACCTGAAGAAGGATCCCAACCTGCTGCACGCCGCCTACAACGACAGCCGCGGGATCACCGCCCGGTTCAACCTGAATATCCTGCGGCGCATCAACCGCGAGCTGGGCGCCGACTTCGACGCGCAGCGCTTCAGCCACTACGCCTTCTACAACGTCGGGCTCGGCCGCGTCGAGATGCACCTCGTGTGCCTCGCGCCGCACAGCGTGCGGGTGGGCGAGTACCGCTTCCGCTTCGAGCGCGGCGAATCGATCCACACCGAGAACTCCTGCAAGTACTCGCTCGAGGAGTTCCAGGAGCTCGCCGCCGAAGCGGGCTTTCGCGGCGTGCGCAGCTGGCTCGACCGCCGCGGCCTGTTCGCGCTGCACGGCCTGGTCGCCGCGTAGGCGCCGCGCCGAACCGCCTTTTCTGAAGGTAAGGAATTGCACTGCGGCACGGAGTGCTGCAGTGCAGTGCAGCGTTGTTCTTAGGATTGATGGCCGATTGAGTGCGAGATGCGCTCGGCGGCTTCCTTGACGAGCGGCCCCCACTGCGGCTTCATGCGGTCGGCGGGCGTCGACAGCGACAGCGCGGCGATGAGGTGCCCGCCGTCGTCGCGCACGGCGGCGGCCACGCAGCGCACCCCGATCTCGGTCTCCTCGTTGTCGGTGGCGTAGCCCTGGCGCTGGGTGCGGTCGAGGTCGCGCTCGAGCAGCGGCAGCGTCGCGAGGGTGTTCTTGGTGTGCGGCGCGAGCCCGGTGCGCTTGGCGTACTCGCGCAGCCGCGCGAAGCCGTCCTCCAGCAGGAAGAGCTTGCCCGCGGCGGTGATGTGCAAGGGCGCGCGCGTGCCGATCATGTGCACGATGCGCATCGCCGCGCGCCCGCTCGAGGTGCGCTCGACGTACACGATCTCGTCGTCGTGGCGCACCGAGAGGTTCACCGTTTCGCCGGTCTGGGCGTGCAGC
>JAKALD010000208.1 GCA_021813275.1 Pseudomonadota bacterium | reverse complement strand
CGCATCGTCACCACGCGGTCGGCGAACGCCGCCATGTCGGGCTCGTGCGTCACCAGCAGCACCGTGAGGCCCTGCTCCCGATTCAGCGCCCGGATCGTCGTCATGATGTCGGTCGCGGTCTTCGAGTCGAGATTGCCGGTGGGCTCGTCGGCGAGCAGGATCGCCGGGTCGTTGACCAGCGCGCGCGCGATCGCGACGCGCTGCTGCTGGCCGCCCGAGAGCTGGCTGGGCGAGTTGCGCTCGCGTCCCTCGAGGCCGAGCGCGCGCAGCGCCTCTTGCGCGCGCGCCGCGCTCTCGGCGTAGCGCCCGGTGTAGAGCAGCGGCAGCGCCACGTTCTCGGCGGCGCTGGTGCGCGCGAGCAGGTTGAAGTTCTGGAACACGAAGCCGATGCGCCGGCTGCGCACCTGCGCGAGCGCGGCCTCGTCCTGCTCGGTGACGTCGACGCCCTCGAGCAGGTAGTGGCCGCTGCTCGGGCGATCCAGGCAGCCGAGGATGTTCATCAGCGTCGACTTGCCCGAGCCCGAGGCGCCCATGATGGCGACGAACTCGCCGCGCTCGATCGCGAGGCTCACCCCGCGCAGGGCGTGCAGCTCCAGCTCGCCGAGGCGATAGACCTTGCCGAGGTCGCGAACTTCGATGACGCGTTCGGCCACGGGGTCGGCTCCTGCGCTCAGAGCCGGAACGGCGTGGCGGGGCGCCGCGGGGCGGCACCCGCCCCGGCGGCCACCTCGTCGGTGATGACCGCCTCCCCGGGCGCGAGCTTGCCGGCGGTGATCTCCGCCCAGGTGCCGTCCTCGAGCCCCACGGTCACGGGCACTTCGACCGGTCGCCCGTCCTGCAGGACCCAGACGCGCGCGCCGCGCTGCGCGTTGCGCGCGCCCTTGCCGCCCGCGGCGGCCAGCCCGTGCGGCTCGAAGCGCAGCGCCTGCTCCGGCACCCTGAGCACGCCGTCGCGCTGCTCGGTGATGATCTTGGCGTTCGCGGTCATGCCCGGCAGCAGCAGGAGCTTGGGGTTGTCCACGGCAATCACCGCGTCGTAGGTGACGACGTTCTGCACCGTGATCGGGGCCTTGCGCACCTGGGTGACGCGCCCCTCGAACGTGATCTTCGGGTAGGCCTCCACCGTGAAGGTCGCCTTGTCGCCGAGCTTCACCCTGCCGATGTCGGACTCGCTCACGTTGGTGTCGACCTGCATCTTGGTGAGGTCCTTGGCGATCAGAAACAGCGTCGGCGTCTGGAAGCTCGCCGCCACGGTCTGGCCGACGTCGACGTTGCGCGAGACCACCACGCCGTCCACCGGCGAGACGATGTCGGTGTAGTCGAGGTTCACCTGGGCGCCCGCGAGCGCCGCCTGGCGCTGCGCGATCGTGGCCTCATCGAGCTTGACCTGCGCGACGGCCTGCTCGTAGGCGCTCTTGTCGGCATCGACCGTGTCCTGCGAGACGATGCCACGCGCGACCAGGCCGCGGTCGCGCTCGTAGTTCACCTTGGCATAGGCGAGGCCCGCCTGGTCCTTCACGAGCTGCGCCTTCGCGGTGGCGAGGTTCGCCTTCGCCTGGTCAAGCGCCACCTGGTAGCTGCGCGGATCGATCTTCGCGCACAACTGGCCGGCCTTCACCTTGGTGTTGTAGTCGCAGTACAGCGACCGGATCGGGCCCGAGACGTACGAGCCGACCTGCACGGTCACCACCGGGTTCACCGAGCCGGTGGTGACGACGGTTCGGATGACGTCGCCCTTCGCCGCGGGCGTGGTCACGTACTTCGGCGCGGCGGGCTTGTCGAGCCGCCAGGCGAGGCCTGCGCCGGCGGCGAGCACGACGAGCACCCCGACGATCACCCAGCGCAGCTTCATCGCTCCTTCCTCTCGGTCGTCTGATCAGCGGAACACGACGGACGCGCGGCCGTGCAGCGCGCCGTCCCGGGCCGGAGCAGGTTGGACATGGCAAGGCATGCTAGAGGCGGCGCTCGAGGCCGCCTTGATCGTCGTCAACCCGCGCAGTCCCTAGCGCGGTGGCGTCGCGGGAACCGGCTTCCAGCCCCCCGGGCATTCCCTCACGTAGGGGTAACAGCCCCTGGCCTGCTCGCAGTAGTACCAGGTCTGCGCGGCGGGCGCAGCCGCGGCCACGAGCAGCGCGGCGCGTGCTCCCCGGCCAGGCATCAGGACGCCCCTCGCGGTGCGATTCCTTCGCCAGCGCGTGCGCCTCGCGGGCCGTGCCGATGCATGCGCCAGTGCTCCGCGCGTGCGAGGCGCGCCTTCAGGAAATCCTTCACCACCGCCTTTTGCTCCGGCGAGAAGGTCGCGTAGAGCTTGAGCCTCATGTCTTCGATTTCCTTGCGCGCCTGCAGGTTCCGCTCGCTCGCGCGGTCGCGGAGCGCCGCGACGCGCGCCAGATCCGGCTCGGGCTTCGCGAGCTCCGCTTGGAGCGCCTGTCTCACTTCGGACCAGGTCTGGCGCCGCGCGGCGCGCTGCGCCTCTTGCCTGGCCCGGATCGCCTGCCACGCCTGCTGCTGCTGTGGAGAAAGCCGCAGCGCGTCGCGGATCAGATCGTCGCGCAGGCGCTCGTGCTGCTCGTGCCAACCGGGCCGCGGCTCGCCCGCAGCGCGCGCCGCGCCGGGAAGCACGGCGAGGGGGCCGGCGATCGTGAGCGCGAGCGCGCCCGAGAACAGCGTGCGGCGCAAGAGCAGCGCGCGCGACTTCGGTGCCTTGTACGAGTCCGTCATGATGTGCATCCTTTGTCCGAATGAGAGATGGAGGCTGCGGCCGAGTTGCGCGCGATCGGGTTCGGCGGAAGGCGCGTCCCGAACCTTAGCCGCCCGGCGCGTAATCGTCGGCCTGCTCAATGTAAAGGTAGGCAAAGGTGCGCAAAGAGCGCGGCGCGGCGCGGCACTTCCGACCTGCGCTGTGGCAGTATCGACGCCGATTCCAGCCAGCGGCGCGGAGGCCGCCGGAAACCGATCGATGGCCCGTATTCTCCTCGCGGACGACGACGTCGAGCTTTGCAGGATGCTGCAGGAGTACCTGCAGGCCGAAGGCTTCAGCGTGGACACCGCGCACGACGGCGAGACCGCGCTCGCGAAGGCGATGACGGGGGATTTCGACCTCGTCGTGCTCGACGTCATGATGCCGCGCAAGAACGGCTTCGACGTGCTGCGCGAGCTGCGCGCGCACGCGCTTACGCCGGTGCTCATGCTCACCGCGCGCGGCGACGACATCGACAGCGTGCTCGGCCTGGAGCTCGGCGCCGACGATTACCTGGGCAAGCCCTGCAATCCGCGCGTGCTGAACGCGCGCATCCGCGCGGTGCTGCGCCGCTCCGAGCCGCGCTCGCCCGAAGAAGGCAGCGGCGCGGCCGAGACGCTGCAGGTCGATGACCTGACGCTGCACACCGGCACGCGCAGCGTGCGCAGCGCCGAGCAGCCGGTTGCCTTGACGAGCACCGAGTTCCGCGTGCTCGAGGTGCTGCTGCGCGAGGCCGGCCACGTGATCCCGAAGTCGAGCCTGTCGGAGCGCGCGCTCGGGCGGCGCCTGGCGAGCTTCGATCGCAGCCTCGACATGCACGTGAGCAACCTGCGCCGCAAGCTGGGGCCGCTGCCGGACGGCGAGGAGCGCATCAAGACCGTGCGCGGCGTCGGCTACCAGTACGTGGTGAAGTAGGGCCGATGCGGCGCCTCTTCTGGAAATTGTTCCTGTCCTTCTGGGCGGCGCTCGTGCTGTTCGCCGTGGCGGTGGTGCTTGCCGCGTCGCTCTACGTCGACCAGATGCGGAGGCGCGAGGACGCCGCCCCCCTTTACGAGCGCTACGCGCGCTATACCGCCCAGGCCCAGGCCGCGGTTGAGGCGCACGGAGTCGAAGGGCTGCGCGCCTGGGCCAAACGGGTGGATCGGGAGGAGCTGGTGCCGGTGCTCATGCTCGACGCGCAGGGACGCGACTTCCTCGATCGCGACGTGCCGTTGCGCGCGCTCGCTCACCTGCGCCGGATCATGCGTGCGCCGCCCGCGGTCGGGGAGCGCGTGCGGCCGCCGATCCGCCTGCCCGACGGGCGCGCGCTGTGGCTCATCCCCGATTTCCAGGGCGTGACGCTCGGGCGCTTCCTCGGCCGGCCGCGCGTGATTGCGGTGCCGCTGCTCGTCGCCGCGCTCGCGGGCGGGCTCGTGTGCCTGCTGCTCGCGCGCTACCTGGCCGCGCCGATCGAGCGGCTGCGCCGCGCGACGCTCGGCTACGCGGCGGGGGACTTCTCGCAGCGCGTCGGGCCCACGCTCGGCGCGCGGCGCGACGAGATCGTCGAGCTGGCGCACGCGCTCGATCACATGGCCGAGCGCCTGGACGGGTTGCTGCGCGCGCAGAAGGAGCTGCTGCGCGACGTGTCGCACGAGCTGCGCTCGCCGCTCGCCCGCGTGCAAGCGGCCCTGGGGCTCGCGCGGCAACAGGCGGGAAATGCCGCCGCGAGGGAGCTCGACCGCATCGAGCACGAAACCGAGCGCCTCGGCGACCTCATCGGCCAGATTCTGTCCCTGTCGCGGCTGGAGTCCGGCGTGGGCCTGACGGTGCGCGAGCCGGTTTCGCTGAACGAGCTGCTCGACGAAGTTGCGCGCGACGCCGAGCTCGAGGCCGAGGCACGCGGCTGCAAGGTGCGGATGCTCGCACCGGGCGCCGCGAGCCTCGAGGGCGACCCCACGCTGCTGCACAGCGCTGTCGAGAACGTGCTGCGCAACGCGGTGCACCACACGAGGCCCGGGACCGACGTGAATCTCGTGCTCGCTGCGGACCCGGCGGGCGGCTTCGCGATCACGGTGGAAGACCGCGGGCCCGGCGTGCCCGAAGAGATGCTGCCGCGCATCTTCGAGCCGTTCGTGCGTGTGGGTGAAGCGCGCGACCGGGCGAGCGGCGGCTACGGCCTGGGCCTCGCGATCGCGCAGCGCGCGGTCGAGGCGCACGGCGGCCGGATCGGCGCCGCCAACCGCCCGGGCGGAGGGCTGGCGATCACGATCCACCTGCCCGGGCTCAGCCCGGCGGGCTGAGCCCGCCGAACCTCAGGCCCGAAGCCTGCGCACCCAGGCGGCGAGCGCCACGAGCTGCTCGCCGATCAGCTTGCGCGCGGCCTCGTCGGTGAGCCGACCCTGCGCGTCGAACTTCGAGGCCGCCTGCGCGATCATCACCTCGGGGCGATTGAGGAAGTGGATGTTGAGGAACACGCCGATCTGGCGCAGGTGATACTGGGCGCGCGCGGTCCCGAGCATGCCGCCGCTCGCGCCGATGATCGCGGCGGGCTTGCCGTCGAAGGGCTGCTCCGGCGGGCGCGAGCCCCAGTCGATCGCGTTCTTCAGCACGCCGGGAACCGAGTAGTTGTATTCGGGCGTGACGAAGAGCACCGCGTCGGCCGCCATGATGCGCGCGCGCAGCGCCTGCACGACGCCCGGGTAGCCCTGCGCGCGCACGTCGTCGTTGTAGGGCGGAATCGGGGCCAGGTCGAAGGTCTCGATGCGCACGTCGGGCGGTGCGAGCTCCCCGGCGGCGCGCAGCGCGGCCTTGTTGTACGAGCCCTCGCGCAGGCTGCCGCACAGCCCGAGGAAGGTGAGCGCGCCCGCTTGCGCCATCGCGTGTCCCCGCTCAGTCGATCAACTGGTAGGCCGGCAGCGTGAGGAACTCGACGTAGTGGTCGTCGGTGGTGATGCGGTCGAAGAGCTTCGCGCCCTCGGCGTACTGGCCGGCCGCATAGGCGGCTTCTCCCAGATAGCTCTTCACTTTGGGAAGCTCGTCGGCGAGGAGCTTCCTGAAGAGATCCTTGGTCACCTTGCGGCCGTCGTCGAGCACGCCCTTCTCGCTGCGGATCCACTGCCAGATCTGCGAGCGCGAGATCTCGGCGGTGGCCGCGTCCTCCATCAGGTTGAACACCGGCACGCAGCCGTTGCCCGCCAGCCAGGCGCCGAGGTACTGGATGCCGACCGAGATGTTGTTGCGCAGGCCCGCCTCGGTGATCGGCTTCTCGGGCTGGAAGTCGAGCAGGTTCTTCGCCGTGACGCTCACGTCCGGGCGCTGCTTGCCGTACTGGTTGGGCTGCGGCATGTGCTGGTCGAACACCGCCTTCGCGATCGGCACGAGGCCCGGGTGCGCCACCCACGTGCCGTCGCAGCCGTCGGTCACCTCGCGCAGCTTGTCCTGGCGCACTTTCTCGAGCGCCGCTTCGTTCGCCGCGGGGTCGTTCTTGATCGGGATCTGCGCCGCCATGCCGCCCATCGCGGGCGCGCCGCGCCGGTGGCAGGTCTTCACGAGCAAGAGCGCGTAGGCGCGCATGAACGGCGCGGTCATCGTCACCTGGGAGCGGTCCGCGAGGCAGAAGCTCTTGTTGGAGCGGAACTTCTTGATGCACGAGAAGATGTAGTCCCAGCGCCCGATGTTCAGGCCCGCGGAGTGCTCCTTCAGCTCCCACAGGATCTCGTCCATCTCGAAGGCGGCCACCACGGTCTCGATCAGC
>JAKALD010000011.1 GCA_021813275.1 Pseudomonadota bacterium | reverse complement strand
GCGCCCTGCGACACCTTGGTGCCCACCCCGACCTTGAGCTCCTTCACGACGCCTTCTTCCGGCGACGGAATCTCCATCGTCGCCTTGTCGGACTCGAGCGTGATGAGCGACTGTTCCTTGGCGACCGCGTCGCCCGGCTTGACCAGGACCTCGATGACCTCGACGTTCTTGAAGTCGCCGATGTCGGGGACCGTGACTTCCAGGGTGCTCGCCATCTTGCGGTCTCGCCTTTTCTGAAAGTCTGGCCTTGCGTTGTTCGTCAGGTCTTCGTCGGATCCGGCTTGCGCGGATCGAGCCCGTATTTCCGGATCGCTTCCGCGACGGTCTTCGCCTGGCCTTCGCCCTGCTCGGCGAGCGCCTGCAGCGCGGCGAGCGCGACGAAGTGGCGGTTCACCTCGAAGAAGTAGCGCAGCTTGGCGCGCGAGTCGGAGCGCCCGAATCCGTCGGTGCCCAGGACCCGGTAGGCCCGGCCCCGCGGAACGTACGGCCGGATCTGGTCGGCGAAGGTCTTGATGTAGTCGCTCGCCGCCACGACCGGCCCCGCGTGCGGCTGCAGGCAGCGCGTGACGTATGGCACGCGCGGCTCTTCCTCGGGATGGAGCAGGTTCCAGCGCTCGGCGGCCAGGCCGTCGCGCCGCAGCTCGGTGAAGCTCGTGGCGCTCCAGACGTCGGCGGCCACGCCCCAGTCGGCTTCGAGCAGCTCGGCCGCCGCGAGCACCTCGCGCAGGATCGTCCCCGAGCCGAGGAGCTGCACGCGCGATTCCGCCTTCGACTTCGACTCGCGCAGCAGGTACATCCCCTTCAGGATGCCCTGCTCGACGCCGGCGGGCAGCGCGGGATGCTCGTAGTTCTCGTTCATCACGGTGATGTAATAGAAGACGTCCTCCTGCTCGGCCAGCATGCGCCGCAGCCCGTCGTGGACGATCACCGCGAGCTCGTAGCCGTAGGTCGGGTCGTAGCTCACGCAGTTTGGGATCACCGAGAAGAGCACGTGCGAGTGGCCGTCCTCGTGCTGCAGGCCCTCGCCGTTGAGCGTCGTGCGCCCCGCCGTGCCGCCCAGCAGGAAGCCGCGGCAGCGCTGGTCGCCCGCCGCCCAGGCGAGGTCGCCGAAGCGCTGGAACCCGAACATCGAGTAATAGATGTAGAAGGGCACCATCGCCAGGTTGGAGTGGCTGTACGAGGTCGCCGCCGCGATCCACGACGAGAACGCGCCCGCCTCGCTGATGCCTTCCTCGAGGATCTGGCCGGCCTTGTCCTCGCGGTAGTACATCACCTGGTCGCGGTCGACCGGCGTGTACTTCTGGCCCTCTGAGGAATAGATGCCGAGCTGCCGGAACATCCCCTCCATGCCGAAGGTGCGCGCCTCGTCCGGCACGATCGGTACCACGTGCTTGCCGAGGCTCTTGTCGCGCACCAGTGCGGTGAGGAGGCGCACGAACGCCATCGTGGTCGAGATCTCGCGCCCCTCGGAGCCCTTGAGCACGGCCTCGAAGGCCGCGAGCGGCGGCACCGCGGGCGGCGCGTCGGCCTTCGTGCGCCGCTGCGGCAGGTAGCCGCCGAGCGCCTTGCGCTGCTCGTGCAGGTACTGCATCTCCGGCGCATCGGCAGCCGGCTTGTAGAAGGGCAGCTCCTCGAGCTCCTCGTCCGGGATCGGGATGGCGTACTGGTCGCGCACCTCGCGGATGGTCTGGACGTCCACCTTCTTCAGCTGATGGGTCGGGTTCTTCGCCTGGCCCTGCTTGCCCAGCCCGTAGCCCTTGATCGTCTTGGCGAGGATGACGGTGGGCTGGCCGCGATGCTTCACCGCCGCCGCGTAGGCTGCGTAGATCTTGTAAGGATCGTGCCCGCCGCGGTTCAGCCGCCAGATGTCCTCGTCGGTCATGCGCGAGACCATCTCCAGCACCTTCGGGTCCTTGCCGAAGAAGTGCTTGCGCACGAACGCGCCGTCGTTCGCCTTGTAGTTCTGGTACTCGCCGTCGACGGTCTCCTCCATCACGCGCAGCAGCCGCCCCTCCTTGTCGCGCGCGAACAGCGGATCCCAGTACGAGCCCCAGATCAGCTTGATGACGTTCCAGCCGGCGCCGCGGAAGTCCGATTCGAGCTCCTGGATGATCTTGCCGTTGCCGCGCACCGGGCCGTCGAGCCGCTGCAGGTTGCAGTTGACCACGAAGACGAGGTTGTCGAGCTTCTCGCGCGCCGCCATGCCGATCGCGCCGAGCGACTCGGGCTCGTCCATCTCGCCGTCGCCGCAGAAACACCACACCTTGCGCTCGCCGGTGTCGGCCAGGCCGCGCGCGTGCAGGTACTTGAGGAACCTCGCCATGTAGATGGCCTGGATCGGCCCCAGGCCCATCGACACCGTGGGGAATTGCCAGAAATCGGGCATCAGCCACGGGTGGGGGTAGGACGAGATGCCCTTGCCGTCCACCTCGCGGCGGAAGTTGAGCAGCTGCTCCTCGGTGAGGCGCCCCTCGAGATAGGCGCGCGCATAGATGCCGGGAGAGGAATGTCCCTGGAAGTACACCAGGTCGCCGCCGTGGTTCGCGGAGGGCGCGTGCCAGAAATGGTTGAATCCCTGGCCGAAGAGCGTGCCCACCGAGGCGAAGCTCGCGATGTGCCCGCCGAGCTCGTCTTCGTTCTTGTTCGCCCGGGCGACCATCACCATCGCGTTCCAGCGGCAGTAGGCGCGGATGCGCTCCTCGAGCACGTAGTCGCCCGGGGAGCGCTCCTCCATGTGGGGCGGAATCGTGTTGAGGTACGCCGTGGTCGCGTGAAACGGGATGTAGGCGCCCGAGCGGCGCGCCTTGTCGACCAGCTTCTCGATCAGGTAGTGCGCGCGCTCCGGGCCCTCGCGTTCGAGGACCGCCTCGAGCGCGTCGAGCCATTCCTGCGTTTCGAGAGCGTCGGGGTCGTTGGCCGCGGGCGATTGCGGGACGGCAGACATGATTTCCTCCAGCTCGTGGCTTAGACTTCGCGGACCGCGCGCGCCTTGTGAGCCCGCGCGGGGGGTGCGTCGAAGCTTAATACGTCCAAAATTGCGGCACAAACGCGCGGCGCGAGCGCCGCGTGCGGAGCGGTCCACCGCGTTTCGCTCGATTTCGTATCATAAAATCATTTCCCACAATGCGCAATAGCCGTCAGCCGCCGCAGAGCGGCTTCGCTCCCGATGCATAAGATCATCGACGGCAAAGCGATCGCGGCCGCGCTGCGCGCCTCGCTCAAGCCCGAGGTCGCGGCGCTCGCCGCGCGCGGAGTGCGCCCCGGCCTGGCGGTCATCCTCGCGGGCGACGATCCCGCCTCGCGCGTGTACGTGCGCAACAAGGTGCGCGCCTGCGAGGACACCGGCGTACGCTCGGAGCTGCACGCGTTACCGGGCGACGTCGCCGAGGGCGTGCTGCTCGACAGGATCGCCGAGCTCAATCGGGACCGCACCGTGCACGGCGTGCTGGTGCAGCTGCCGCTGCCGGCGCATATCGCGGTGGAGCGGGTGCTCGCGGCGCTCGCGCCCGAGAAGGACGTCGACGGCTTTCACCACGAGAACCTGGGGGCGCTGCTCGCGGGGCGCCCCGGGCTGGTGCCGTGCACGCCCGCCGGGGTGATGCACATCCTCGAGCACGAGGGCGTGCGGCTCGCCGGCCGGCACGCGGTCGTCGTCGGACGCTCGAACATCGTCGGCAAGCCGCTCGCGCTGCTGCTCTTGCAGAACGACGCGACCGTCACCATCTGCCACTCGAAGACCGCGCAACTGGCCGAGATCACCCGCCAGGCCAACGTGCTGGTGGCGGCGGTCGGGCGCGCGAACCTGATCGGCCCGGAGATGGTCAAACCGGGCGCGTGCGTGATCGACGTCGGCATCAACCGGCTGCCCGACGGCTCGCTCGCGGGCGACGTCGATTTCGGGCGGGTGAAGGACGTGGCCGGGCGCATCACCCCGGTCCCGGGCGGAGTGGGCCCGATGACCGTGGCGATGCTGATCGCCAACACGGTGCGCGCGGCGACGCGCGCGCTCGAGCGCACCTGAACGAACGAATGCTGACATGAACCCATTGCTCGATTTCGCGGGCCTGCCCCGCTTTCGCGATTTCCGGCCGGAGCACGTCGCGCCGGCGATCGAGGCGCTGCTCGCCGAGGCGCGCAGCGTGCTCGCGCGCGTGATCGAGCCCGCGGTGCCGCCCGTCTGGGAAGCGTTCGTCGCGCCGCTCGAGGATGCGAACGAGCGGCTTTCGCGCGCCTGGGGGCAGGTCGCGCATCTGCACGCGGTGCTCGACAGCCCCGCGCTGCGCGCGGCCTACAACGCCAAGCTGCCCGAAGTCACGCAGTACTGGACCGAGCTCGCCCAGAACCGCGCGTTGTTCGAAAAATACCGCGCGCTGCGCGCCGCTGCGGCGTTCGACGCGCTCTCCCCGGCGCGCCGCAAGCTGGTCGAGAACGCGCTGCGCGACTTCCGGCTCGGCGGCGCCGAGCTCGCCGACGAGGCGAAGGCGCGCTTCGCCGCCGTTCAGGAGGAGCTCGCCAGGCTGGGCGCCAGGTTCTCCGAGAACCTGCTGGACGCGACCAACGCCTTCTCGCTCACGCTCACCGACGAGCGGCGCCTCGCGGGCGTTCCTGCGGACGTGCGGGCAGCGGCGCGCGAGGCGGCGGAACGCGAAGGCCACGGCGGCTGGAAGCTCACCCTGCACGCGCCCTGCTACATGCCCGTGATGCAGTATGCCGAGGACCGCGAGCTGCGCGCGACCCTGTATCGCGCGAACGTCACGCGCGCCTCCGAGTTCGGCAAGCCGGAGTGGGACAACGCGCCGCTGCTCGCGCGCATCCTGCGGCTGCGCGGCGAGGAAGCGCGGCTGCTCGGCTACCGCAACTACGCCGAGGTGTCGCTCGTCCCGAAGATGGCCGACACCCCCGAGCAGGTGCTCGCGTTCCTGCGCGACCTGGCGCGGCGCGCGCGCCCGTTCGCCGAGCACGACCTGGAAGAGCTGCGCGAGTTTGCCCGCGCCGAGCTCGGGCTCGCGCAGCTCGAAGCCTGGGACCTCGCCTACGCCTCCGAGAAGCTGCGCGCGAAGCGCTACGCGTTCTCCGATCAGGAGGTGAAGCAGTACTTTCCCGAGGACGCGGTCATCGCGGGGCTGTTCCGCCTGGTGAGCCGCCTCTACGGGCTGCGCATTGCCCCGAGCACCGCCCAGGTGTGGCACGAGGACGTGCGCTTCTACGACATCGCCGACGCCTCGGGCGCGCGCATCGGCCAGTTCTACGTCGACCTGTACGCGCGCGAGACCAAGCGCGGCGGCGCGTGGATGGACGACGCCATCGCGCGGCGGCGCAAGGACGGCCGCATCCAGACGCCGGTCGCCTACCTCAACTGCAACTTCTCGCGCCCGGTCGGCGGCAAGCCCGCGCTGTTCACCCACGACGAGGTGATCACGCTGTTCCACGAGTTCGGCCACGGCCTGCATCACCTGCTCACCGAGGTCGAGGACCTGGGCGTCTCGGGGATCAGCGGGGTGGAATGGGACGCGGTCGAGCTGCCCAGCCAGCTCATGGAGAACTTCTGCTGGGAGCGCGAGGTGCTCGAGCACATGACGCGCCACGTCGAGACCGGCGCGGCGCTGCCGCGCGCGCTCTACGACAAGATGGTGGCGGCGAAGAACTTCCAGTCGGGCCTCGCGATGCTGCGCCAGATCGAGTACGCGCTGTTCGACATGCGCCTGCACCACGACTACGACCCCGATTCCGGGCGCACGCCGCTCGAGCTGCTCGACGAGGTGCGGCGCGAGGTGGCGGCGATCTTTCCGCCCGAGTACAACCGCTTTCCGAACAACTTCTCGCACATCTTCGCCGGCGGCTACGCGGCCGGCTACTACAGCTACAAGTGGGCCGAGGTGCTCTCCTCGGATGCCTACAGCCTGTTCGAGGAAAACGGCATCCTGGACCCGGCGACCGGCGCGCGCTTTCGCGAAGAAATTCTCGCGGTCGGCGGAAGCCGGCCCGCGGCGGAATCCTTCCGCGCGTTCCGCGGGCGCGAGCCGAGCGTCGACGCCCTGCTGCGGCACAGTGGTATGATCGCCGCATGAGGCATCGCGCGATCCTGATCGGCATCGCTCTCGCGCTGCCGCTCGGCGCGGCGCACGCGCAGCAGCTGTACCGCTGGGTCGACCAGCACGGCGAGGTGCACGTGTCGGACCAGCCGCCTCCGCCCACGGCGAAGGACATCCAGAAGAAGTCCTACGGCGGCAGCGTGGCGCCGGCGAGCGAGGAGCCCTACGCGCTCGCGAAGGCGATGAAGGACGCGCCGGTCACCCTGTACACGTCGCCCACCTGCCAGGATCCGTGCTCGCAGGCGCGCGCGGCGCTCAACGGGCGCGGCGTGCCGTTCAAGGAAGTGTCGGTGTGGAACCCCGAGACCAACGCCGAGCTCAAGAGCGTCTCGGGAGCCAACGAGGTGCCGGTGCTCGTCGTCGGCGCCAGCGTCGAAAAGGGTTTCAGCCAGGGCGCGTTCGACACCGCGCTCGATGCCGCCGGCTACCCGAGGGCCGGCATCCTGCCGCCGCGCTCGCAGGCCGCGCCGGCGCCGCCCGAAGGCTACGTGCCGCCGTCGCAGCGCGCCCCGCAGCCCGCCGAAGAGCCGCAGAAGCCGCTTGGCCCCTACGCGCCGCGGTGAGCGGCGCTCGCGCTCCTCGGCGCCGGCCGCTCGGCGCGCCTGCGCGGCAACGTGAGCAGCGCCTCCAGCCCGCCGCCCTCGGCGTTGTGCAAGACGACATTGCCGCCGTGCGCGCGCGCGATCGTGCGCGCGATCGCGAGGCCGAGCCCGGCGCCGCCGGTCGCGGGGTTGCGCGAGGTCTCCAGGCGGTAGAAAGGCTCGAACACGCGCTCGAGCTCGGTCTCGGGAATTCCCGGCCCTGCGTCGCGGATGCGCACGCGCAGAGCCTCCTCCGAGTCCTCGAGCGTGACGCGCGCGCGCTTGCCGTAGCGCACGGCGTTCTCGACGAGGTTCGCGATGCAGCGCTGCAGCGCCTGCACCCGCCCCGTAAAGGGCCGCGCGCTGCCGCCGATGTCCACCTGCCAGCCGAGCGCCTGCGTGTCCGCCTTGAGGCTCTCGAGCAGCGCCAGGACGTCGACCGCGCGCGCGGGCTCGGGGCTGTCGAGCGCGCGCACGAAGTCCAGCGTCTCGCTGACCAGGCGCTCCATGCGCTGCACGTCACCCTCGAGCTGCGCCCTGAGCTCGGCGTCCTCCGGCAGCGCCTCGGCGCGCAGCCGCAGCAGCGCGAGCGGCGTCTTCAGGTCGTGCGCGATCGCCGCGAGGATCCGGCCGCGGTCCTCGATGTAGCCCTTGAGCCGCGCCTGCATGCTGTTGAAGGCGCGCGCCGCGCGCCGCACCTCGTCCGGTCCCTGCTCGGGAAGCGGGGGCCGGTTGATATCGGCGCCGAGCTCGTCGGCCGCGCTCGCCAGCACGGCGAGCGGCCGCGTCGCCCGGCGCACCGCGACGATCGACAGCACGATGACCGCCAGCACCAGCGCGAGCGTCTCGCCGATCAGCGCGAAGGGCCAGGCGACGCGCGGCGGCGGGATCGCGTAGGAGAAGCGCGCCCACGTTCCGTCGCGCAGGCGAACTTGGACCGCCAGCGGGCGCGCCATCATGGCGTGCGGCATGCCGGCCATCGGCATCGGCGGCGCCATGCCTGGAGCCATGCGCATCGGCGGCATCGCGAAGCCCTGAGCGACGCGGATCTCGCGATGCTCGCCGAGGTACGCCTCGACGAGCCCGGCGACTTGCCGGGCGTAGGGCCCGCCCGCCGCGCCGCGCGCCGGCTCGCTCGGCGCCGCTTCGAGGGAAACGCCGAGCGTGGCCGAGCCCAAGCTCTCCGCCGTGCGCTCGCGCGCCGCCGGGCTCTGCGCGTCGAGCACGCGGATCGCGTCGGCGATCCGGCGCGCGACGCCGATCGCGCCCGCCTGCTCGAGCAGAGCGCCGCGCTCGCGCAGGTAGGTCGCGGCGCCGATCGCCACCGCGAGCACCAGACCGCCGACGAGCACCAGCACCAGCCGGCCGAAGAGCGATGCCGGAAGCAGGCGCACTATTTGGCGGCCTCCACCGGCACCGCCAGCACGTAGCCCTGCGCGCGCACCGTCTTGATGATCGTCGGCTCCTTCGCATCGTCGCGCAGGCGTTGTCGCAGGCGGCTCACCTGCGAGTCGACGCTGCGATCGTTGCGCTCGGCGTCACGCCCGAAGCCCAGGTCGAGCAGCTGATCACGGTTGAGCACGCGGCCGGGGTGCTCGAGAAACGCGCGCAGCAGCTGATACTCGGCGCCGCTCAGCGGAATCACCACGCCGTCCGGCGCGGTGAGATAGCGCGTCGCGGCATCGAGCTGCCATCCGGCGAAGCGAAAGCGCGTCACCTCCTCGGGCGCGAGATTTTCGGGCAGCGCCCGCGCGCGCCGCAGCACCGCCTTGATCCGCGCAAGCAGCTCGCGCGGGCTGAAGGGCTTGGCGACGTAATCGTCGGCGCCCATCTCGAGCCCCACGATGCGATCGGTCTGCTCGCCGCGCGCAGTGAGCATGATGATCGGAAGGCCGGACTTCGCGCGCAAGTCGCGGCACAGCGTCAGGCCGTCCTCGCCGGGGAGCATCAGATCGAGCACGATGAGATCGACGCGCGTCCGATCGAGCAGCGCGCGCATCGCCTTGCCGTCGCCCGCGGTGCTCACCCGGTAGCCGTTCTTCCGCAGGTAATCCGCGAGCAGGCGGCGCAGCTCCAGCTCGTCGTCGACGATGAGGACGTGGTCCGCCGCGTTCATGTCCGTCTTATACCAGCCGCGGCACGGAAAATCGTCGCGCAACGTGGCCGCCGTGCCCGCTGCCACACTGTGCGACAAAAATGCCCTGCGCGCGCATCAGCCGTTTACATCTCGGGAGTCCAATGGAGCCTGCTGAAAGTCGTCGTTCAGCACCTTCCAACTCCAGGAGACAGTCATGAAACGCTCACTGAAAATCACCCTCGGCATCGCTGCGCTGGCCGCCGGGGCGGCCGCCACAGTCTATGCCCACGGCCCGTATTCGGGCCCGGGCTTCGGCGCAATGGGCCCGATGATGCAAGGCGGGCCGATGATGCAAGGCGGACCGATGATGCAAGGCGGGCCGATGTATGGCGGCCCGATGTTCGGCGATCCCTCCGCGCGCGCCGAGCAGCGCCTCGCCTACCTCAAGGGCCAGCTCAAGATCACGCCCGCGCAGGAGAGCCAGTGGCAGGCCTTTGCCGACGCCATGAAGGCGCAGGCCGGCACCATGGTCGCCATGCACACTTCGATATGGAGCCCTGCGGCCACGCCCACCGAACGCATGGACCAGCGCATCGCGTTCATGAAGGCCGGCCTGAGCAGCATGGAGGCCGTGAACGGCGCGGCGAAGAAACTCTACGGCGTGCTCACGCCCGAGCAGCAGGCCGCCTTCGACCAGGCGGGCCCGGGCTTCGGGCCGGGACGCGGCTTCGGGCCGGGGCGCTTCGGGCCGCGGCAAGACTGAGTCCGGCCGCCGGGTCGCCGCGCGGCGCGGGGCTTCCCGCGCCGCGCCGGCCCTCCCCGACTTCGGGCCGCCGGGCTCCGAAAATCCGATCTGGAGGCGGCACCCGTTCCGCTGCGTCCGCAACGAAGGTCGTGATGGGCTTGCCCTGGAAATCGTCCCCGAAGGCGGTGTCGGCGATCGGCGCGGCACTCCTCATCGCGGCGCTCGCGATCTATTGGTTCGGCTTCCACGCGGCGGCGGTCGCCACGGTTCCGGTGCGCGAAGGCGCGGTCCCCGAGCTGGTCCGCGGTGCGGGCACGTGCAGGCGCGAATTCCGGTCACGGTCGGCGCCCGTGTCACCGCGACGGTGAGCCGCCTGCTCGTCGACCAGGGCAACACGGTGCGGCAGGGCGAGCTGCTTGCCACGCTGGAAAACCGCGATGCGGAAGCGAAGGCGGCCGCGGCGGGCGAAGCGGTGGCGGCGAGCCGCAACGCCGTCGCCGCCGCCGAGGCGGCGCTCGCAAAGGCGAGCAGCGATCTCGCGCTCGCGCGCAGCAACTACCAGCGCAACCGAGGCCTCGTCGAGCAGAAGTTCATCTCGCCGGCGGCGATGGATACGGTGACCGCCGCGCTGCGCGCCGCCGAGAGCACCGAGAAGGGTGCGGCCGCGTCGCTCGCCGCGAGCCGCGCCAACGAGCGCGACGCCGAGGTCGGCGACACCGTGGTGCCCGGCAGCCCGATCTTTCAGATGGTCGACCCGCGCACGCTCTGGGTGGCGACGCGGATCGACGAGACGGTCGCCGGGCGCGTCGCGCCCGGCCAGAGCGCCGTGATCCGCCTGCGCAGCGGCGGCGAGGCCGCGGGCAAGGTCGCGAGGATCGCGCACCAGTCCGACTCCGCGACGCGCGAGATCGAGGTCGACGTCGCCTTCGACACGCCCCCGGCGCGCTTCGCGATCGGCCAGGAAGCCGAGGTCGCGATCACGGTCGGCACCGCGCGCGGCCCGGTCGTGCCGGCGACCTCGCTCATCGAGTGGCAGGGCAAGCGCGGCGTGCTGGAATTGCGCGACGGGCACGCGCGCTTCCTGCCGGTGAAGACCAGGCCGGCGAACGGCGTCGAGGTGCTCGTCGAGAAGGGCCTGACGGTCGGCAGCGTGGTGCTCGCTCGGCCGAATGGGGTGCGGCCCGGGGCACGCGTGCGGCCCGAGCGAGGCGGCTGAATGGACCTCGCGGTCAAGGACGTCGAGCGCCACCTCGGCAAGTTCGCCGCGACGATCGTCGGCGTGGGGGCGCTGCTCGCGATCGTGCTCATCATGAACGGCATCTACCGCGGCAACATCGGCGACGGCGTGTGGCTCATCGACCACATCCATCCCGACCTGGGGGTGGTCGAGCGCGATCGCGGCGGGCCGTTCAACGAGCAGTCGCGCCTTCCCGAGGACGCATACAAGAGCGTGGCGGCGACCCCGGGCGTCGCCGAGGCAAGCCCTTTTATCACCTACGCGGTGCAGCGCCAAGTGGGTAACTCGAGCCAGCAGTTCACCGTCATCGGCTACAACGTGTTCGGCGGACTGGGCGGACCGGGGCGGCTCGTCGCCGGTCGGGCGATCGAGCGGGCGCATTACGAGATGGTCGCCGACGAGAAGCTCGGCCTCGCGCTCGGGCAGGAGGTTCGCCTGGGCGTGCACGACTACACGGTGGTCGGGCTCACCAAGGGCGCGGTGGATTCGGGCGGCAACCCGCTCGTGTACCTGTCGCTCGCGGATGCCCAGGAGGTGCTCTACCAGCAGGACAACCGCGCGATCGAGGCGCAGTGCGCCGCGAGCCTGAAGACGCTCGAGAAGGCGGGCTACCTTCCGGCGCAGGCGAAGAAGCTCCTGCCGCTCGTTGCACCCGCCACCGACACCGTTAGCGCGGTGCTGGTGCGCCTCGCGCCGGGCGCCGACGCGCGCCAGGTGACGCGGCGCATCGAGGACTGGCTCTACTACAACGTCTACGCCACCGCGCAGGAGCGCGACCTCATGCTGCAGGGGCGCCTGAGGAAGATGACGGCGATCCTCGGCCTGTTCCGCTCGCTGCTCGTCGTGGTGTCGATCGTCATCATCGCGCTGCTCGTGTACGTGCTCACGATCGAGAAGATCCGCGCGATCGCGACCCTCAAGCTCATGGGCGCCTCCAACTGGGTGATCGTGCGCCTGATCCTCGAGCAGTCGCTCGTCCTGACCGTGGCGAGCTTCGCCTTCGCCTACGCGGCGGTGCACCTCACCTACGAGAGTTTTCCGCGCACCCTGGTGTTCGTTCCGACCGAGACGCTGCTCACGTTCGTCGCGATGTTCGTGGGCGGGGGGGCTCGCGAGCCTGCTCGCCATCTGGCACGCGCTGCGCACCCCGCCCTCGCTCGCCTCGGAGGCTGACGTGGCGATCGTGAAGGTCGAGCGGCTGAAGAAGGTCTTCGGCGGCGGCGAGCTCGCGGTGACCGCCCTCGAGGACATCGACTTCTCCGTGGAGGCGGGCGAGCTGATGGCGCTGCTCGGCCCGAGCGGCTCCGGGAAGAGCACGCTGCTCCTCTGCATCAGCCTGATCCTCGAGCCCACCGCGGGCGTGATCGCGATGAACGGGCGCGAGGTCTATCACGACGGCCGCACCGGGATCGACGGGCGGCGCTTCCGGCGCGAGAACATCGGCTTCGTCTTCCAGGCCCAGAACCTGATCCCGTTCCTGACCGCCACGGACAACATCGCGCTCGCCGTGACGTTGAACGGGGCGAGGGACACGGCCGCACAAAAGCGCGCCCGCGAGCTGCTCGACTACCTCGAGGTCGGCCATCGCGCCGACGCGCTGCCGGCGCTGCTCTCGGGCGGCGAGCAGCAGCGCGTGGCGATCGGCCGCGCGCTCGCGAACGAGCCCCCGCTCGTCCTGGTCGACGAGCCCACTTCGGCGCTCGACGCCGAGCGCGGCATGAAGGTGATGGCGCTCCTCAAGCGCGTGGCCAAGGAGCGCCGCTCGGCGGTCATCGTCGTCACGCACAACGGGCGGATGATCGCCGGCTTCGATTCCGTCTACCGGTTGCGGGACGGGCGCCTCGCCAACGACGCGAAGGCGTGAGGCGCGCAGGGCGTTACCACCACGTCCCGGGCTTGCCGTCGCCCTGCTTCCGCGAGCGGACGCTGCGACGGAATCCGCTTCGCGTGAACCCGCCGTGAGCTCCGGTGCTATATTGCCCTCGTGGAAACGGATCCCCTCATCGCCGCGCTGCGCAGTCTCTTTGCGCGCTACGCGGATCGCATCGCATGCGCGTATCTGTACGGCAGCACGGCGCGCGGTGAAGCGCATGCGGGCAGCGACATCGACGTCGCCGTCCTCTTTCGCGAAACGCCGCCCGCGTCGCTGGAGGGCCTCGGCTTGGACATCGCCGGGGAGATCGAGCGCGCGCTCGGAAGGCGGGCGGACGTCGTGGTGCTCAATCGAGCCGTGCCCGATCTCGTCCACCGCATCCTGCGCGACGGCGTGCTCCTCCACGAGAGCGATCGCCGCATGCGCGTCGCGTTCGAGACGCGCATGCGCGCCGAGTACTTCGACGTTGTCCCCTACCTGCGGCAGTATCGCCGCTCGGTCGCGAGGCGCGGCGCGTGACCGACGTCGAGCTCATCGAGAAAAAGCTCGCCTTCATCGAGACCTGCGTGCGCGAGCTGCGCGCGCTCTCCAGGCCGGCGGCGATTGCCACCGACCTGCGCGAGGAGCGTTTCGCGGCCTACACGCTGCAGATCGCGGTGCAGGCGGCGCTCGACGTCGCCTCGCACATCGTCTCGGACGAACGGCTCGGTGAGCCCGAAACCAATCGGCAGCTCTTCGACCTGCTGGTGCGTGCCGGGTGGCTCGCGCCCGGGCTCACCGACACGATGCACAGGATGGCGGGATTTCGTAACGTGGTCGTGCACGGCTACCAGACCCTCGACAAGGCGATCCTCGTGGATATCGTGTCGAATCGCCTGGAAGACTTGCTGAATTTCGCCGGGGCGATTCGGCAGAGCCTGGCGAAGCGCGCCGTGGAATCCGCCGGCCGGCCTCCGTCCGGGGGCGAGCGCCCGCAGATTTGAGCCTGCGCTCGCAGCCCCGGTACGCGAGATCGGGCTCTACCACCACGTCCCGGGCTTGCCGTCCCCCTGCTTGGCGACCCCGGGAACGACCGGGGGTTGTCCGGTCGATGCACAGGCGGAAAACCCCGCTGCTGCTACGGCAATCGCCAGAAGGATCAGCGCGCGCGTTCTGCGACGGGCCTGCTGCGTCCGCGGGGCGCTCTGGAATTCCCTGTTGTCCTCAGCCATGTGGGCTCCTCATGAACGAGTGAAATGAACGGGCTATTCTTACTGTGTCACAAAACAAGGTATTATATGCACTTCTTCATCCTTCTTGCGAGGGACGATGGGTGCGAGCGAACGCTTTGAGCGATACATGGAGCATTTGGCGGCGGGCCTTGGGCACGCGGACCGGCACGCAGGGCTGAAGGGCTACTGCACGGGGCTGATGTTGCCGCTTTCGCGTAAGAGCGTGGAACCGATGGCCGCGCGCATCGACCCGCGGCACGCGAGCGCCCGGCACCAGGCGCTGCACCACTTCGTCGCGAAGGCCGAGTGGTCCCACGAGGAGCTCCTGCGGCGGGTCGCGCAGTGGGTGGTCCCGAAGCTGCACACCGATGCCGGGGCGTGCTGGATCATCGACGATACGGGCATTCCGAAAAAGGGCGAGCATTCGGTGGGCGTGGCGCGGCAGTACTGCGGGGAACTGGGCAAGCAGGATAACTGCCAGGTAGCGGTGAGCGTGTCGCTCGCGACCGAGCAGGCGAGCCTGCCGGTCGCTTACCGGCTGTACCTGCCCAAGGACTGGGCGCACGATGCCAAGCGCCGGCGAGCCGCGGGCGTTCCCCCCAAAGTGCGCTTTGCCACCAAGGCGCAAATCGCCCTTGCTGAGCTCGGGGCGCTGCTCGCACAAGGGGCGCCTAAGCACTGCGTGTTGGCCGATGCGGGCTACGGGATCGATCACGCCTTTCGGGGCCGCCTGAGCGAGCTCGGGTTGCACTATGTGATGGGTGTGACCTCGGCGCTGGTCGTCTGGCCTCCGGGGCTCGAGCCGCTGCCGCCCAAGCGCTACAAGGGGATGGGTCGTCCGCCGGTGATGCCGCGGCGCACTGCCACGCGCCAGCCAGTGAGCGTCAAGGACCTGGCGCTCGCGCTGCCCAAGAGCGCCTTTCAGACGATCAGCTGGCGCGAGGGGACCAACGAGACGCTCTCCGGGCGCTTTGCCGCGGTGCGGGTGCGCCACGCCGGAGGCAACGTCGGGCGAGCGCGCCTGCGGCCCGAAGAGTGGCTGCTCATCGAGTGGCCGGCCGCTGAGGCCTGCCCGCGCAAGTACTACCTCTCGACGCTGCCCGCAGATACGCCGCTCAACGACCTGGTGGCCAAGGCCCACCTGCGCTGGAGGATCGAGCGCGACTATCAGGACTTGAAGCAGGAGCTCGGGCTCGATCACTATGAAGGTCGCGGCTGGCGGGGATTTCACCATCACGCGAGCCTTGCGATCGCCGCCTATGGCTTCCTGGTGAGCGAACGCATCGCTGCCGGCAAAGCCCTCGGCGCCAAAAAAAACTTCCTCGAACGCCAAGTGCCTGCCCTTCCCGCGGATTACGTCCCGCGCGGGGCTCCTACGCGCGCAGCGCCACGTCTCAAACTCGATCACGACGCTCGCTCGCCGGCTCGGTCTTCATCTGCTCGCGCGTCTCGGTCAGTGTCCGTGCTGCGGCCGGGCAAGCGCAAGACTCCTTTTGTGACACAGTAAGACTAACAGCCAGTGGTGCCCAGTCTCGCGTCGGTCGGGGAGCCAAACTAAGCCCGAACCGCCAACAGGCCACTAGTGTCCTGAGTCCGAGATGCGTTTACAGAATCTGCCGACGCTGGCAAGGATCGCATCGGCGCTTTTGGTCCAAATGAACGGCTTCGGGTTTTCGTTGTAGATGTTCAAGTATTCGCGAATGGCGCGCTCAAGTTCGAGGGTGCTGCGATGAGTACCGCGCTTGATCTGGCGTTCACTGATCAGGGCGAACCAGCGCTCCACGAGGTTGAGCCAAGAGCCCGAAGTGGGCGTGAAGTGCAGGTGAAAGCGAGGATGACGGGCGAACCAGCGTTTGACCGAAGGAGTCTTGTGCGTGCCGTAGTTGTCCAGAATCAGGTGCATCTCGAGCTCCTGCGGGACGTTGGCTTCGATGGTGCGCAGAAACGCGAGGAACTCTTTGCTGCGATGACGCCGGTGCAGCTCTCCGATCACGCGCCCGGTGGCGATATCCAGTGCCGCGAACAAGCTGGTCGTCCCATGGCGCTTGTAGTCATGCGTGCGCCGCTCGGGCACGCCGGGGGCCAGCGGCAGGATCGGCTGGGTGCGATCCAGGGCCTGAATCTGGCTCTTTTCGTCCACACACAGCACCATCGCCTTGGTCGGCGGATTCAGGTACAAGCCGACGATGTCGCGCACCTTGTCGATGAACAGCGGGTCAGTCGAGAGCTTGAAAGTCTCGGCACGGTGCGGCTGCAGCCCAAAGGCACGCCAGGCGCGGCTGACCGTGCTTTGCGAGACCTTGAGTTTCTTCGCAAGCAGGCGCGTGCTCCAATGCGTGGCCTCGCGCGGGCGCTCATTGAGCGTGGTGGCGATCAGCTGCTCGATTCTCGCGTCATCGAGCTTGCGCGGCGCGCCGGGCCGCGGCTCGTCGAGCAGCCCGTCGAGCCGCCGCTCAAGGAAGCGGCTACGCCACTTGCCCACCGTCTGGCGCATGACGCGACAGTGCGCGGCGACCGCGCTGTTGTTTTCGCCTTGCGCACACGCGAGGATGATGCGCGCACGCAGCGCCAGAGCTTGCGAGGTCTTATGCCGGCGCGTCCACTCGACCAGTCGGTTGTTCTCTTGCACCGTCAACTTCAACTCCTTGAGCTGCGGTCCCCTCATCGTTCACTCCCTGTGTGCTCACCTTACCGTGAGACACGGAGACGAATGCAATGTTCACTAATTAACGACTCAGGACACTAGCTGGCTTGCGCCATGCCCAGAGTCGTGGCTAGCCTCCGCCCAGAACGTGCCTGACCGGCGCAAATGTCCGCCGGTGAATCTCGCACGCCCCGTGACGCGCCAGCAGCTCCAGATGCTCGGGCGTGGGATAGCCCTTATGCCGGTCGAGGCCGTACTGCGGATAGCGCGCGTGCAGCTTCAGCATCTCGGCGTCGCGCGCGACCTTCGCCAGGATCGACGCCGCCGAAATCGGCGCATGCAGCCGATCCCCTCCTACGATCGCCCGCACGCGACACCCAAGCGACGGACAACGATCCCCATCGATCCACGCCTCCTCCGGCGCCCTCCCCAGACCTTCCACCGCCCGCCGCATCGCGAGCAGTGTCGCCTGGAGGATGTTCAGCCGGTCGATCTCCTCGACGCTCGCCCACCCGATCGCCCACGCAAGCGCCCGCTCCTGCACCGAAGCAGCGAGCCGCTCCCGCACGGGAGCCGACAACAACTTGGAATCCTTCAACCCCGCCACCGGCCTCCCAGGATCGAGGATCACCGCCGCCGCACAAACGGGCCCCGCGATCGGCCCGCGCCCGGCCTCGTCGACCCCGCAGATCAGCGCCTCACCGCGCCGAGCCATCGAGAACCCGCAGCACTGCGTCGGCGGCCTTCCGCGCGGTGTCCTGCCGCAGGGTCAAATGGATTTCATGAAACTTCTCGACCTGCCGCGCGCGCCGATCCGGGTCGCGCAGCAGCTCGAGCAGCGCGCTCGCGAGCGCCCACGGCGTCGCCTTGTTCTGCAGGAACTCCGGCACTAAAGCCTCCCCCGCGAGCACGTTCGGCAACCCGACCTGCCGCACGTACACCATGCGCCGCATGAGCGCGTAGGTCACCGGCGACATCTTGTAGGTGATGACCATCGGCGTCTTGAAGAGCGCCGCCTCGAGGGTGGCGGTCCCACTTGCCACGAGCGCGACGTCGGCGGCCGCCAGCGCCTCGTGCGAATGCCCGAACAAGAGCGTGAGCGGCAGGTCCTGCGCGCCGTTGCGGTGCAGGGCCTCCTCGAACATCTCCCGCGTCCTGCGGGTGGCCGTCGGGCATACGAAGTGCACGTCCGCCAGCTCCTGCAAGAACCGGTGCGCGGTCTTGACGAACAGGTCGGCCATGTACTTCAGCTCGGATTCCCGGCTGCCGGGCAGGAGCGCAACGATGCGCTTCCCCGAAGGCAGGCGCAGCTGCGCGCGCGCTTCCTCCTTGTCGATCTCGAGCGGGATGATGTCGGCGAGCGGATGCCCGACGTAGGTGACCGGAATGCCGGCCTTCTCGTAGAGCGCCTGCTCGAAGGGAAAGAGCACGAGCATGTGATTTACGGCGCGCCCGATCTTGCGGATTCGCCCGCCGCGCCAGGCCCAGATGGAGGGGCTCACGTAGTGCACGGTCGGCACGCCCTTCTCCCGCAGGCGCCGCTCCAATCCGAGGTTGAAGTCGGGCGCATCCACCCCGATGAAGAGCTCGGGCGGATCGGCGAGGAGCGCCTCGGCGAGCAGCCGCCGGATTCCCATGATCTCGCGGTAGTGGCGCAGCGCCTCGGCGTAGCCGCGCACCGCCAGCTTCTCCATCGGGAACCGGGATTCGAACCCTGCGGCCTGCATCCGCGGCCCGCCGATGCCCGCGAACAGCAGCCCCGGCCGGCGCTCGTTCAGCGCGCCGATCAGGTGCGCTCCGAGGAGGTCGCCCGAGGCCTCGCCGGCCGCCATGGCGACGCGCGCTTCCGGTCGCGTCACGGCTCTAGCGGATGATGCCGCGCGCCGAGCGCCCGAGCAGCTCGACGATCGCCGCGACCTCCGGGCAATCGGCGGCCTGCGCCTCGAGCGCGCGCCGCGCCTCCTCGAGCGCGAGCCCCGAGCGGTACAGCGTGCGATAGGCCTGTTTCAGCCGGCTGACCGCTTCGGGCGCGAAGCCGCGCCGCCGCAGCCCCTCGGTGTTGATGCCGTAGGGCTTCGCCGGATTGCCCGCGGCGGTGACGTACGGCGGCAGGTCCTGGGGCAGATAGGTGCCCATCCCGGTGAAGCTATGGGCGCCGATCTTCACGAACTGGTGCACCAGGGTGGTGGCGCCGAGGATCGCCCAGTCGCCGACGTGCACGTGCCCGGCGAGCTGGCAGGCGTTGGCGAAGATGGTGTGGCTGCCGATCTGGCAGTCGTGCGCGAAATGCACGTAGGCCATGATCCAGTTGTCGTCGCCGACGCGCGTGACGCCCGCGTCCTGCACCGTGCCGCGGTTGATGGTGACGTACTCGCGAATCGTGTTGCCGTCGCCGATCTCGACCGCGGTGTCCTCGCCGCCGTACTTCTTGTCCTGCGGAGGTCCGCCGATCGAGGCGAACTGGAACACGCGGTTGCGCCGCCCGATCCGCACGCGCCCCTCGATGACGACGTGCGGCCCGATCCAGGTGTCCGCGCCCAGCTCGACGTGCTCGCCGATCACGGCATACGGCCCGACCGAGACGCCGGCCGCGAGCCTCGCGCCCGGATGCACGATCGCGCTCGGGTGGATCATTGCGCTTCTTCGCTGGAAGCGCGCACCGTGCAGAGTATCTCGGCCTCGGCCACCATCGCGCCGTCGACCCGCGCGGTGCAGGCGAATTTCCAGATGCCGCGCTTGCTGCCGAGCAGCGTCACCTCGACCTCGAGCTGGTCGCCGGGGACCACCGGCTTCTTGAAGCGCGCTTTGTCGATGCCGGCGTAGTAGTAGACCGAGCTCTCGTCGGGGCGGATGCCGAGCGTGCGGAACGCCAGGATTCCGGCGGCCTGCGCCATCGCCTCCAGGATCAGCACGCCGGGCATGATCGGGCGATTCGGGAAGTGGCCGGGGAAGTAGGGCTCGTTGGCCGACACGTTCTTCAGCGCGAGGATGCGCCGCCCGGGCTCGCACTCCTTCACCCGGTCGACGAGCAGCAGGGGGAAGCGCTGCGGCAGGTGCTCGAGGACCTGGTAGACGTCCATCTCACTCATGTTTTGCCTTTCCCGCGGTTCCCTTTTCGAGCGCCCGGATGCGCGCTTCCAGCTCGGCCAGATGCCGGATGAGGGCCGCGTTGCGCGTCCAGGCCGCGTGCTCGTCGAACGGAAATATCCCGGAATACGTGCCCGGCCGGCGGATCGAGCGCGAGATCACCGCGGCCGCGGTGACGTGCACGTGATCGGCCAGGGTGAGGTGCCCGAGAATCCGGGCCGCGCCGCCGATCGTGCAGTGGCGCCCGATGGTCGCGCTGCCCGCCACCCCGGCACATCCGGCCATCGCGGTGTGCGCGCCGATGCGCGCGTTGTGGCCGATCTGGATCTGGTTGTCGAGCTTGACGCCGTCCTCGATCACCGTGTCGTCGATCGTGCCGCGGTCGATCGTGGTGCTGGCGCCGATTTCGACGTCGTCGCCGATCAGCACGCCGCCGATCTGCGGCACCTTGACCCAGACGCCGCCGTCCTCGGCGATGCCGAAGCCGTCGGCGCCGATCACCGCGCCCGAATGGATGAGCGCGCGCGCCCCGATCCGGCAGCCGTCGTACACGACCACCGACGGGTGCAGGCGGCTGTCGTCGCCGATCACGACGCCCGCGCCGACGTGGCAGCCGGCGCCGATCGACACACGCTCGCCGATGCGCGCGCCCTCGCCCACCGTTGCCCCGGCCTCGACGCGCGCGCTCGCCGCGACCGCGGCGCGCGGCGACACGCGCGCCGCCGCGTCGATGCCCGGCTCGGGAGGCGCCTCGGGATTGAGCAGCCGCGCAAGCCGCGCGAAGTAGGCGTAGGGATTGTCGCTCAGGATGCGCGGCAGCGCGGTGAGCGCTTCCGCGGCCGGCGCCAGCACCACGGCGGAGGCGCGCGTGGTCGCGAGCTGGGCCCGATACTTGGGATTCGCGAGGAACGCGATCTGCCCGGCGCCCGCCCGCTCCAGCGAGCCGACCTGGCGGATCAGGACTGCGTCGTCACCGACCACGCGGCCGCCCAGGCGGGCGGCGATCTGCGCGAGCGTGAGCGGCTCGGGCATGTCATTTTGCGGGCGGCTTGGCGGTAGCCAGCGCCTGGATCACCTTGTCGGTGATGTCGATCCGCGGGCTCGCGTAGACGGCGTCCTGGAAGATGATGTCGTAGTTTTCCTTCTCCGCGATCTGGCGGATCACCCTGTTCGCCTGGTCGATCACGTTCGCGAGCTCCTCGTTCTTGCGCTGGTTGAGGTCCTCGCTGAACTCGCGCCTGCGCCGTTGCAGGTCGCGGCTCAGGTCGGCGAACTCGCGCTCCTTCTCGCGCCGCTGCGCCTCGGACATCGTCATCGTGTTCTTGTCGAGGGACTCCTGCATGCGCCTGAGCTGCTCCTCGCTCTTCTGCAGGTCCTGGCTGCGCTTGGCGAACTCGGCTTCCAGCTTCTTCTGCGCGCGCTGCGCCGGCGCCGAGTCCCGCAGGATGCGCTCGGTGTTCACGAATCCGATCTTGCTCTGCGCGAGAGCGGACGCCGCGGGGGCGGCGAGGCACGCCGCGAGCGCCGCGACTGCGAGGAGGTGGAATCTGTGCGACATAGGGTGGCTTGGCGTTCAGAACCCGTAACCAAAAGTGAATTGTAACCTCTGCACTTGGTCGCCCGGCTTCTTGTTGAGAGGCTGCGCGATCGACAGCTGCAGCGGACCGAACGGCGAGCTCCAGAACAGCCCGATGCCGGCCGAGTAGCGCAGGTCCGAGAGCGATACCTTCTCGCCCTGGGCGAATACCTGGCCGCCGTCGATGAACGCCGACAGGCGCAGCGTCCTGTCCTTGCTCGCGCCCGGCACCGGGAAGAGCAGGTCGACTCCGCCGACGATCTGGCGCGTGCCGCCGAGCGCGTCGCCGAGAGAATCCTGCGGGCCGAGGGAGTAGGCGCGGTAGCCGCGCACCGAGTCGGGGCCGCCGGCGTAGTAGTTCTTGAAGAACGGAACCGGCTTGCCGCTCAGGCCGTGGGCGAAGCCCAGGCTCAGGTGGGCATCGAACGTGTAAGTCGGCGTCAGCGGGCGGAACCAGCGCGTGCCGAAGCTGAGCTTGTAGTAGTCGAGATTGCCGCCGGCGACCTCGACGCCGACGCTGGTGCGCGCGCCCTTGGTCGTCACGATCACGCTGTCGCGCGTATCGCGCGTCCAGCCCGCGGTGGCCGCACCGTAGCTGTACCTGTCGCCGAACTGGTTGACGAAGTCGACGTACGGCGGCGGGCTGTTGGAGAAGGTTCCCAGCTTGACGTTCTCGGCGTTCAGCCCGAACAGCAGCGAGTCCTGCTCCGAGAGCGGATAGCCGAACTTGATGCCGCCGCCGAGCGTGTCCGTCGTGTAGGCGCCGACCGCGAGGGTCGAGGCGTCGACCTTGCGGCTGTAGAGGTCGAACCCCTGGCTGACTCCGTCCACCGTGTAGTAGGGGTTGAGGTAGGAAAGCGAGTAGGTGCGGTTGACGCTGCCGCTGCTCACCTGCGCCGAGAGGTACTTGCCGCTGCCGAACACGTTCGACTGCGTGATCGAGGTCTGGATGATGAGCTTGTCGACCGTGGAGAAGCCGGCCCCGAGCAGCAGCGCGCCGGTGGGCTTCTCCTCGACGTGGAAGTCCACGTCGACCTGGTCGGGGCTGCCCGGCACCGGCACAGTGTCGACGGTCACGCCCTTGAAATACCCGGTGCGGTCGATGCGCTTGCGCGAGAGCTGGATCTTGGCGGCGTCGTAGTACGCGCCCTCCAGCTGCCGCATCTCGCGCCGCACCACCTCGTCGCGGGTCTTGGTGTTGCCGGAGATGTTGATGCGCCGCACGTACACGCGGCGTCCGGGGTCGATCATGATCGTGAAGGCGACGGTGTGCTTCTCCTTGTCGATGTCGGGAATCGCGTTCGCGTTGGCGAACGCGTAGCCCTCGTTGCCCAGGCGGTCGGTGATCGCCTTGGTGCTCTCGGTGAGCTTCTCGCGCGAGAACACCTCGCCTGGCTTGAGCTTGATCAGCTGCTCGAGCTCCTTTTCGGGCAGCAGCATCTTGCCCGCCAGCTTGACCCCGGAAACCGTGTACTTGTCGCCTTCCGTGATGTTGACGGTGATGTAGATGTCGCGCTTGTCCGGCGTGATCGAGACCTGCGTGGATTCGATCCTGAAATCGAGATAGCCGCGGTTCTGGTAGAACGAGCGCAGCGTCTCGAGATCGCCGGCGAGCTTCTGCTTGGAGTACTGGTCGTCCTTGGTGTACCAGGTGAGCCAGCCCGGCGGGCGCAGCGTGAACAGGTCGAGCAGCCGCTTCTCGCTGAACGAGTGCGCGCCGACGATGTTGATCGTGTGGATCTTGGCGATCTGTCCCTCGGTGATGCTGAAGTTGATCGCCACGCGGTTGCGCTCCAGCGGCGTGACCGTGGTCTGCACCTGGGCGGCGTAATAGCCGCGCGCGAGGTACTGGCGCTTGAGCTCCTGCTCGGCGCTGGACAGCACCGAGCTGTCGAAGATGCGCCCCGGGGCGAGCCCGATCTCGCTCATCACGCGCGTCAGCGCCTTGGTGTCGAACTCCTTGTTGCCGGAGAAATCGACCTCGGCGATCGCGGGGCGCTCCTCGACGATCACGACGAGCACGTCGTTCTGCTCGTCGAGGCGCACGTCCTTGAAGAAGCCGGTGGCGTACAGCGCGCGCAGCGCCTGCTGGGCCTTGTCCTCGGTCATAGTCTCGCCCACCTTCACCGGAAGGTAGCTGAACACCGTGCCGGCTTCGATGCGCTGCAGGCCTTCGACCCGGATGTCCTTCACGGTGAACGGCTTGAAGGCGAGCGCCGCCGCGCTCCACGCGCCGCACAGCAGCCCCAAGGCAAGCGCTGCGAAGATGCGCGCGCGCGTCATTCAGCCGGAGAACAAGCGGTTAATGTCGTTGTAGAAGGCAAACGCCATGAGGATCAGCAGCAGCGCCAGCCCGATGCGCTGCCCGAACTCCATGACCCGTTCTGGAACGGGGCTGCCCCTTATTTTCTCGATCGCATAATACATCAGGTGCCCGCCGTCGAGCAGCGGGATCGGCAGCAGGTTCAGGACGCCGAGGCTGATGCTGATCAGCGCGAGGAACGAGAGGTAGGCGACCGCCCCGAGCTGCGCCGACTGGCCGGCGAAGTCGGCGATCGTCACGGGGCCCGAGAGGTTGCGCCAGGACACCTCGCCGATCACCATCTTGCCGAGCACCTTGAGGCTGAAGGTGGCGATGTCGTAGGTCTTGCGCGCCGCCTTGGCGAGCGCGGCTGCCGGACCGTAGTGCACGCGCACGAAGATCTCGTCGGCCTCCGACGCCGGCAGCTGCGGCGCTGCGCCGATCTGCCCGATGCGCTTGCCGTTCGCCTCGACCGCCTTGGGCAGCACTTCGAGCTCGAGCGTACGGCCGTCGCGCTCGACCGTGAGCCGCAGCGGCTCGCCCGGCCGGTCGCGCACCGCCTGCACCAGCGCCTCCCAGGTGGGCACCGCTCGGCCCCCGGCCGCCACCACCCGGTCACCCGAGCGCAGCCCCGCTTGCGCGGCCGGGCTGCCGGCGACGATCTGGCCGAGGATCGGCGCGAGCGGCGGCCGATACAGACGCAGGCCGATGCGCGCCAGCACGTCGCCGTCGGCTTCGAGCTCGGGCAGGCCGCGCAGGTCGAGCACGAGCGTCGCGACGCGCCGCCGCGCGTCGCTCACCTCGACCGGCAGCGGCTCGCGCTGCAGCGCCGCCTCGAGCACCCGCCAGCGCAGCTCCTGCCAGGTGGCGACCGGCCGGCCGCCGATCGCGCGCACCGTGTCGCCGGCGCGAAACCCGGCGGCCGCGGCGAGGGTCCCGGCGGGAGGCGCGGCGAGGATCGGGCGCGCCTCGGGCAGGCCGTACATGAAAAGGCCCGCGTAGACCGCGATCGCGAACGCGAAGTTGAAGACCGGGCCGGCGAGGACGATCAGGAAGCGCCGCCCGACGCCCTGGCGGTTGAAGGCGCGCGGCAGGTCGGCCGGCGCGACCGGCGCTTCGCGCTCGTCGAGCATCTTGACGTAGCCGCCGAACGGCACCGCGGCAATCGCCCATTCGGTGCGGTCGCGTCCGGCGCGCCACACCGCGAGCGGGCGGCCGAAGCCGACCGAGAAGCGCAGCACCTTGACGCCGCACAGGCGCGCGACGAGATAGTGGCCGTACTCGTGCACCACGATCAGCACGCCGAGCGCGACCACGAACGACACCACCGTGTAGAGCAGGCTCATGCCGCGCGGTGCGCGAAACGCGCAATCGAGTCGAGCGCGGCCGCGCGCGCGCGCCGGTCGGCCTCGAGCACCCCGTCGAGCGTGTCGGCGGACGCGGGCGCGCAGCGCTCGAGCGTGGCCGAGATCACCTGCGGAATCCGGGTAAACGCGAGCCGCCGGGCGAGAAAGGCCTCCACCGCCGCCTCGTTCGCGGCGTTGAGCATCGCCGGCGCCGCTCCCCCCTGGCGCAGCGCCGCGTAGGCGAGCTCGAGGCAGGGGAAGCGCCGGCTGTCCGGGCGCTCGAACGACAGGCTGCCGATCGCGCCCAGGTCGAGCGGACGCGCCCCGGAGTCGATGCGCTCGGGAAAGCCGAGCGCGTGCGCGATCGGCACGCGCATGTCCGGGTTGGACATCTGCGCGATCACCGAGCCGTCGACGTATTCCACCAGCGAGTGCACGATGCTCTGCGGGTGGATCAGCACTTCGATGCGCTCCGGCGGCGCATCGAACAGCCAGCGTGCCTCGATCACCTCGAGGCCCTTGTTCATCATGGTCGCCGAGTCCACCGAGATCTTGCGGCCCATCACCCAGTTCGGATGCGCGCAGGCCTCTTCCGGCGTGACCGCGGCGAGCCGCTCTGGCGGCGCGCCGCGAAACGGCCCGCCCGAGGCGGTGAGCACGATGCGCCGCACCGCGGCGGAGCCCGCGCCCTGCCCGCCGCCGTTCGGCAGGCACTGGAAGACCGCGTTGTGCTCGCTGTCGATCGGCAGCAGCACGGCCCGCGCCTCGCGCGCGGCCCGCATGAACAGCGGCCCGGCCATCACCAGAGCTTCCTTGTTCGCGAGCAGCACGCGCTTGCCGGCGCGCGCGGCCGCGATGGTGGAAGGCAGCCCCGCCGCGCCGACGATCGCGGCCATGACCACGTCGCAGCCGGCATCCGTGGCGACGCCTTCGAGGGCCTGCGCCCCGAAGAGCAGCTCTGTGGCCGGCGCCTCGCGCGCGAAGCGCGCGCGCGGCGCCTCGTCCGGGGCGAGCCCGGAGAGCACCGCGTAGCGCGGCCGATGGCGCCGGCAAAGCTCGAGCAGCGCGTCCGCGGAGCGGTGCGCCGTCAGCGCGAACACCGAGTAGCGCTCGGGATGGCGCGCGACGACGTCGAGCGTGCTCGCGCCGATCGATCCGCTCGCCCCGAGCAGCGTGAGGCTCCGGGGGCGTCGGGCAGGCGCGGCCTGTTCCGGTTTCACGTCAGACCCATTGCATGAAGCAGCAGCGCTCCGATCGGGAGCACGGCGGTCGCGCTGTCGATGCGATCGAGAACGCCGCCGTGGCCGGGCAGCAGCGTCCCGCTGTCCTTGACCCCTGCCTGCCGCTTCAGCGCCGACTCGAACAGATCGCCCACGATGCTCGCCGCCCAAAGGAGCGCCGCCGCCCCCAGGTACGGCAGCCACGCCATTCCACGTACGTGCGCGGCGAGCCGGGGGAGGAACACGGCGCAGGCGATAGCGTACGCCAGCACGCAGACCAGCGCACCCGCTGCGCCCTCCCAGGTCTTGCCCGGGCTGATCGCCGGGGCGAGCTTGCGCCGCCCGATCGTACGGCCGGTCAAATACGCCGCGGTGTCCGCGATCCACACCAGGCCGAAGAGCAGCAGCAGCTCGGCGGGCGGCAGCGCGATCATCGCGAGCGCGGGGGGCAGCAGAACGAGCACGCCCGTCGGGCGCAGCAGCCAGCGCTCGCGCGCGCCGACGCCGCGCCGCAGCCACAGCGGCGCCAGCGCGATCCAGAAGAGCGCGGCGAGGGCGAAGATCCACGTGAGCGCCGCGCCCGCGGGAGCGGGCGGCCAGATCGCCCACCCGGTCGCCGCATACAGCAGCCCGAGGCCCGCGGCGAACGAGGCCGCGAAGCGCGGGTCGAGCCCCGCGAGCCGCGCCCATTCCCGCCCCGCCAGGACGAGCGCGATGCCGACGAGCACCGCGAACTGCGCCCGCTCGAGCAGGAACAGGGCCGCGACGAACGCGGCGAGCAGCACCGCGGCGGTCAGAAGGCGGATGGCGAACAAACGATCAGCCGGCGGCTGCCGAGCGCCGTCCGTCCGCTGCCGCGGCGCGTTGCGCCTCCTCCAGCTGCTCGCTGGTGCGCCCGAAACGCCGTTCCCGCTGGCGGTACGAGGCGATCGCCGCGTCGAGCGCCGCGGCGTCGAAGTCCGGCCACAGGGTCTCGGTGAAGTACAGCTCGGTATAGGCCAGCTGCCAGATCAGGAAGTTGCTGATGCGCTGCTCGCCGCCGGTGCGGATGAACAGGTCCGGCTCGGGCGCATAACTCATGCAGAGGTACGGCGCCAGCTGCTGCTCGGCGATCGGGCCGGCGAGGGCCTCCGGCTGCGCGCGTGCCAGCCGGGCGAGCGCCTGCAAGATGTCCCAGCGTCCGCCGTAGTTGGCGGCGACCGTGAGAGTGAGGCGCTGGTTGTCCGCGGTGCGCTGCTCGCCCTCGGCGATCAGCTCGCGCAGCCGCGGGGCGAAGCGCGCCGTGTCTCCGACCACCTTGAGGCGTATGCCGTTGCGATGCAGCCTCGCCACCTCGCGGCTCAGGGCGGCGTCGAACAGCTGCATGAGCAGCGCGACTTCCTCCGGCGGCCGGCGCCAGTTCTCGGAGCTGAACGCGAACAGCGTCAGGAACCCGATGCCGCGCTCGACGCACGCCTTGACGATCGCGCGCACCGCCTCGACGCCGCGCTTGTGCCCCGCGATGCGCGGCAGGTGGCGCCGCTTCGCCCAGCGCCCGTTGCCATCCATGATGATGGCGACGTGGCGCGGCACGTCGGAGACCTGCGGAACTTCGAGCGTCGCGCTGCCCGTGCTCATACCGCGCTCAGCTCGGCTTCCTTCTGGTGCAGGAGCTTGTCGATCTCCGCAATGTAGCGGTCGGTCAGCTTCTGCACCTCGTCCTGCGTGCGCCGCTCGTCGTTTTCCGAGATCTCCTTCTTCTTGAAGGCGTCCTTCAGCGCGGCGTTCGCGTCGCGCCGCAGGTTGCGCACCGCGACGCGGGCGTTTTCGGCCTCGCCGCGCACCACCTTGACGAGCTCCTTGCGCCGCTCCTCGGTGAGCGGTGGCATGGGCACGCGCACGGCGTCGCCCATCGTCGCCGGGTTCAGGCCGAGATCGGATTCGCGAATCGCCTTCTCGAGCGCGCCGGCCAGCTTCTTCTCGTAGGGGGTCACGGCGATCGTGCGCGCGTCGAGCAGCGTGACGTTCGCGACCTGGTTGATCGGCGTCGCGGTGCCGTAGTAGTCGACCGTGATGTGGTCCAGCAGCCCGGTATGGGCGCGTCCGGTGCGGACCTTCGCCAGATCCGCCTTGAACGCCTCCACGCTCTTCTTCATCTTGTGCTCGGTGTTCGTCTTGAGCTGAGCGATCATGGCGATGTCCTTCTAGACGTGAACCAGGGTGCCTTCGTCTTCTCCGGCGACCACCCGCTGCAGCGCGTTCTTCTTGAAGATGCTGAAGACGTTGATCGGGAGCTTCTGGTCCCGGCACAGCGTGAGCGCGGTGGCGTCCATCACCTTGAGGTTGCCGGCGATCGCCTCGTCGAAGCTGAGCCGCGTATAGCGCTGGGCCGCGGGATCCTTCTTCGGGTCCGCGGTGTAGACGCCGTCGACCTTGGTGGCTTTCAGCACGATCTCCGCGCCCACCTCGCTGCCGCGCAGCGCCGCCGCGGTGTCGGTCGTGAAGAACGGGTTTCCGGTGCCGGCGGCGAAGATCACCACCTTGCCCTCCTCGAGGTAGCGAATCGCCTTGCCGCGAATGTAAGGCTCGACCACCTGCTCGATGTTGAGCGCCGACTGCACGCGGCTCGCGAGCCCCGCCTGGCGCAGCGAGTCCTGCAGGGCGAGGGCGTTCATCACCGTGGCGAGCATGCCCATGTAGTCGGCGGTTGCGCGGTCCATGCCGACCGCACCCGGGGCGAGCCCGCGGAAGATGTTGCCGCCGCCGATCACGATCCCGATCTCGACGCCCATGCGGACCACCGCGCCGATCTCGGCCACGATCTCCGCCAGGGTCTGGCGGTTGATGCCGAAGCTGTCCTCGCCCATCAGGGCTTCGCCCGAGAGCTTGAGCATGATGCGCTTGAACTTCGGCTTCAAGGTCGCCCCGTGCGCCCTAACGCGCCGCGCCCGCCTGCGCCATGACCTCGGCGGCGAAATCCGAGGAGCGCTTCTCGATGCCCTCGCCGACCACGAAGAACTGGTAATCGAGCACCTTGGCCTTCCTGGCGGCGAGCACCTTCTCCACCGTCTGCTTGTCGTCCTTCACGAACGGCTGGCCGAGCAGCGTGATCTCGCCGAGGAACTTGGCGAGGCCGCCCTCGACCATCCTGGCGACGATCTCGGCGGGCTTGCCGGACTCCCTGGCGCGCGCCGCGAGGATCTCGCGCTCGCGCGCCACGATGTCCGCGGGCACGTCCGTCCTGGCGAGGTAGCGCGGCTTGGCGAACGCGACGTGCATCGCGACATCCTTGCCGACCTCGTCGGGGCCCTCGTAGGCCACCAGGACGCCGATCTTCGTGCCGTGCAGGTACATCCCCAGCTTGCCTGCCGTCTGCATCCGCCTGAAGCGGCGGATCGAGATGTTCTCGCCGATCTTCTGCACCAGGCTCTGGCGCCGGGTCTCGACGCTCGCGCCTCCGAGCGAGAGCTGCGCGAGCGCCTCGACGTCCGCGGGCGCGGACTCGGCCACGAGCGCAGCCAAGTCGCGGGCGAAGGCGAGAAAGTCATCGTTCTTCGCGACGAAATCGGTCTCGCAGTTCAGCTCGACGAGCGCGCCCAGCCTGGCGTCGGCCGAAAGGAAAGCGCCGATCACCCCTTCCGCCGCGACGCGCCCTGCCGCCCTGCTCGCCTTGGCGCCGCTCTTGATGCGCAGCACCTCCTCCGCTTTCCTCAGGTCGCCGCCCGCCTCGGCAAGCGCC